>NC_010168.1:2400000-2700000 GCF_000018885.1 Renibacterium salmoninarum ATCC 33209 | reverse complement strand
TGGCGAAACCAGGAGGACCATCATGGGACAAGCGGAGCGTAGTAATACCTCTCCGAATGGGCTATCCGGAGCCTTCGAGGAAGAATCTGCGCTGGAAGCGCAGGCAGCATCTCTGTATCGCTCCCGTGGCGTACCGGGGGACTGGTACGTTGATCCAGCGGATCCGCAGGCTGCCGAAAGCTATCGAAGCGCCGAGGCTGAGTCCCTCGAGGACACCGCAACGGCTTTTCTTGCCGCGCACGAGGCACTTGATTCGCAGGCCCTAGAGACCGAGCTGAGCTTTGATCGACCAGCCGAAGTTACCGGGACCGCAAATCAGGCCGTTTGGATCGGCCTTCCTGGCATACCCATGGTTGACCCGGCCGATGAGGGGGAACTTTCCTGGCAGACTGACGCGCTATGCGCGCAGACTGACCCTGAAGCATTTTTCCCAGAAAAGGGTGGTTCGACTCGCGACGCGAAGAAAGTTTGCGTCTCGTGCAACGTTCGGGCGCAGTGCCTCGAGTACGCTCTGTCCAATGACGAACGATTCGGTATCTGGGGCGGCCTGTCCGAGCGAGAGCGTCGTCGGTTGCGGAAGCGAGCAGTCTGATTTCTGAAGCAATGCGCGTCACAGCCGTCGTGGTAAGCCACGACGGCTCGGCGTATTTACCCAGGACCTTAGCTGCTTTGCAGGGCCAAACTCGGCCAGCTGATCGGCTGATCGGTGTGGACGCAGGCTCTTCAGATAATTCGGTACAGCTTCTGAGCGGCTCGCTTGGCACTGAGAACACAATTTCGACTGAAGCTAGAGGCGGTTTCGGCGCAGCGGTTCGTGCTGCTTTAGCTGGAGCCACCGCTCGCGATCGGACAGCTAACCCGGCCGCGGAAACCGAATTTCTCTGGTTTCTCCATGATGATTCAGCACCGGCCCCTGAGGCGCTCGCGGAGCTATTGCACGCCGTCGAACGAGCGCCGTCGGTAACTATTGCGGGTTGTAAGCAAGTTGATTGGGATGATTCCCGCAGCCTTATTGACGTTGGCCTCAGCACTAGCCGCTGGGGCGAACGCCTCACCATGATCGAGCTGGACGAGCAAGATCAGGGCCAATACGACGCGCGTAGCGACGTTTTCGCGGTAAATTCCGCCGGCATGTTGGTGCGGCGTGATGTTTGGGAAGAATTGGCTGGCTTCGATCCAGCGTTACCTGGCCTTGGCGACGACGTTGACCTTTGCTTGCGCAACCGGCTTGCCGGGCATCGAGTGGTAGTAGTTCCTGGCGCCGTGATGTCGCACGTGCGGAATCGGCCAGCAAGTCTGAGTACTGATATTGCCGCGCGTAAAGCAGAAGTACACCTACGGCTAAAACATGCCAGCTGGTGGAAGGTGCCTTTCCTCTGGATTGGCGCATTATTAGGCGGTTTGTATCGGCTATTCGCCGGGATTCTCTTCAAAGATCCTGGCCACGGCGGCAGACAGTTTGTCGCTACCCTTGCCGCGCTGCTGCGGCCAGGAGCGATCATTCGCGGACGCTCCAGTGCTAACCGCACCCGCAGAGTCTCCCGATCAGTTATTCAAAGCCTGCAGATCGATAGTCGAGACGTACGAAGTTATCGGCGTTCGCTCTTCGAAGCGCTCACCGGCGCTGGTCAAAGCCGTGACGAGGATCTGCTGGATAGCGCGGGCGAGTACGTGCCCAGCGGTGATGCAAACGATGATTTTGTCGCAATAGCAACTTCGCGCAGATTGTGGGCGGGCGCTGGCGCTGTATTGGTAGTCATCGTTTTGGCCGCAATTTCCGTTGTGTCAATGTTCCGATTTATCGGAGCTGAAGCGATCAGCGGTGGCGGACTGCTCCCACTGTCGAGTGCGCTGAGCGATATTTGGCATAACGCCGTGAGTTGGTGGATTGGTCTAGGTGGCGGTTGGCCCGGCCATGGCGAGCCCTTCGACGCCGTACTTGGCGTACTCGGTGTGCTGGGCTTGGGCAACGGCTCAGCCGCGGTTGGCTGGCTGATTCTCTTAGCTCTGCCACTGGCCGGCCTAGGCGCTTGGTTTTGCACCGGCGCGTTGATTCGCAGTCGTTGGCCACGAGTTTTGGCCGCGTTTGTCTGGGCTGGTGCGCCGATGTTTCTGCTGGCGCTCGGTCAGGGGCGGCTTGGCGCTTTAATCGCCCATGTCATTATTCCGTGGGTATTTTTCGGCTTCATTCGTGCAATGGGTGCCGCGCAAAGCCGCCGGGGCGCTGATCCAGCGCTAACTGCGGCACTACCTACTGGCAAACCCGGTATTGCTGGCCGGATCTCTTGGACCGCGGCCGCTGCAGCCGGTCTGGGTTTGGCCGTGTTGACGGCCAGTGCGCCAAGCCTCTTGCCGCTGGCCATCATCTTAGTTGTGCTCTTCATGGTCTTTGGCGGACGGCGGGCTAGAACGTTGTGGTGGACGCTGTTGCCCACCGCGGCGCTATTTGTGCCGTTCATTATTTCCACTTTGGACAGGCCCAGAGCGATTTTGGCAGATCCTGGTGTGCCGTTGGCCTTCAACATTGCACCTAGTTGGCAGCAGCTCTTGGGTCAACCACTGGTGATCGGCTCAGATGCGGCTTTGCCGGGAATGAGTTGGTTGCCAGCGGGTATTCCGTGGGCTTGGTTGGCCGTGCTGATTATTGGCGCGCCGCTGGTCTTGCTTGCGGTTGGCGCGTTGGTCTGGCCAAATAAGCGTTCCGCCACGGTCAGAGTGCTTTGGCTGGTTGGCATCTTTGCGCTTGTGCTGGGCTATCTAGTAGGCCATATTGGCACGTCGACCGGAAAAGACGCGCTAGTCACCCCGTTTAGCGGGCCAGCGTTGTCAGTGCTGGCCTTCGCTTTGCTCGGTTCGGCAACAATTGCGCTCGATGCCGTGCAAGGCTGGCGATCGGCAAGCGTCTCCGGTAACCCCACTAAGGGCCGGGCATTGCCTCGGACTGTTGCTGGCATCTTGACAGTTTTGCTCATCATTTCGCCGATAGCTTCGCTGAGCATGTGGGTTTATCAGAATCTGAATGGCGGTACCGAGCTACAAAGTTCTACTGTGCGCAGCTTGCCAGCCACGGCGACTGATCGTGGCTTGGGCCCGGATCGAAGCCGGTCATTGGTAATCGATGCGAATCAAGACGGCAGCGTGGACGCGGCGTTGGTTCGCGGCGCAGGCACTTCAATGGATTCGCTGTCTAGCATTGCCGCCGCGCAAGGGATTAGCGGGCTGCCCGGGGCTGAAAAGATTTCCGGTGATGATCCGGTAAACGCATCAATTCGGGCTGCGGTAGCAACAATTGTGGCCGGGACTGGGGTCGATCCGAGGCCAATATTGACTAGCCTAGACGTGGGCTTTATCGTCTTGCACCGTGGCGACACTCAAGCCGAGCTCCTCGCTAGCCAGATAGATGGGGTTCCAGGACTGGCTACCGTAGGTCCAACCGATCAAGGCTGGTTATGGCGAGTTACTCCCACACTGCTGAGTGGTGCGCCAGCGGCCGAAACGATTGCCCGAGTTCGGATAGATGACGGCAAGGGCGGCACACTAAGTTTCGTTCCGTCTGGGCTTACCAGCATCGATACGACGATAGCGGCTGGGCAACAAGGGCGGCTGTTAATCCTCGCCGAGCGTGCTGATGTTGGCTGGACAGCGTGGCTCAACGGACGCAAACTTTCCTCCGCTGCGGCGCCGGAAATCGCTGGTAGCTGGGCACAAGCGTTCCAACTTCCTGCCGAGGGCGGCCAACTTGAGGTGCGCTATGAACAACCCTGGGCACCGTTGTGGGCAGTCGTGCAAATAGCGCTGCTAGCGCTGACCTTGTTGTTGGCGATTCCCTTGCCCGCGGGTCGTAGTGGCGTCTCACGCGCTGCTGTCAGTCGGGCTGCCGTAGTGCAAAACGCCAATAAGCGGGAATCAGCGGCTCAGAGCGCCACCGTCCAACGGTCCGCGAACCAGTCCAGCTCGAAATCGCGAAAAGGTCGCAGAGCCTTTGATGGGAATGAAGACGATGACTGAGCCGAGTAACGCTCCGATTGAAACTCCAGAAGAACCACTTAAATCCGCCTCTGAAGCGAAAACCGAAAGGCGCGCTGACCGAAGCAAAGTAAAATCTGGCAAGCGCTCTGGCCTGCGGACCGTATTCGGGGTGCTTTCCGGAGTTGGCATTGTTGTTGTCGCCGGCGCGGTAGTAGCGGCTGGAACCATTGCGCCCGGGAATTCGGCAAGTGTGGCCATTGAACCTCAATCCGCGAACCTGCCAGCCGGTCAGTCAATCTCCCACTGCCCAGGACCAGCACAACTTCCGCAAGGCAGCAGTGACGGCACCGACCCGCAATTCTCGCCGGCATCAACCACCGCGAAAACTCAGATCAGCGCATTGGTAAGTGCGAACCCACAAGCGATACTGCCCAATAGCGCCCTGACTCAGCTTGATCCTGGATCGACAATGTTGAGTTCGATCTCGCAACAGCCTGCTGAGGTTCCAACTCCGGAGCCGGGCTCGGCACCAAGCCCTGGCAAGGCAGCGATACTGGGCTCTTTTGATGTTTCCGGGCCTACAGTGCTTCGGGCAGATCCGGTCGCTAAGCAGCGAACCCCTGCCGCCGCGGTGCAGGTTTACACCTCGAACGACGGCGACTTGCGCGGCCTTGCTGCGGCCAGTTGTCAGGTTCCGGCAAATGACTTGTGGTTGGTCGGTACCAGCACTGATATTGGCCGTACCGCGATTCTGACCTTGGCAAATTCTTCCGCAACGGCGGCTACCGTCAATTTAGACCTGTTTGGCAGCAACGGCGTGGTGCAGGCGGCCGGCGGCAAGGGCTTATTGGTACCGGCGGGCAGCTCACGTTCAATAGTCCTTGCTGGTCTAGCCGCGGGGCAAAAAGATCTGGCGGTTCATGCGAAATCTAATGGTGGGCCGGTTTCGGCAGTAATCCAGCAATCTGTCTTGCGCGGGCTAACGCCTGGCGGCGTGGATTATTTGACGCCGGTGGCCGCACCGAACCAAGCCCAAGTCATTACCGGAGTGCAGACTTTGGACCCGACGGTGGCTAGCGATATCGCCGGGCAAGCAGGTTATCAAGATGCCCAGACGGCGCTCCAAGTAGCAGTCCCCGGTGCCAGCGACTCAGTTGTTCAAGTGCAGGTATTTAGTCAGGGCGGGCAAGCAAACCTACCCAATGGTGGCGTATTTACCGCAAAGGCAGGTTCAGTGACTGAACTGCCGTTGAGTGGACTGCCCGCTGGCACTTATACGGTGCAAGTCAGCGCGCAAACGGCGATTACCGCGACGGTTCGTAGTGTTCGCGGCTCGAAAGCTGCCGACCCTGTTGATATTGCGAATGCCGGCGCATCGTTGAAGCTGACAGATAACCAATTATTGGTGCTCCCAGCTGGCGCGCCGAGCAAAATCAGCTTTGGTGCTCCAGCCGGTAAAGGTCAGCTTTCGCTGACCCCGATCGGCACCGATGGAACGTTTCAGCCAGCAAAGAGCCTAGATGTTCCTGGTGGCAGCACCGTGGTGGTAGATCCGGCGCAGCTTAGCGGTGGACCCGTGCTTGGATTCTTAGTCTCCGCTAGTGGAGATCCGGTTTACGGTGCACAGGTACTGAGCCAGACTGACGGCAACGGTTTAGCGATCTTAGGGCTGCCACGCAGCGCGCCCAGCGCGCAAAGCCTTAAGGTTGCGCTGGGTTATTGAGGTCCAAGCTGGATTCAGAATCGGCGTGTTCGGCCGTAGGCGGGATCCACTGATTCAGGCGTGAGGTTCAACAGCACGGCTACTTGTTCAACAACGGAATCGTGAACCGCTTCGCGCAGCTCCTCATCGCCTTCAGTGGCTTGCATTATTGGTCTGCGGTAAACGGTGATCGTTACTGGACTGTCTTTGTCTGCGGAGCGAAGCGATGCCATCGGCGCTGGCTGTCGCAAAGCTAAAAGCTCCTCTAAACCACCCGGAATCTCATCGACCGCAAACTGAACCCGATCCAGCGTGCCACCCCAAATGTCCTGCAGCCGATCGGCAGATTCGACCACAAGGTCGTCGAATCGTTCGGAACGGGTGCGCGCACCAGGTAATGGCGGCAACACCAGTCGGCCGCGAAGTCCGCGCCCGTGCCGGTCTCGCCGTCGAGACCTGAAGCTCTTTCCGACCGCGGCCTTACCGGCTTCTTCAGAGAGCCTGAACTGCCATCCTTGCTGCATAATTCGATGCTAGTCCTTTGGTGCCGGTGAAGGCGACATTGTGTGTAAAGCGGCTTGATGACGCCAGGTGTCGGTGCGGGGCGGTAGGCTACCTATTCGTGGGAAAGATGCGTCAGTGTTCACGGTCCGGCTGCCAGCAATCAGCGGTAGCTACTTTGACGTACGTGTATGCCGATTCAACTGCGGTTCTGGGTCCATTAGCCACCTTCGCCGAGCCGCATAGCTACGACCTTTGCGCCGAGCACGCTGGCCGGCTTACCGTGCCAAGGGGATGGGAAGTTCTCCGACTAGCTATGCCGGATACTCCGCCGCCGCCAAATACTGATGATTTACTGGCCTTGGCAGATGCCGTCCGTGAAGCGGCAAAGCCAACTGAAGATGAGCAAGCCTCATTTCAACGTGCCAATCGTGCTCCGCTTGAACCGCCGGTAGCGGGTCAAGAGCGGCCGAGCCACGCGAACCGACGCGGTCATTTACGGATTTTGCGCGACTGAGCTGGCGCGGCAATATTTCGGCAGACTCGACTCTGACCGTCTCGATTCTGAGCCACCAGCACGCGCGCAGTAGGCTGTAAACGACGAAGAGTTAGTCGCGCCCCGAGGAGCCAGATGTCCCACCTGCAAAAAGAGTTGTTGAGCATCTTGCGCTGCCCGGTGACCGGATCCCGGTTGCAGCAGGGGCAGCATGAGCTGGTTAGCGATTCCCCGGGCCCAGAGGGGGTTCCTTTGCATTATCGGATTGAAGACGGCATCGCGATCCTACTCCCGGGACAGCTCCCGGAAAACGACGCTCCGAGTCAACAGACCAGCAACATCAAGGCCTAAGGAAGAACATGTCTTTCGATTACAAGATTGCCGATATTTCACTTGCCGAAGCCGGCAGGCATCAGATTCGGCTTGCTGAGCACGAAATGCCTGGCTTGATGTCATTGCGCACCGAGTTTGGCGAGAGCCAGCCGCTCAAGGGTGCCAGGATTGCTGGCTCACTGCATATGACTGTGCAGACCGCAGTGCTCATTGAAACGCTAGTGGCTCTCGGAGCTGAAGTTCGTTGGGCTTCTTGTAATATTTTTTCCACCCAAGATGAGGCTGCAGCAGCCACCGTGGTGGGAAGCGGAACCATTGACGCTCCGGCTGGAGTGCCAGTTTTTGCCTGGAAAGGTGAAACGCTCGAAGAATACTGGTGGACTGCTCAGCAGATTCTGAGCTGGCCGGGCGCGGCGGAGAATCCGGAGCTTGGCCCGAACTTGATTCTGGACGACGGCGGCGATGCAACGATGCTGCTGCATAAAGGCGTTGAATACGAGGCAGTCGGTGGAGTTCCGTCGGCAACCGAGGACGATAACGAAGAGTGGCGCATCGTTCTGGATGTTCTGCGGGCAGCACAGGTAGAAGATTCGCAGAAGTGGACCCGGTTGGCGGCAGAAATCCAAGGCGTCACCGAAGAAACCACCACTGGCGTACATCGCTTGTACCAGCTCGCGGAGCAAGGCAAACTTCTTTTTCCGGCGATCAATGTCAATGACTCCGTGACCAAAAGCAAATTCGACAACAAATACGGTATCCGGCATTCGCTTCCGGATGGCCTCAACCGCGCAACGGATGTTTTGATCGGCGGCAAGGTTGCGGTCATTTGCGGTTATGGCGACGTCGGAAAGGGTGCTGCTGAGGCGCTCCGGGGCCAAGGGGCTCGGGTAATAGTCACTGAAATCGATCCGATTTGCGCACTCCAGGCGGCGATGGACGGCTACCAAGTGGCGAAACTCGATTCGGTTCTCACGGTGGGCGATATTTTCATCACCACTACCGGGAACAAGGACGTCATTATGGCGGATCAGATGTTAGCGATGAAGAACAAAGCAATTGTTGGCAACATCGGCCACTTCGACAACGAGATCGATATGGCCGGCCTAGCCCGGGTTGCCAACGTGCAGAAGGTTGAGATCAAACCTCAAGTGCACGAATGGGTGTTTGAGCAAGGTAGCGAGAACGAGCGCTCAATCATTGTGCTGTCGGAAGGTCGTTTGCTTAATCTGGGTAACGCTACGGGGCACCCATCCTTTGTTATGAGTAACTCCTTCGCAAACCAGACGATTGCGCAAATTGAGCTTTTCACTAAACATGGCGACGGCGAGTATGAAAAACAGGTCTACGTCCTGCCGAAGATTTTGGACGAGAAAGTCGCTCGACTACATTTGGCCGCGCTCGGCGTCGAGCTGAGTGAGCTGACCAAGGATCAGGCTGAATACCTTGACGTTGATGTTGCCGGACCATACAAAGCGGACCAGTACCGCTACTAAGCCGTAGCTCAAGCTTCACAGCGGATGCACAGGAATTCGTTGCCGGTCTGAGCCTGCTGTTGTCACTATTAGATCCATCTGCAGGATAAAATAGTTGCATCGTTCGGCTGCTCAAATAGTCGTATCGACTGAGTTAGGTACTTGTGCGACGCGCTAGTCGGGCAATCGAGGTGGGAAAAGCTGGGAGCCAGGATGTCGGAAAGTTCAGGGAATTCGAGTAACACTGAACAAGGCAAAAAGAGCCGCAAGGGCTGGAAGATCGGTGTCATCGTAGCGATCTGCGCCGTTGTAGGTGCAGGTGGCATTGGTGCCGTGGCTGCTGTGCCGTGGGCTAATGCGAAAATCAATGCCAGCGAGCAAAACTCTTCCGCGAACACATCGGCAAAGCCAACGGCAGACGCGAAACCGATTGAGTGGGGTACCACGCCGACTAACGGTGCAGTTCAAGTTAATCCAGTAACTCCTGCCGTGATCAAAGCGATCAATGGCACGATCAAAACAGTTAGCTTGATCGACAATAAGACCGGTCTCGCAGTACCTGGCACGCTCAGTGCAGATAAGTCCACCTGGACCGCCACCGGTCCGCTGAATTTCGACACTAGTTACAACTACACCTTTACCGGTGTTGACGCCGCGGACCGAGAGACTTCCAAAACCCAGTCTTTCAGCACAGTGCCGGCCGCGAATGAGGCAGACGCGGTGAGTTACGTCCGCGACGGAGGCAACATCGGGGCGGGCCAGCCTGTCCAATTGACCTTCAGCGAACCGGTGCTCAATAAAGTCGCCGTCGAGAATGCCATTAAGATCACCACCTCGGCAGGGCAGGTTGGCGCGTTCCGTTGGATCGGTGACAAGGTGGTGAGATTCCGCCCTGAGGCGTTTTGGACCGCAAATAGCGTAGTCACGATCGATATTAAGCTGCTCGGGGTGGACTTTGGCAACGGTCAAATTGGCAATTTTAATAAGACGATGATCATGAATGTTGGCGATAAGCGCGTTCTCGTTGCCGACGCCACCAACCATGTGGCAAACCTTTTCATCAATGACCAATTGGTACGAACCATGCCAGTGACTATGGGCGACACTCGCTTCCCCTCTGCTGCAGGTTATTTGGTGATGATGGACAAGCAGAAAGAAGCAGTATTCAAAGCTGACACCATCGGCTTGAAGCCCGGTAACCCGGCCTACTACGGCACGCTGAACGTCTCTAATGCAATTCGCATCAGCAACAGTGGTGAATTCGTGCATCAGACGGCACCTGGTGGTTACGCCAGTTTGGGCGTGGCTAATATTTCACATGGTTGCGTTGGGTTGGGCCCAGATGACGCAGCCTGGCTCTTTGACACCATGACAACCGGTGACCCGGTTCAGGTAATAAATACCGAAGGCCCTCAGACTGATCTGGATGACGGCTTTGGTGACTGGAATATCCCGTGGGCGCAGTACGCCTTCCGCGGCTAAACCAATAATCTCGCCAGCCCAGAAACGGGTTTAGGAATCAAAAGGCAATCTGTTGAGGCGCGTGCTCAGAACTTGGGCACGCGCCTTTGACGTCATCATTCGGCGATAGTCTCGATCCCGCCGCTGCACGCTGAGCGCGGCTAAAAAGCATCCGGCATCGTGCCGGCCGGCGGTGGCGGCGAAACAAAGGCTGAGGCCTCCTGGGCCAGGTTCCGCGCAAGCAGCTCTCGCGATGCGGGTGCCATTTTTGCCGCTTGATACATGAACTGAGAGATCCTCCGCGCAAGACCGTCCGGAAGGCGGCCGATATCAGCGTGCTCTGCCCAGGTGAGCAAATAGCCTGGCGTACTGAGTTGCAACACTGGCGCCGAGGGGACTCGTTCGCGCATTGCGTAGGTGCCCGCCAACATGTCACCGAGGCGTTTCGACCGCTCGTTGAATAGTGAGCATAAAAACGCGACTGAACCAATCGTGAGGTACAGCTCCAAATAACCTACGATGCTGCGAATAAATGCGTGCCGGAATCGGATAGCGCCGCCGTCGTCGCGCACAACCCGCAGCCCCATTGCATACTTGCCCAATGACTTTCCGCGCGTGATGGTCTCGACGCTTGCTGGCACTACCACCATGAATAACACCATTAAGCTCAGCACAATCGCGGTTGCCGCGGCCCGATCGATGTTTCGAAACGCCCAGAAAACCAGATACACGGTCAACAACAGTGCGATAATCGAGCCAATCATGTCAATAATGGTGCCCAACGCGCGCGCAGCAAAAGACGCTGGCCGTAGTTCTAGAACCACGGCCTCGCCCGTGACGATTGATGTCATGAGCACCAGCCTATGTGAACAGCGTGCCGCATTCCATGATGGAGCGAGCTGGGACTCTGCCAGTAGGGTAGGGGTGTGGATCTTGATGCCTTCACCGCAGTACACCGCCAAGAGTGGGAGCGGCTTAGACAGCTCAGTGCCAAGCGACGGCTGAACGGCGAAGAAGCCGATGAATTGTTACGGCTTTACCAATCCGTTTCGAGCCAGCTCTCGCTGGTGCGCTCAGTGGCACCCGAGGGTGCGCTCTCTGCGTCGCTGTCGACGCTACTGGCCAGCGCGCGGACTAAGTTCACCGGAGCGCACTCCAACGCGCTGGAAGACCTTGCTGTGTTCTTTGTGGCAACCCTTCCCGCAGCCTTTTATCGGATTCGCTGGCTCACGCTTGTGGTAGCTGCTGTTTTCCTCTTGATTGCGACCTTCTACGGCATTTGGGCGGGTAGTAATCCCGATGTGTTGCGTGCCATGGGCAGCGATGCGCAGTGGCGACAATACGCCGAAAAGAACTTTGTAGACTACTACTCAAATAACCCGGCGGCATCATTTGCCGGACAAGTGTGGACTAATAATGCTTGGATTGCTGCGCAATGTGTTGCCTTTGGTGTCACGGGGCTTTGGGTGCCTTATGCGATTTACGGCAACGCCGAAAGCGCCGGTATGGCCGCGGCCGTGATGTTCAGCTACGGCCGGGGAGACGTCTTTTTCAGCTACATTCTGCCGCATGGTCTGATGGAACTTACCGCGATTTTCATTGCTGCTGCGGCGGGGTTGCGGATCTTCTGGTCGTGGGTTGCCCCTGGCCCGCAGCGCAGGCTGACCGCGCTTGCCCAAGAAGGACGGTCGCTTATGACCGTGGCTTTCGGCCTGGTATTGGTGCTCCTGGTCTCGGGCATTGTGGAAGGCTTCGTGACGCCGTCGTCATTGCCAGTTTGGGCGAAAATCACTATCGGAGCGTTAGTGTTGGCCGGGTATTGGTGCTATACGCTGATTCTGGGCAGACGAGCCTTCAGAGCGGGCGTTCGCGGCGATTTGGCGCAGCAAGACGTTGGAGCAGTGCTGCCCACTCGGTAGGGAATCTGGCTCTTTGCGGGGTGGCAACCAGGTCGTTAAGCCGCCTGGCGGTAACCTCGCAGTGTGAGTGAAAAAGCAAAGCCGACATCCGACCAGCCTGAAAAGTCGAAAGCCGCAGTGCCTTCGGCCGAAGAACTGGCGCGAGATCTGGCCGCGGAAAATACTGCACAAAAGCCGGAGCCGGCTTTTGACTGGATGAGCGCTGGCCTGTCAAAGGCCGCCAAACCAGCGGAAGTACCTGCTTCAAATCAGCTCACTGAGCCAGTCGCTCCTGCTGAGCCAGTCAAGATGAAACCGCCAGTGCCGGGCCAGCCCGTGGAACCGATGCGCCCGGCAAGCACTTTACCGGCGGCGCTAAAAACGGAAGTCCCTACCGAGACAACGATGTTGGCGGTTCGACCGCCCGAGGACGAGGTTGATCGTCGGCACGCGGAACGGGCGCAAGCTGCTGAAACCAAGGCGATTTTGCCGAGATTCTGGCAGATTCTGGTCGCGGTATTTTTTCCATTTGTTTTGTTGTTGCTAGCCATCCGCGTTATTGCGATGCCGCTTTTCGCCTGGATTGAATACAACCGCCCCGGATTCCCTGCGGACAGTTTTGGCTTTAACACCGAAGAACGAGTTACTTACGGTTCTTACGCAGTTGATTACCTCAACAATTTTACCGGCCCTAAGTATTTGGCCGGTTTAGTAGGCAGCGATGGTCGTCCGCTCTTCGGCTCCGGCGAAGTCAGCCATATGGTGGATGTCAAAGGCGTCTACATGATTGCGATGCTTGCCGGCCTGGTGCTGCTGATTGCCATGATCGTCGGCATTATTTATCTCGCGAAACGCAGCGTCGGTGGGGTACGCCGGAGCTTGTTTGCCGGATCCGCGGCGACTTTAGTCATCATTATTGGCCTAGGAGTCTTCGCGCTTCTCGGCTGGGAGCGTTTCTTTACCGACTTCCACCAGTTGTTCTTCGCCAATGGCACTTGGACGTTCCGGCTATCAGATACTTTGATCAGACTCTTTCCAGAACAATTCTGGACAGATTCCGGCGGCACCATCGGAGTCCTAGTCTTGTTGGTGGCTTCGTTGACGTTCGCCTTTAGTTGGCCAACCAAACGCCGTCGTGAGCTGGCCGCCGCGGCCAAGCGTCGTCCGCAAGGCCGCCGCGCCGCCCTCTAAGGGTTCGGTTCAGTGCTGTCTCAGCGGTATAGCTCGTCAATCAGTCCGTCATAATCGCTGATGACGGCATTGCGCTTAACTTTTAGTGAAGGCGTCAGCTGCCCGGACTCGACGCTGAAATCTTCTGGCAGTATGCTGAACTTTCGAATCGATTCCGCCCTTGATACGGATTGGTTTGCCTTGTCTACGGCGAGTTGAAGCTCAGCACATAGCTCGGCAGAATCCATCGCGGCCTGGGCTGATACCGAGCTGCCGTGCTGTGCATTCCAGCGATCCAGCGCGTCCGGATCGAGTGTGAGCAGTGCCGAGATGAACGGCCGACCCTCGCCCACCACAACGGCTTGCGAGATCAGCAGCGATTCGCGCAGGGCATCCTCGAGCGGAGCCGGGTAGACGTTCTTACCGCCGGCGGTAACAATGAGGTCCTTTTTCCTTCCCGTAATAGTGAGGAAACCATCCTCATCAAGTGTGCCAAGGTCGCCGGTGCGGAAGAATCCGTCCACAAAAGCCTCAGCCGTTGCTGCCTCGTTAGCGTGGTAGCCAGCGAATACGCCGATTCCTTTGATGAGTACTTCACCATCGTCCGCGATGCGGATAGTGGTGCCGGGTAACGGAATTCCCACGGTGCCAATTTTGGTGTGTTCTGGGGTGTTAGCGGTGCACAGCGCCGTTGATTCGGTCAGCCCGTAGCCTTCAAGCACCATCACGCCAGCACCTCGGAAAAAGTGCGCCTGGCGTAGTCCCAACGCACTGGCACCGGAGACGGTGTAGTGCACTTTTCCACCAAAAGCTTGCCGAAGCTTCGCGTAGACCAGCTTGTCAAAAACCTTGTGTTTCAGGCGCAGCACCAGCCCGGGGCCACTGCCTGCTTGACGAGCCTGCGCATCGAGCGCCTGGGAGTAGTCGATGGCGGTGCGCAAGGCAACCTCGAATACCTTGCCTCGACCGGAATCTTGAGCTTTTTGTTCTGCACCTTCTAAGACCTTTTCGTAGATCCGTGGCACGCAAAGCAAGAAGGTGGGTTGGAAGCTGCTCAGGTCAACGAGCAACTCCTTCACACTGGCGGTATGACCTAACGTTGTGCCAGCGGTCAGACAAACCAACTGAACCGCGCGCCAATAAATGGGCTAGCGGCAGAAACATTAAAGTTCGCGAGGGCCCCGCAGCCAGAACCTCCGGCAAGAACGGAATCACATTTTTAGCTACCAAAGCGAAATTGCCGTGCGTAATTTGGCAGCCTTTCGGCCGACCGGTAGTGCCAGAGGTATAGACCATCGACGCCACAGAACCGAGCTCAGCGACGCTACGCTGGCTTTCCAGCTCGGCGTCGGAGACGCCACGGCCGACGGCGGTCAGGCCGCCCAGGTGCGGGGAGTCGCCGTCGTCGTC
This sequence comes from Renibacterium salmoninarum ATCC 33209, assembly GCF_000018885.1. NCBI lineage: Bacteria > Bacillati > Actinomycetota > Actinomycetes > Micrococcales > Micrococcaceae > Renibacterium > Renibacterium salmoninarum. Next base: position 2,685,588 of record NC_010168.1, on the reverse strand, counting down.
AATGCACCACAGCGAAACAGGGCCCTGGACCAAAAGGGCCGATTCGCCCACAACCGTGCGGACGAGTTCAAGTTTTTCAGCATTTTCAACCACCACGAGGCGCGCGCCAGAATCAACTAAGATCCATTCCACTTGGCTCGCGGAAGACGTCTCATAAATCGGCACGGTAATGGTACCAGCGAACCAGATCGCGAAGTCCAGCACCGTCCATTCATAACGGGTGCTGGACATCACCGCGACGGAGTCGCCGGGGGCAATGCCCGAAGCAATTAGTCCTTATGACCAACCCGCGAACCTGGTCGCTGAACTCGCCAGCGCTCACCGGAGTCCAGACGCCGTCGACTTTTCGTTCGTACAAAATGGCATCGGCATCTGCCGCAACCCGCTCTAGGAGCAGATCTGTCACATTAGACTCAGCGGGCAGATCGATGAGGAGCTCGGTACTGGCTTCACGGTTTGTTGCGTGCATGTTTCTATTCAACAGTTAGATCCAGCTTGGCATCCACATATGCGAGCGCCAGTCGTCGTAGCTAATGGTCTGAGCGGTCCACAACGGCAGGAAAAAGGCGCTGACAAGGACTACTAAGACCACGAAGAATCCGACTAACACCATGCCCTGTTGCCTTCGCCAGGGCGGATCTTCGGCCTTGCCAAGGACGAGTCCGAGGCAGAACACCAATGCCAAGATCATGTAAGGCTCATAGGCAATCGCGTAAAAGAAGAAAATCGTCCGGCTGGGGTACATCATCCAAGGCAAGTAGCCAACGGCCCATCCGCAAAGGATTGCGCCCGCACGCCAATCCCGGCGCAGGATCCAGTAACCGATGAGGAACACCAAAGCAGCCGCACCACCCCACCAGATCAAGGGGTTACCGAGCGAAGTTACCACCTGGGCACATTTGGCCGCACCGCATTGATTATCGGGATATTCGGCGAAAAAAGAGGTGGGTCTGCCCATCACAAACCACGACCAAGCATTCGCTTTATAAGGATGGTCTGAGTCAATACTGAGCCCTGAGGAGTACATCGCTTGGTGATAGTTCCAGAGCGAACGTAGCGGCCCCGGTACCCAGTCCCAACCGGGTGTGGAATTGGAATCTGCCCAGTTTCGGTTGTACGCATCGCTGGAGAGCAACCAGCCGGTCCAACTCGCCACATACGTTGCCAAAGCCACCGGAATAATCGTCACAAAGGCAATCGGAGTGTCTTTGAGCAAGGCGCCGGTGAACCAGTAGCGAATGCCAGCGATTCGTCGCGCGCTGATGTCCCAAAACACGGTAAGCAGACCAAAACCGGCAATAAAGAACAATCCGGACCATTTGCTACCCAGGCAGAGACCTAGCGCCACGCCGGCGGCGATCCGCCACCAGCGGATGCCGAGCCAAGGCCCATAGAGCAGATGCCGTGAGCCAGCCTTGTCCGGTTCATCGGCCATTTTTCGGGCGAGGCGGCGCGCGAGTCGTTTTCGACCGTCGTCGCGGTCCATCACCAACGCACCGAAGGCCAGCAGCGCGAAGAACATCACGAAGTTGTCTAATAGCGAGGTCCGCGATTGCACAATTGCGTGGCCGTCTACCGCCATAAAGAGCCCCGCGACAGCGCCGAGAATGGTGGACCGGAACAGCTTTTGCGCCAATAAGGCAACGATGAAGATGGACAGCGTACCGACGACGGCGCTGCTAAAGCGCCAGCCGAAGGTGCTGTCTGGGCCAAAAAGTTGCATGCCAGCGGCAATCAACCATTTGCCTACTGGTGGATGCACAACGAATTCTGGTCCGCTCTGCAGCCCAGAGAAATCGCCAACGTTGAAACGCGGGTTCGGGTCTTTATCCCAGGAGCGCTCATAACCGCTGATCAGATAGGAATAGGCATCTTTGACGTAGTACGTTTCGTCAAAGACCAAACTCTTTGGCTCACCCAATCGGACGAACCGGAGCACTCCGCCAATCGCAGCCATCAGCGCGGGCGCCAACCAGTACCAGAGCCGCAGTGAAAGCGGAGTCTCAAGGAAGCGCCAGCGTGGCCCCTGTAGACGCCTTTGCAGGGCACGGAAACCGTAGACCGTGCTCGGGCGGGCAAGCCAGCTGCCGCGGGTGACTGGCCGGGCTTCAGCTGGTTGCGCTGCTGGCACGCGGTCGTCGAGATGCTGGCTCATTCTGCCCATGCTACCGGGGGTCGCTTGGTGCGCGGTGCAACAGAATGACATTCGACGTCGGCATCGCAGCCTTGCTGCCCGTAGGCTAGTTGCATGCAATCCTCGAGGGAAGCCGATTCAGCCGGCCAGATTATTTTGGGCGCTACGCCAATTGGCAATCACGCTGATGCTTCGGCGAGGTTGATTGAATGGCTAACCACGGCAGATCTAGTTGCTGCGGAGGACACCCGGCGGCTGCTCAAGCTGGCCTCCGCTTTAGGAATCTCAGTACCAGGCCGGATTCTCAGCTATCACGAGCACAATGAAGCCTCCCGAACGGCCGAACTAATTGAGCAGGTTCGTGCGGGCGCAAATCTCTTGATGGTTTCTGATGCCGGTATGCCGGCCGTCTCCGATCCTGGCTATCGTCTGGTGGAAACTGCAATTGCTGCCGGTGTCCGAGTGACAGCGGCGCCTGGCCCCTCCGCGGTACTCACCGCGCTCGCGCTCTCCGGTTTACCAACTGACCGATTCGCTTTCGAAGGGTTCTTGCCGCGAAAGGCGGGGGAGCGCGCCAGCAAATTGCGCGAGCTTTCCGCTGATCCACGTACTTTGGTGTTTTTTGAGGCCCCGCACCGGCTGGAAACGATGTTGGCCGCGCTCGTTGAAGGCTTTGGCGCCGAGCGCAAAGCCGCGGTAGCTCGGGAGCTGACTAAGACCTATGAAGAAGTGCTTCGGGGAACCGTTGGTGAGCTACACCAATGGGCAGGTGCGAACGAAGTCCGCGGCGAGATCGCCGTCGTCGTTGGCGGAAGCACCGGTGTTGTTCGCTCCGCTGAAGAGCAAGTACTGGCCGTATTAGCGCTCGCGGACCAGGGGATGCGGCTCAAAGATGCCGTTGCTGCGGTGGCTGAAACGTCGTCAGTGAGTAAACGCGAATTGTATGAAGCAGTGCTTGCAGCGCGGACAGCTCGTTGACCTATTGTGCGAATGCACATTACCTAGACAGGTTCTGCTGCATTTAGTGCATAGACACTGCCCACGCAGCGCAATAGCGTGAAGCCATTGAGTATGAGTCACTTTAGACAAGGAAGTCCCATGGCTGTTTCCGCTGAACGGATTGCACAAATTCTCGGCTCGGTACCTACCGGCTTGCTCATCGACGGGCAATGGCGTCCGGCAGCCAGCGGTAAGACTTTTGGGGTTGAGAACCCGGCAACAGGTGAAATCTTGTTGCACATTGCGGACGCAGGCGCTGAAGATGCCGCAGCGGCGCTTGACTCCGCAGTTGCCGCGCAAGAATCCTGGGCAGCGACCGCGCCGCGCGAACGCGGCGAAATTCTGCGTCGCGCCTTTGACGCTGTGACTGCGCGCGCCGACGATTTCGCGCTACTGATGACCTTGGAAATGGGCAAACCGCTGGCTGAGGCCCGTGGCGAAGTAACCTATGGTTCCGAGTTCCTACGCTGGTTCTCTGAAGAGTCCGTCCGGGCCTTCGGCCGCTATTCGATTTCTCCCGATGGTAAGTCGCGGCTGTTGGTGACCAAGAAGGCGGTGGGACCGTGTTTGCTGATTACGCCGTGGAACTTCCCGCTAGCGATGGCCACCCGCAAGATTGCGCCCGCAGTTGCTGCTGGTTGCACGATGGTGCTTAAGCCTGCCAATCTCACGCCGCTAACCTCGTTGCTTTTTGCGCAGGTCATGCAAGAGGCTGGGCTGCCGGCCGGCGTGCTCAATGTCATTCCCACCACGACGGCCGGAGCCACTACGGGTGCGCTCATCAAGGATTCCCGGCTACGTAAACTCTCCTTCACTGGTTCGACTGAAGTTGGTCGACGTCTGCTGGCTGATGCTTCGGAGAACGTGCTGCGCACGTCGATGGAATTGGGCGGAAACGCACCATTCGTGGTCTTCGACGACGCTGATTTGGACGCCGCCGTTGCCGGTGCCATGATTGCGAAACTCCGTAATATGGGCGAAGCCTGCACTGCCGCAAACCGTTTCATTGTGCATGAATCGGTCGCTGAAGAATTCGGCCGGAAGTTCGCCGCTAAAGTTGCCGAAATGACAACTGGTCCAGGCATCGAAGACAGCACCAAAATTGGCCCACTGATTGATCAGAAGAGCCGCGATAAAGTTCATGAACTGGTCAGCGACGCCGTTTCGCAGGGCGCGGTTGCCCTGACGGGTGGGGAACCAGAGTCTGGTGCTGGCTACTTCTACCAGCCCACAGTGCTCAGCAATGTTTCGGCGTCGTCGCGAATTTTGGCCGAAGAGATCTTCGGCCCGGTAGCTCCTATCGTGACCTTCCGCGATGAGGATGAAGCAGTTCGTTTGGCGAACAACACTGAATACGGTCTGGTCGCTTACGTCTTTACGCAGAATCTGAATCGAGGTCTGCGGATCGGCGAGAAGCTAGAAACCGGAATGCTCGGTCTGAACGCTGGGGTAGTTTCCAACGCGGCAGCGCCGTTCGGCGGAATTAAGCAGTCCGGCCTGGGCCGTGAAGGCGGGCTTGAGGGCATCGAAGAATACCTCTACACCCAGTACATCGGCATCGCAGACCCAGCTCAGCTCTAATCAAGAACCAGGCCTAGGCGTCAAGTAGCTCAGGTTTTTTGGAACGGATTTCGCAACCGGGCACCCACCCGAGCCAACCACGCTTTGAAACGGCGGACCGGTTGCGATTTCAGTGGTTTGGACAGCAAATTCGCCAGTCGGCGAATTGACGTTCTGGGGAAGAGCGCAACGCGGAGGCGAACCCAGAACGGCGCGTTCTTGTGAAGCGCCGAAATTGCGGAGCGCGCTTCTGCGAGTTCCGCGCTGTCAATTGCTAACGGCGATTTCGTCGCGGGCGGTCCATAAATGGCACGTTCAAAGCTTTGGACCAATGCATGCACGTCTGGGCCTGGGGTTCCGGCCAAGCCCGAATGATCTAAGCGTGCTGCAAAGCGCCTGGGCGTATCGCTGCGCATCGGTTCTAGGCCAAAGTCGAAGGCGGTATCACGCATTTCTGACCAAGCAGAATGTGCGGTTGCCATTGCGGAAAGCCGACGCCTACGGACTGCGTTCCGGCTGAGGCTTGGCGCCGCCAATACTGCCAAGACCAGCAACGGAATAACTAGCCAGAAAACATTGAAGCCTGTGCCCCCGGCATTCCCAGAGCCGCTCTGCGGTGCCGGCACGCGCAGATTACTGGGCTGCGGTGTGGCTGTCGGCTTCTTGCTGAGCTCTGGCTCCGGCGCATCGGCAGGGTCGGGTGTGAGGGGAGACTGAGCGTAACTGGGTACTTGGCCGCGAGAAGGCGTGGGCTCGAAGGGAACCCAGCCCATACCTTCGAAGTAGAGCTCGGGCCAGGCATGGGCGGAACGGCCATCGACCTGATATTGCGTGAGTTTCTCGCCATTTACCTCCACCGTCTGACCGGTAGGCGTACCTGGCGCAAAGCCGACTGCGATTCGACTCGGTATTCCTGCTTCGCGGGCCATAACAGCCATCGCTGCCGAGAAATGCACGCAATAGCCGCTCTTGACCTGCAAGAATTTGGCCAAGGCGTCCATGCTACTGCCGTCATAGCCGCCAGAAACGGGAGCTTGTAATGAGTAGCTGAAGTCAGTGCCGCGCAAATATTGCTGGATCGACATTGCTTTGTCGTAGTAAGTAGGCGAGCGCCCAGTGACATCGAGTGCGGTCTCACGGATGATCGACGGCGTGTTAGCCGGCAGCGCCATGAAGATTGGGTCCAAACTTGGTCGTGGTGGCGTGATTGCAGTTTCAAGGACTGCTGGGGTCAGAACTGGTTCAATGCTTTGAACTTGGTAGTTTTGGCCGAGCGCGCCTTGCTCAAGTGCCTTAATCACCAGGGTCTTCGGGTCCCACACCCAACGTCCGCTGAGCCCGGTGACTCGCTGCGGTGCATAGGGCGCCGGAAGCCAATCGCCAGAAAAATTGAGCGGATTGATCTGGGTAAGAACGCTCTGCGACTGGGTTCCGCTCGCGATGAAGTCATTTTGGATCATGTCCGGATTCAACTGGTATTCCGCATTTCGATCCGTTGGCTGCCAGCTGTCGCCTTCAAAGCTCTCAATGGTGAGCGTGCGTAAATAGGGCGGATTGGCTGCGGTCGTTGCGTAGTTGATCTCACCGGTACCACTCGGATTGCGCAAGTCATTGCCCAGCGACAGGAACGGGCTAAGGCCCGCAACCTGACCGAACGGAGTCAATCTTGAACCTTGGGGAAACGTGCCGGAGCTGAATCCAGGCGTTACTAAGGCAATTAAAAGAGCTAGCACGACCGCTCCGGCGCCGATACCGGCGATCCGCGACATTTCGCTGCCTGAGCGCCGCTTTTGACTGTCAGTCAAATACCACTGGGCTAGAAATAGGATGAGCAAATAACCGGACGCGCCGAAGATAAAACCAAATATTCCTAGACTTTCAGCTTTAACCGTCGCCGGGATGAGTGCGATGGTCAGCAAGCCCAAGCCGCTGATCGCCGGCATCATCACGCTTATCGCGAGCGCATCGACCAGCATGGCAACTAAGCCGGTGCCAAAGCATATGACTAAAAGCACCCCGCTACTGGCCTGAACCGGAGCGGTATCTCGGATCACGGTCTGTGAGGCTTGGCTGAGGAGCGTGCCAAGCTGATCGAAGGAGGCCGGCGTCGGAATGATTGCCAGAAATGCGGTGCTGGAGAAAAAGACAAAAGTTAGCTTCAGCAAAAGGGCAATGCCACCAACCACCGGCACCAAGGCGGCCGGTGCGCGTAGCGTCCGTGCCAATGCCCTCGCGGCAAGTACCGTGCCCACAGTGAAGGCGATGAATATGAGCCAGGTACCGCCGCGTACCACGCCGGAGAGGCCCACCGAGGTGCCGCAGACGGCTAGAAAAATAGCACCGGCCAAGGCCCAGGGTGCTGAACCTGGTCGATTGATCTGTTTTTTGGTTTTTTGCCGGCGCAGAGCCAGCGTTATCCATCATGGTCTTTAGCGCAGCGCTCATGGTCTAGCCCGGGCAATCTGCGTTGCCGCGGTTTCTACCGGTCGCGAATCGAAATAGCTCCAGGCGTTCCGCAGAACGGTGTTTTCGCTGACCGCAATAGCGCGCCAACCGCCTTGGCGCAGCGTAGCCAAGGCATCATGGGCTTTTTCGGGCTGATGGGTCACTACGATGGCACACGCGGCGGTATTACCTTCAGCGGCAATCGCCACTGTCTTGGCTTCGGCGACGCTGAGATTGCCCAGGATCGCAATCAACGGTCCACGCTGACGACTCAGCGCAATTCGATCCAGAAGCAAATCATTGAAGGCCCGGGAGACTTCATCCTCTTGAAGCTCGATGGCAGCCAAGGCCTCGGCGATACTGGCCAGACCAGCGGAGCCGCTGTAATCCTCGACAAGTGGTTCTGGTGCGGAACGAGACCTGCACAAGCCTGGCCGGCCAAATACGTCCAATAGTCTTAAGTCAAAATTGCGCTCGACTAAATGCGCGCAGATCGACATTGCCGCTACCACAGACCATTCAAAAGTTGCCGAGCTTTTGAGCTCCGGATGTTCTTCATCACGGGGGCGGAAAGGTAAGCCCTCAGTCAGGCTAAACGCGCTAGCGCGTTGATCGATGAGCAGCGTTGCTTCGGGCGTCGTGACCGATTCTTCTTGTCTAACCATTAGCTGCCCGTGCCGCGCGGTGGCCGGCCAATGCACCCTTCGCATGGCGTCGCCGTAGCGATATTCGCGGGTCATCACGTCGTCATCGCTGGGGTTGGCTCGCTGGCGGGTGGCCGTCACGCCGTCGAAACTTCGCGCGCCAAAAATTGTTGTTGTCGGTAGCTCTAAAGCGCGAGGGGTCACGGTAAGCAGATCAATTCCCGGTAGGGACCTGCTGTGAGTACTCAACCCAAAGGCATCGGAGAGCTCAGCGCTAACCGGCCCAATGGGAAACTGTCCGCGCATTCCGGAGCAGACGTGGTACTGGTACCTGCTGCTGCGGGTGTCGCCGTCGGCTGTGTTGGTGTTCTGTACCCTGCCTGGGTAAAAGAATTCCGGTGAGCGTCCGAACCGTGCCGGAAGTGTCTCACGCATTCTGGCCCGACCGCTAGAACGTGCCGGCCCAGCAACGGCCAAATCGACTGTACTGCTTGAGTCGGATTCCACCACAGCAGGGGTGAATTCTCGGTAGACCTTGAAACTAGGTGACATCAGCCGGATACCTAGGGCAGCAAGCACCGGCAGCAAGATCAGGAATAGGCCAAGGACTAAAAGGTCTTTGCGGCCCATAATTTGCGCTAACAAGATACAAAATAAGCCCGCACCGGCGAGCCCCCAGCCTCGCGGGGTGAGAATTCGCGCTTTTGACCAATCCATCGGCGGAAACTTACTCAGATTGCTTTGGCGTTGTGCTGCGGCACCGGAAGTCGGCTAAGAATTGATTTGACCAGACTGGCTGGCGTCTGACCTGAGCTGGTGGCTTTTCGATCCAGGATGATTCGGTGTGTGAGGACTGCTTCAGCGTTTGCGGCGACATCATCTGGCAAAACAAAGTCTCGTTGCGCAAGCGCTGCCGTGGCTTTTGCTGCGCGCAAAAGTTGGAGTAGCGCTCGCGGGCTCGCGCCAAGGCGGATGTTTGGATCTTCTCGGCTCGCTCTGCCAAAAGAGACGATGTATTGCTTCACCGCGGGCGAGACATAAACCGCATGCACGGTGTTGATCATTGCGGCGACTTCAGCGGCGCTTGCCACTGGACGGACGTCATTGAGTGGAGAGGAAGATTGATGCGATTCGAGCATTTCAATTTCGGCAGCAGCGTCCGGGTAACCCATTGAGATTCGCACCATAAAGCGATCGCGTTGCGCCTCGGGTAACGGGTAGGTGCCTTCCATCTCAATCGGGTTCTGCGTGGCAATCACCATAAAGGGCGCGGCCAGTCAGTACGAGGTCCCGTCAAAGGTGACTTGATGCTCTTCCATGCATTCGAGTAATGCCGATTGTGTCTTGGCGGAGGCTCGGTTGATTTCATCGCCGATGACGATATTGGCAAAGACCGCGCCGGGCCGGAACTCAAAGCTGTTTTTAGCCTGATTGAAAATCGAAACACCAGTCACATCGGATGGCAACAGATCTGGCGTGAATTGAATCCGGCTGACCGAACAGTCCAAGCTTCGCGCGAGAGTTTTTGCGAGCATCGTTTTTCCAACTCCGGGCACATCTTCAAGCAGCAGATGCCCTTCTGCCAACAAGACTGTCAAGGCGAGTCTCGCGGCGTCCGCTTTGCCATCCATGACGGTATTTATCTGCGCGAGGATGCTTTCACTGAGTTGGTGAAAGCGAGCTGAATCGAGGGCGGCCGCATCGTGCAGACGATGATTCTGTTCAGCTTGGAATGGTGATTGACTCAATCTGGTGCTCCCCATTTCTGCCCGGTGCGAATCCGGACCGACCTTAGTGTGATCAAGGTTACTCGTTCTGCAAGTCGGTTGCGCCCAAGGCGGCCACCTAAATCAGGATGGCTGACTAAAGTAGTGGCCATGAGTTTGCCAACCGTGCCCGAAGCGTACCGTGCCAAAGCTGAGCCAGGGCAGCTGGGCCTTGATGACCGGGGTGGCCTGCAACGCTCACCACAAGATGAGACCGGACGACGTCGTAAATTGGCTTATCCGGTGGCGCCAGAACCACTACCTGAACCGGTCATTGATAATCACACCCATTTAGACTTCCGCGATGGACTGGTGGAAGTTTCGGTACACCAGGCGCTCGACGCGGCGGCCGCCGTCGGCGTGCAAGGCGCAGTCCAGGTAGGTTGCGATGTTGAGTCGTCTCGGTTCACCGTCCAAGCGGTGGAAGCAGATGAACGGCTCCTGGGCGCAGTAGCGATTCATCCCAACGACGCCCCGCGGCTGGCTGAAGCGGGCGGCTTAGAACAGGCGCTTGCTGAAATTGAAAAAATGGCCGCGCATCCGCGGATTCGTGCGGTTGGAGAGACCGGCCTGGACTATTTTCGTACTGGCGCGGAGGGACTGGACCGTCAGCACTACTCCTTTCGATGGCATATCGATCTAGCAAAGCGATTGGGCTTGGCGCTGCAAATTCATGATCGAGATGCGCACGAGGACGTGCTTCGGATTCTTGCCGAGGAGGGGGCCCCGGAGACGGTAGTTTTCCATTGCTTTTCCGGGGATGCCGAATTGGCGCGGGTCTGTAACGAAAATGGTTGGTACATGTCGTTTGCTGGCACGGTAACCTTTAAAAATTCCAACCCATTACGTCAGGCGCTCGCCCTCGCTGAGCGGGAGTTGATCATGGTGGAAACGGATGCTCCCTTTTTGACTCCGCATCCATTCCGTGGCCAACCAAACGCGAGCTACTTGGTGCCCTATACCGTGCGAGCAATAGCCGAATATCGGGCGGTTGAGCTAGCCGATTTCTGTATCCAGCTTCGGCATAATACCGAGCGGGTTTACGGCCCGTGGCGTGCTGAGTGACCACTTTCCATCACTAAATAGTGACTCAGATCACACCAATCTGTGATTTTTCTTGGAGTTTATGTCACGGTTCGGTTACAGTGGAAAACAATAGCCGGGGTCGGGGAAGACCTGCGGACATTGTCACTACCGAAGTTCATCGCTTTTGATTAACGATTATGTTGGCCTTTGCTGTCTATTTTTTGACAACAAAGACTAGCTTTTCTGCGGCCAAAATTGCGCTGGCTTGTGTGTAGAGGCGTTGCATTAGTTGGTGAAAACATCGGGTCAATCCGCTGTAGTTGCTTGCTGTGCGCTTGTCCCCGTGCCCGGATGCTTGAGTAGTAATGAGTAACGGTGACAAACTTCTTCACATCCAATGGAAAGTTGAGCTGGCTTAAGGTCGGCGGGCAATCGCTGGTGCTGGTAGCATTAGTACTCGGATTAGTCGGGTTCATCAGCACGAACAAAACCGTGACGGTAGCAGTCAACGGAACTGAGACTTCAGTGCAGACCTTCGGCGGTTCCGTCAAAGATGTTCTACAGCTTGCCAATGTGGAGACCAAAGTCGGTGACAAGGTATTTCCCAGCGCGGAGACTGCCGTTTCCGACGGCACCGTCATCACGGTGAATACTGCGAAAGACGTCAAGGTCACGCTCGACGGCGCACAGACAGTCGTGCAAACCAACGCTGGCAAAGTGAGCGAATTGGTCAACCAACTGGGCATCGCCTCAGCCGCCTCCGTGAGTGTGGCCAAAGATTCGGCGCTGGCCACCGAAGGCGCACAGCTTTCAATCAGCACGCCGAAAAAAGTTCAAATCGTCGTAGACGGCAAGGCTTCTGCACAAACCACGACGGCTGGCACCGTTGCTGACGTATTGAGTGCGGCAGCTGTCGCAGTCAATGCCGGCGACGTAACCTCTGTTCCGGCCGCTGCGCCAATTGTGGCCAATATGGTGATTAAGGTTTCCCGCGTCAAGAGCGACGGCGCGGTCAACGTCACCGAAAACCTGCCGTTCTCAAGCGAGCAAACAGTCAATCCAGATGCGTTCAAGGACGAACGTAAAGTCACGCAGCCCGGGGTATTGGGCAAGGTCGAAAAGACTTTCAACGTGGTGACCATTGACGGCCGTGAAGTGAGCCGAACTCAGACTGGCGAAAACGTGACGTTGAAGCCGGTGGCGGAAAAAGTTTCAGTCGGCGGCAAAGACCGGCCCAAGCAAGAAGCAGCCAGTGGCAACACCGGCGCAACTCCGCCACCCACCGCAAACGATGCAATGTGGGACAAAATCGCCCAGTGCGAGTCTGGCGGAAACTGGGCTATCAACACCGGTAACGGATACTACGGTGGCCTGCAGTTCGATATTGGTTCCTGGAATGCCAACGGTGGCGGCCAGTACGCAGCACGCGCCGATTTGGCTTCGCGTGAGCAGCAAATTGCGGTAGCAAACACGTACTACGCCAAGGCCGGTTTGCGTCCTTGGGGTTGTGCAGGCGCTGCTAGCCGCTAACCAAATCTCTACACTCCGTTGAGGGGTCGTATTATGCCGCTATGGTTCAGTTTTAGCGGCATAATACGACCCCTCAACTGTTGCGGCGAGCGCGAGAGTGCGAGAGCAAGAGATAGACTTCAGCAGTGACTTTGCCCCCTGACGAAACCAATTCCGCCCGAGCAACTGACCGCCCATTGCTCGGTGCTGCGGACATCCGACGGCTCGCCGCGGAGCTCGACGTGCGTCCAACCAAGACTCTTGGCCAGAATTTTGTTATTGACGGCAACACCATTCGTCGCATCGTGGCAGCTGCGAAAATAGCTCCTTCGGAGACCGTGCTGGAAATCGGCCCGGGTCTAGGATCGCTCACGTTGGGCTTGCTTGACGCTGCCGCGCACGTCGTCGCCGTCGAAATTGATGCGAAACTTGCGGCCAGGCTGCCGCAGACTATTTCTGAATTCCGGCCGGAGAAGAGCGGGGCGTTCGACGTCGTAACTGCGGACGCGCTCAAAGTCACCGAACTGCCGCAAGAGCCCACTGCTTTGGTGGCCAACCTGCCGTATAACGTTGCTGTGCCCGTGGTGTTGCATCTTTTAGAATATTTCCTATCGCTTGAACACGGTTTGGTTATGGTGCAAGACGAGGTAGCTGACCGACTTGCCGCGCCTCCAGGCAGCAAAACCTACGGGGTACCCTCCGTCAAGGCCGCTTGGTACGCACAGGTGCGCAAAGCTGGCGTCATTGGTATGAATGTCTTCTGGCCTGCGCCTAAAATTTCTTCCGGGTTGGTGGAATTCATTCGACGTGAACCGCCGCAGACCCGGGCGGAGCGCCGTGAAGTATTTGCCGTGATTGATGCAGCTTTTGCCCAGCGACGTAAAACTGTGCGGGCGGCCCTCGCGGGGTGGGCTGGTAGCGGCGCTGACGCTGAGCAGATCCTAATTGCGGCCGGAGTCGATCCGAGGGCACGTGGTGAGGTGCTTGATATTGCCGCGTTCTCCCGAATCGCTGAAGCCAAAAAAACTTTCTTGGCCTGACTTTCAGAAGCTATCTGGCCGCCTTTGGGGCCAGAGCTATCCAGAACGTGTCGAGCTAGTTGGATGCATCGGCCCCGGTGCCATAAGTTAGGGGCTATGACGCCATCCCTTGCCACCTCCGAAGGCGGCACACGCAGCCGGACTGTCCGGGCTAAAGCTCCAGGCAAAATTAATGTGTCGCTTTCTGTTGGACCGTTGCGCGCTGATGGCTATCATTCGGTAGCTAGCGTCTACTTGGCCGTCTCACTGTACGAAGAGGTCTCGGCCACGAGTGTCGCCGGTGATGAGATCACCGTGAGTTTGCGCCAAAACGATGCCAGCACATTGGCCTCGGACGCCGCGGTGCCGCTGGATGAGAGCAACTTAGCTGTGCGGGCAGCGCGATTGATGGCTGATGTGACCGAGCACCCCACCGGGCTCCATCTAGAGATCGCGAAGCGGGTACCGGTTGCTGGCGGAATGGGCGGCGGTTCAGCGGATGCCGCAGCCACTTTGCTTGCATGTGACGCATCGTGGGGCTCTGGGCTTTCCCGCGAAGAGTTGGCGCATTTAGCCGCAGAACTCGGTGCAGATGTTCCGTTCGCGCTTTTAGGCGGTGCCGCCGTCGGCTTAGGCGTTGGTGATGAGCTGACGCCTGCGCTGGCCCCAGGACCGCTGCACTGGGCATTGGTTCTTGCCGATTTTGGGCTCTCAACCCCGACCGTTTTTACCGCTCTAGACCGCCTGCGCGTCACCAAAGGCGTTGAGCCCAGCGAGCCTGAGGGCATCAACCCGCGTATTTTGCAGGCGCTACGCAGCGGGGATGCGGCTGGCTTGGCGCAGGTGCTCGGTAACGATTTGCAGCCAGCTGCGCTCAAGCTGGCACCGCAACTAGCTGACGTGATTGACCAGGGAGCTGAATACGGCGCGTTGGCCAGTTTAGTTTCCGGTTCCGGGCCTACTGTGGCCATGCTGGCCCGCGATGAAAACCATGCGATTGAACTTGCTGATCGGCTTGCTGAGGCAGGGCAAAATGCGCTCGCTGTGCATTCGCCGGTCCATGGTGCGAAAATTGTTTCTGACTTGACGCGTTGACGTCAGCACCGGCACGTTTGTAAGGAATCCCTTGGCCCATTTGCTCGGCGGCGAAAATCTCACCGTCCAATTCGCTACTCGCACCATCTTGGAATCGATCACCATCGGGCTTGAAGATGGCGATCGGATCGGCATCGTGGGCCGCAACGGCGACGGTAAATCCACCTTGATGCGGCTGCTGGCCAATCGGCAAACGCCGAACTCTGGCCGAGTTGCCGCGCGCCGAGGGCTGGAAGTTGGCTACCTGGACCAATCGGACGTGCTCGACGGCGAGGCAACAGTGGGCGAGGCAATAGTCGGCGAAGCTGCCGAACACGAATGGGCAGCTAATCCCAAAATCCGCGACATTATGGGTGGCTTAGTCGCCGAAGTGGATTGGCACGCCAAGGTTTCAGCGCTCTCTGGTGGCCAAAAACGTCGCGTGGCGCTGGCCAAATTGCTGATTGGCGAGCACGACGTGATCATGCTCGATGAGCCCACCAACCACCTCGACGTCGAAGGCGTCGCTTGGCTCGCTGAGCACCTCAAAACGCGATGGCGTGCCAACGAAGCTGCCTTCTTGGTGGTCACGCACGATCGTTGGTTCCTGGACGAAGTTTGCAATCGGACGTGGGAAGTTCACGACGCGACCGTAGATGCTTTCGAGGGTGGCTATGCGGCTTATGTGCTTGCCCGGGTTGAGCGGGACCGGATGAACGCCGTAGTGGAGAACAAGCGCGTTCAACTGGCTAAGAAGGAACTTGCTTGGCTGCGCCGCGGCGCGCCGGCCCGAACTGCAAAACCGAAATTCCGGATCGAAGCCGCAAATCAACTCATCGCAGATGTTCCGGATCCTCGCGATTCGGTGGCGTTGAACCGATTAGCAACGGCTCGGCTGGGCAAAGACGTATTAGACCTCGAAGAGGTAAGCCTGGGCTTTGGCGAGAAGCGACTCTTCGACCGGATCACCTTGCGGCTCGCGCCGGGGGAGCGGCTTGGCATTGTTGGCGTCAACGGCGCCGGAAAATCCACCTTGCTCCGGATGCTGGCCGGACAGATTCCGCCGGATGCTGGCCGACTCAAGCGGGGTAAAACCGTCCAGACCGCGGTGCTGAATCAGGAAGTCACCGAGTTCGATGCAATTGCGCA
Source organism: Renibacterium salmoninarum ATCC 33209 (assembly GCF_000018885.1). Taxonomy (NCBI): domain Bacteria; kingdom Bacillati; phylum Actinomycetota; class Actinomycetes; order Micrococcales; family Micrococcaceae; genus Renibacterium; species Renibacterium salmoninarum. Next base: position 2,670,263 of record NC_010168.1, on the reverse strand, counting down.
CATGCGAGTTCTTGAAGTTATTGAAGCGGAAAAACGGGTAGTTCAAATTGGCGGTCGTGAGCTTACCGTCGGCCAACTGGTGGAACAGCTCGGGTTTAGCAAAGAGAAGCAGTGGACGCCGGTAGGGGACCTCTCTGGTGGTGAACGTCGTCGGCTACAACTGCTCAGGCTGATGATCGGTGAGCCGAACGTTTTGATGCTCGATGAGCCGACCAACGATTTAGATACCGATACCTTGGGTGCGGTAGAAGATCTTTTGGATGGCTGGCCTGGGACCTTGGTCGTGGTCTCGCACGACAGGTATTTGCTGGAGCGAGTTACCGATCACCAGCTCGCGCTGCTAGGGGATGGCAAATTGCGCGGCTTACCTGGTGGAGTGGATCAGTATTTGCAACTGCGCAAGGAGCAGGGCCTTGGCTCCGGGTTCAGCACGACGCAAGGTAGCTGCCGGCCGGAGGCTGCGGCAGCTGCGCCGTCGTCGGCCGCTGGCGCTTCCGAAGCCGATCTGCGGCAGGCCCGCAAAGACGTGAATCGCATCGAGCACCAACTTTCCAAACTCACTCAGCAAGAAGAGCGCCTACATGCCCAGATGGATACCGCGTCCACGAGTGGGAATTTTGAGGAACTCGGCAGTTTGAACAAAGAACTTCAAGATGTTGCTGGGCAAAAAGAAGAACTCGAACTCGAATGGTTGGAAGCCGCCGAAATTCTGGGCTAATGCCTTTACGGAGGCAATTTCAGCATCCGGATGCGGATTTTGCCGAATTTTACGCATCCGCAAGCCGAAAATGCATCCCGGGACGCGAGATTTCGGGGACGGAATTTAGTGACCCTGTTGCAATTCCGGGTTGATTTTTAGACCGGTCAAACCGTTCCAGGCTAGGTTCACCAAATGCGCTGCAACAGTGCTCTTATCTGGCTTGCGCACGTCCAGCCACCATTGGCCGGTCATCGCCATCATGCCAACCAACATCTGCGCATAGATTGCGCCATCTGCGGGTGAGAAGCCGCGGCGCTCAAACTCGTCAGAAAGAATATGTTCCACCCGCACCACGATGTGGGACAGCAAAGTGGAATACGCGCCTTCAGGTTACGACGGCGGTGCATCGCGAACCAGAATCCGGAACCCGTCGGTGTGGTCTTCGATGTAGTCCAAGACGGCTAACGCGGCGCGTTCAAGCAGCACTCGTGGGCTTGCTTCTTCACTCAATGATGAAGTTATTGAGCTGAGTAAGACTTTCGACTCTTGTTCCACGACCTCCAAATAGAGGCCTTCTTTGGAACCAAAGTGCTCGTAAATTACCGGTTTTGAGACGCCCGCTGCTGCAGCAATCTCTTCAATCGTGGTGCCGTCCAAGCCTCGAACGGCGAAGAGCGAACGTCCGATGCCGGTCAGTTGCTGCCTGCGTTGCGCACGAGTCATTCTTGAGCGCACGGGAATTTGCTCGTGTTCACCCGTGCGTAGTGGAAGACTCATGCACCTATCATGTCAACTTTCCGCAATATCACCCAACTTATCAACAGGATTTGCCCGCTTGTTCTAGGCCTATTTGGACAGATTCTGATCTCAACTCGCGTTGCGGGTGGCAGTCATGGCAAACTAGATGTTCGTGCCATGGTGCACAGTCCGCTCTGGTGTAACGGCAGCACCCCAGCCTTTGGAGCTGTGGAGTATAGGTTCGAATCCTATGGGCGGAACGCGGAACGCGGGACGATATGGGCGAGTAAGATAGCCCCGTCACCGGTCCAGCTGTTCCTTTCGACGGGACAGCTGGAGCACGCACTGAAGATGCACCAAACAACAGGAGCGCCCAGGTTGAATTCCGTGCCATCGAGTCAAGCTGCTGATTTAACCATTTTGGTGCTGGCGGCCGGTGCAGGTACCAGAATGAAATCACGAAAGCCCAAAATCTTGCATGAGATTGGCGGCTTGTCGATGGTTGGCCACGCATTGGCTGGGGCTAGGGGCCTGCTGAATCTTCACTCTGCAACGGGCCAGTTGGCTGTTGTGGTGCGGCATGAACGTGAATTGGTGGCGGCGAAGGTTGCTGAGCTAGAACCACAGGCCGTTATCGTTGACCAGGACGACGTCCCCGGCACAGGACGGGCCGTACAGGTTGCTCTCGAAGCTCTTGGCAGCATTACCGGTACCGTCTTGGTGACCTATGGCGATGTGCCTTTGCTCAGCCCGGAACTGCTACAAAATGTCGTGAGAGTTCACGAGCAGGACGCCAACGCCGTAACCGTACTGACTACCGTCTTGGACGATGCTGGCAGCTATGGTCGAATTCTGCGCGATTCCGACGGTGCCGTTTTAGGCATTCGCGAGTTCAAAGACGCGTCTGCGGCCGAACGTCAGATCCAGGAGATCAACTCGGGTATTTATGCCTTCGACGCTGCGGTCCTTTCCAGCGCGTTGAGCAAAGTCAGCGTCGCAAATGCGCAAGGCGAAATGTACCTTACCGACGTCCTTGAAATTGCTCGCGCGGCCGGCGGCCGGGTGGCGGCGGTTCGCACTGAGGACCGCTGGGCGGTAGAAGGCGCGAATGATCGCGTTCAGCTAGCGGCCTTAGGTGCCGAGCTGAATCGCCGGGTGCTCGAGCGTTGGATGCGCGCCGGAGTAACAATCGTGGATCCGACAAGCACCTGGATCGATGTTCAGGTCACCTTGGGTGAGGACGTCACTTTGCTGCCTGGTAGCCAACTACACGGCAACACCACGGTGGAGCGCGACGCCGTCGTCGGCCCGGACTGCACGTTGACTGACGTGCAAATTGGCGAGGGCGCCTCGGTGGTGCGCACGCACGGATCCGGCGCAATCATTTCCTCAGGAGCTTCAGTTGGGCCCTTCACCTATCTTCGTCCTGGCACGGTATTGGGCGAAGATGGCAAGATTGGCGCGTTCTATGAAACCAAAAACGTTCGAATCGGCGCGCGATCGAAACTTTCGCACCTTGGCTACGCTGGCGACGCCGAAATTGGTACCGATACCAATATTGGTTGCGGAAATATCACCGCAAATTACGACGGCGAAAAAAAGCACCGCACCGTTATTGGTTCGGGCGTGCGGACGGGCTCGAACACGGTATTTGTGGCTCCGGTTGAGGTGGGCGATGGTGCCTACTCCGGCGCTGGCGCGGTCATCCGAAAGTTCGTGCCGCCGGGCGCCTTGGCTTTGACCATCGCCTCGCAGCGTAACGCCGAACAATGGGTGCTGCACAATCGTGCCGGGACTCGCTCCGCGAATCTAGCACAGCAAGCGCTAGATGCCACGACCCTTGAATCTGCTCGTCAGGTAACCAACGAAGCTTCAGCAGAAGATCACAATCAGTCATGAGGGAAATATGAGTGCGATAACCGCCCACGGCGAGAAAAAACTACTGCTGGCCTCGGGCCGCGCGCATCCCGAGCTGGCACGTGAGATCGCCGCCGAGCTCAATACTGAGTTGTTGCCGATCGATGCTTATGACTTCGCCAACGGCGAGATCTACGTTCGGTCAGCACAGAGTGTGCGCGGAACTGACGTCTTTGTTTTGCAAGCGCATCCCGCGCCGTTGAACAACTGGCTCATGGAGCAGCTGATTCTCATCGATTCGCTCAAGCGGGCTTCTGCCAAGCGGATCACGGTAGTTTCCCCGTTCTACCCCTACGCTCGGCAGGACAAAAAGGGGCGTGGCCGCGAGCCGATCTCGGCCCGTCTGGTTGCCGACCTATATAAAACTGCTGGGGCTGATCGTCTGATGAGCGTGGATCTGCACACGGCTCAGATCCAAGGCTTCTTTGACGGTCCGGTCGACCACTTGATGGCCATCCCGTTGCTTGCCGAATACATTCGGACCAAGGTCAACGTGGACGAAATTACTGTTGTTTCACCTGACACCGGCCGAGTTCGAGTGGCCGAGCAGTGGGCAGACCGTCTAGGTGGTGCTCCACTGGCGTTTGTTCACAAGAGCCGTGATCTGACCGTGCCCAACCAAGCGGTATCCAAGCAAGTTGTTGGCCAGATTGAAGGCCGCACCTGTGTTTTGATCGATGACATGATCGACACCGGTGGCACGATTGCTGGAGCGGTCCAGGTGCTCAAGGACGCAGGAGCCCGCGATGTCATCATTGCTGCGACGCACGCGGTGTTTTCAGATCCAGCTGCTGAGCGTCTGGCAAATTGCGGAGCCAACGAAGTTGTGGTTACCAATACTTTGCCGATTCCGGAAGAGAAGCGATTTGAATCGCTCACGGTGCTTTCGATTGCACCGTTGATCGCCCGGGCAATCAAAGAGGTCTTCGAAGACGGTTCGGTAACCTCCTTATTTGACGGCCAAGCCTAAAACTCCTTCGAAACGCTGCACCACTTTTGGGGCTTAAACCATGGTTTAAGCCCCAAAAGTGGTGCAGCGTTTCGGGTGGTAGACTTGATAAGTACCTTGGCGAGGGAAGAGCCTTGTTCTCTTCCGTGATCGACATGGTCTGAAATCCTCTGGTAGAGCCGTTGATACGGTCCGGCCGTGGAGATGAGGCCCCAGTCGTCCTTGCATCTCACACCAGAAGGAGCATCTCAATTATGAGCGAAACTAAACTTGCAGCACAGCTGCGCACCGAATTCGGCAAGGGCGCAGCCCGCCGTGCACGTCGCGCCAACCAGATCCCCGCCGTAATTTACGGCCACGGCGCGGAGCCGATTCACATTGCTTTACCGGAGCGCGAGACCATTCGTGCCGCTCGTGGCGCTAACGCATTGCTGACCTTGGACATCAACGGCGAAGAGCACCTTGCCTTGGTCAAAGACATTCAGCGTGACCCGGTTCTGCAGATCATCGAGCACATTGACTTGCTGACTGTGCGCCGTGGCGAAAAAGTCACCGTGGACATCCCGGTTGTACTGACCGGTGAAGTTGCGCCGGGTGCCGTGGTCAACCAGGACGCGAACACCATCAGCGTCGAGGCAGAAGCAACTCACTTGCCGTCCAGCCTTGAGGTCAGCATTGAAGGCCGTAACCCGGGCGAGCACGTTTTCGCTTCGGACATCGTCTTGCCACAGGGCGTTTCGTTGTTGGCTGATGCTGAGACGCTGATCGCGAACATCTCCGAGCCTGAAGACCAAGACTTGGGCGAGGACGCTGCTGAAGCTACTCCGGTCACGGTTGGCTCCAGCGATGCCGCAGCACCGGCAGCTGAGTAACCTCTAGCTTCATGAGCAATACTTGGCTTGTAGTCGGGCTCGGAAACCCCGGGCCCGACTACAGTCATACCCGGCACAATATTGGTTTTATGGTGGCCGAAGAGCTGGCTTCTAGAATCGGTGCCAGCTTCAAAAGCAATAAATCTCGTGCGCTAGTTGCCGAAGGTCGCTTGGGTATGGGTGGACCAAAGCTTGTGCTAGCCAAACCGCAGACTTTTATGAATCTCAGCGGTGGCCCGACGTCGGCCTTAGCAAAGTTTTATGACCTCGGCGCGGACAATGTCATAGCGGTCCAGGACGAGATTGATATTCCCTTCAATACGATCAAGCTGAAGATCGGTGGTGGCGAAGGCGGCCACAACGGACTTCGCGACATCAGCAAGGCCCTGGGCGCCAAAGAGTACTTGCGGGTGCGGGTTGGCGTTGGCCGGCCGCCTGGTGGCCAGGGCGACGCGGCAGGCCATGTTTTGAAGGTCTTCTCTACCGCAGAGAAAAAAGAGCTGCCTTTTCTGATTCAAGATGCCGCCGACGCCGTCGAACTTCTGATCAGCGACGGACTGTTAGCAGCGCAGCAAAAGTTCCATCCAGCAAAATAGCTGGGAGCAAAGCTGTTTAAGGCTTGCCCATGCCGCGGTAGGTCCAGCCGGCGGATCGCCAAGCAGCCGCGTCCAGCACATTACGTCCGTCGATCAAATATTTTGAACTGACTTTTCGCCCAAAGTCACCGGGTCCAAAGCCCGGTATGGCGGCCATCCAGTCAACAGCACGACGACGTGCGCGCGTTCCAGCGCCTCGTCCAGATCCGGTTCAAAAGCCAATGTGGGGAAGCGCTCGGCCGCATTTTTCAGCGCTTCTGGATCCGTTACCGTGACGGTGGCACCTTGAAGTTGCAACTGTGCCGCCACGTTGAGGGCGGGTGAGTCGCGTACGTCATCGCTGCAGGGCTTGAAAGCGGCACCAAGCACCGTGACTCGTTTGCCAATAAGCGAGCCAGAAGATTGCGGATCAAGCGCAGAGCAGGCCGATTTCACCAACTCCACAACTTTGGTGCGGCGGCGCATATTGCTCGAATCGACTTCTTTGAGGAACGTCAGCGCTTGATCTGCGCCCAGCTCGCCGGTACGGGCCATAAAGGCCCGAATATCCTTGGGCAGACAGCCGCCGCCGAATCCTAGCCCGGCATTGAGGAATTTTCGACCAATCCGTTCATCCATGCCGATAGCATCTGCAAGCACACTGACATCAGCACCCGCGGCCTCGCAGACCTCTGCCATCGCGTTGATGAAAGAGATTTTGGTGGCCAGAAAAGAGTTTGCCGCGGCTTTGACGAGTTCCGCGGTGGCGTAGTCCATAACCAGCCGCGGCGTGCCTGCCGCTAAGGGGGTGCTGTACACCTCATCAAGCAGGCCCGTCGCGCGTTCGCCCGGTTCGCCGTCTGGCACGCCGTAAACCAAACGATCCGGCGCAATGGTGTCTTGCACCGCATGGCCTTCGCGCAAGAACTCTGGATTCCAGGCCAGCACCGCTTCCGGAGCAGAGTTTGCTAATTCGGCGGAAATGCGTGCTGCGGTGCCAACGGGCACGGTGGATTTACAGACTGCAATATCGCCGGGCGCCAAATATTGCGCCAGTCCGGCGAATGCTGCGTCGACGTAGCTCAAATCGGCGGCGTATTCGCCTTTGCGTTGCGGGGTTCCTACGCAGACAACATGCACACTGCAGCCAGCGGCATCGGCCATATCGGTACTAAATCGCAGTCGCCCGCTGGACATCGCCTCGCCCAAAAGCTCCGGCAGCCCCGGCTCAAAAAATGGCGCTACCCCGGCGGAGAGTTCTTCGATTTTTCGCGCATCGACGTCGATGCCGATCACTTCGTGCCCCATTTTCGCCAAACAGCTCGCATGGACCGCTCCCAGATAACCGCAGCCAATCACCGATATCCGCACAGATTCCTCCTGATATGACGAGACCCGCTGCTGAGCAGCTTGTGCTCAGCGTGAGCGCGGGGGATGAGCGAGGCCTTTCTCACAAACCAATGTCATATGAATCGTGGGAGAATTATTGGGTTCGTCATCCTCTGCCTCTTTCGTGAAGAAAGCTGCTGAGATCAGCTAGGAGCAACGTGAGCGAATCAGTACCGGTCCACACCGCATCGACGACAACTGCGTTGACCACGCAGGAAGTCTTACGCATCCGGAACGACTTTCCAGTCCTGGATCAACAAGTCAACGGTCACCCTTTGGTGTACCTCGATTCAGGTGCGACCTCGCAAAAGCCGCTCAGTGTGCTGGAATCTGAGCAAGAATTTTACGAGCAGCGCAATGCTGCCGTGCACCGGGGTGCGCACTGGCTCGCGGTCGAGGCCACGGAAGCTTTTGAAGCCGCCCGCGTCGGCGTCGCCGATTTTATTGGCGCGGCGGACAACGAGCTGGTTTGGACTTCCAACGCGACCGAAGCGATCAACCTGATTGCCTATTCCTTCAGTAACGCCAGTATCGGCCAAGTATCTGCCGAAGCCGAGCGTTTTGCGCTGCGTCCTGGTGATGAAATTCTCGTCACCGAGATGGAACATCACGCCAATTTGGTTCCGTGGCAAGAACTCGCCCGGCGTACCGGTGCGAGCCTGAAGTTCATTCCGATTAACGACGACGGCACCCTTCAGTCTGCCGATGAACTGTTCACTGATCGCACCAAGGTTTTCGCTTTCAGCCATGCCTCGAATGTACTTGGCACCATCAACCCGGTTGCCGAGTTGGTAGCGAAGGCGCAACAGGTAGGCGCGCTGACCGTCTTAGACGCCTGTCAGTCCGTGCCGCACCTGCCGGTTGACGTCAAGCAGCTGGGCGTTGATTTTGCGGTCTTTTCCGGGCACAAGATGCTTGCACCCACCGGAATCGGTGCGCTGTATGGCCGGACTGAACTGCTCGCCGCAATGCCGCCGTTCTTGACCGGCGGATCCATGATCACCTCGGTAACCATGGAAACTGCTGGCTATCTGCCGCCCCCGCAACGATTCGAAGCCGGCACGCAAAAGATTTCGCAAGCCATTGCGCTTGCCGTGGCGGCAAGTTATTTATCCGAAACGGGCATGGACCGGATTGCTGCCTGGGAAGCGAAATTGGGCCAACGGCTAGTGACCGGCTTGAGCTCCGTTGCTGGCATTCGAGTGCTGGGCCCGAAACCCGGCGAGGAACGCTTGGGTTTGGCCGCGTTCGACGTCGAGGGCGTACACGCACATGACGTGGGTCAGTTCCTGGATGATCGCGGCATCGCCGTCCGGGTAGGTCATCATTGCGCGCAACCGCTCCATCGCAGGCTGGGCCTGACCGCGAGCACCCGCGCCAGCAGCTACCTTTACAACACCGAAGCTGAGGTGGACGTTTTCTTGCAAGCCGTTGCAGATGTTCGAGCGTACTTTGGTGCTGGTGTTGCGGCGGTGCGTTCATGAGCGCCCTGGATTCGCTCTACCAGGACATCATCTTGGAGCACTCCAAGGCTAAGCATGGTTCGCCGATGTCCGCACATCCCGAACCTCAGGATGCCAATAGCGCACAATCTCACCAACTAAATCCGATCTGTGGCGATGAAATTACCATCCGAGTCGATGTGACTCCGGACATAATTGTCGGCGTGCACTGGGATGGTGCAGGTTGCGCAATTTCAATGGCTTCAGCTTCAGTGCTGAGTGATCTGTTGACCGGGCTCGACCGGAGCGAAGCCGCGGAATTGATGACGGAATTCCGCGCCATGATGCGCTCTAGAGGCCAAATTCAAGGTGACGAGGAAGTTCTTGGTGAGGCGGCGGCCTTCTCTGGTGTCTCCCGATACGTGGCTCGGGTGAAGTGCGCGATGCTGGCATGGGTGGGTGTTGAAGACGCCTTAAACCGGCTCGGTTAGTCACCCGGCTAGTCGAATTAGCCGACTGGGGTCTGGTGGCAAAACAGTAAGCCAGCGTATCTTCTCAGTGATGCTCCGGGGGGAGCAGAAACAGTGAGGAACTAGGATGAACAAAGTCGCAAAAGCTGGAATTGCCGCCGGTATTGCGGGATTGCTTCTGCTGGGAGGTGGCACTACTTGGGCCCTTTGGCAGGACAACAAGACTGTCGATGCAGGCCAGGTTAACACCGGACAGCTCAAACTCGCGCTCGGAACTGCAGGTAGTTGGAAAGACGTTTCTTCAGATGTGACCGGTGCGACGGCCATTGATTTGACCACTTTCAAACTCGTCCCTGGGGATACCGTCAAATTCGTGCAGATTCTCACCATCACCGCTGATGGCAAGAATCTCAAGGGTTCCTTGACCATTGACCCCAGCTCAATCAATACCGCGATCCCGGCTGCTTGGCAGCCTTACGTTACGGTCACGGTGGCACCGGAGAGCCTACCCTCGGGTTTGACCAATACTGCGGGCGTGATTAGTTTCGCTGCCCCAGGAAGCTACACCTTCGACGTCGGAAGTACCGTTGCCTTTGCCAAGGGCGCCAACGCTTCCGGAACCGACGATGAGACTATTGAAAACCAATCCGCCAATTTGAACGGCCTTGCGCTCAAATTGCAGCAGACTCGCTGACGGCATTTGGGGGTCCTGCCATGCGACTGAAACTGGGCTTGGCCCTGGCAGCGGCAGTTTCGGCGTTCCTGCTAGTGGGGGCGACCGGAACCGCCGCGCTTTGGCGTGACCAAGCTACGGTGAATCCTGGCACGATCAGCACTGGTTCTTTGATTTTGCTCAATGGTGATCAGACGAGCCAGGTGAAGAATTATCAGCTCAGTGATTTCAGTGCGGCGGCTATTAGCCCCGGCGCGAGTAAACAAGCTCCGCTCGTGGTTAAAAATGCTGGCAATACCCCATTTCTGCTCAATCTGAAAGGAATCACCGCAACATCTGGTTCGCCTAGCTTGCTGCAGTCCTTTGTGATTTCCATCGCGCAGGTCAATTTGGTGGGTGATTGTCCTCTTGGCTCAGCAACCACAAATGGTCTGACGCTCTACCAGGGATCGCAACAAGCCAACGCAGTATTTACCAGCCAGCCTAGGCTGGCCGCAGGTGCTTCGTTGGTGCTGTGCTTGCGTGGTGTGCTCGGGACCGACGCCGCGCAGAGCACAGACCAAACCGGGTTCCAGCTGTTTTTTGGATTTAGAGCGGATCAGAGCCGATGACGACGACTAGCGCTCGGCCAACTGAGCTAGCTCCAACTCGCCGAGTCAGGCAGCAAAGCACAGGACCTCTGTGGTGGTTCCGCCAGGTCTTTTCTTGGCTACTGCTCTTCTTGGTGCTCGGTATCGTTGCGGTCATGATCGTGGTACCCAGAGTTTCTGGTGGCGAGACCTTCACGGTGCTCACAGGGTCGATGCGGCCGGGTCTGCAACCTGGCGATCTTCTGGTGATCAAAGCCACGCCAGTCGAAAATATCTCCATTGGCTCGGTCGTGAGCTACCAATTGAACTCCGGATTGTCCGATGTTGTAACGCACCGGGTGGTGGGGATTTCGGTTGCTCCCAACGGCGAACGCAATTTCCAAATGCAAGGCGATGCAAACAACACCCCGGACGCAGCCGCAGTACGACCAGTGCAAATCCGAGGCGTACTTTGGTATTCACTGCCATTTTTGGGATACCTCAATTCAGCAATCAGCGGGGAATGGCATATTTGGCTGCTAACCGGCGCGGTGGCGATTTTGATCGGCTATACGGTATTCATGTTGCTGAGCGCTTGGCGCGATCATCGCCGTGGTCATCGGCACGGCTATCGGCACGGCCAGAAAAGCAGCCGCTCATGATGAAACTTCTTAGCTTGTGCACGGCAATTGGTGTATCTGTGTTCTTTGCGATGCTCACGTTCGCTGCTCCCGCGCACGCAGCGGGGGAGCTGGAACTGAGCCTCGACGGTGTGCACTGGGCTCAGCAACTCCCCGGTCCGCTTTTCGCCGCCGGAGACAAGCTAATTCCGGGCGAGAACCGTAGCGCGCAGCTCTGGGTACGCAATGGAGCAGCGTCCACCGCTGAGTTGAGTGCCCGGCTAACTGATGCCGCCTGGCAAGGATTGATCGCGAACGGCCTAGCGACAGTAACTGATTCAACGACTAAGGGCTCAAAAATCTTAATGAAAAATGGCAGCATGCTTTTTACCCTTCCGGCAGGGAGCGCTGAGGAAATAACCCTCACCGTCGGGCTCAGCACCGAGGCCGGAAACGACACGCAACTACAGACAATTCCTGTTGAGCTCTCGTTCGACCTTCGCGAGTCGATTCCGGAAACGGCAACGCCAACTTCAACCGACTCAACTTCTGCCAGCCCGACGGCGACCGGACCGGACGGATTGCCAAATACCGGCTTTCCGTTAGCTGCAGTGACGGCTGGCTTGTTGAGTGCGCTGATCTTGATTGCGCTGGGTTTTGGCCTGCGCCGGGCTGGTTCGGGAAGACATGGGGACGGTCATGAGCAGGCATTCGCAAAAACCCAATTTATGGCGACGCTTTGGCTCGGTCAGGGCCCGCGCGCTACTTGCGCTCGGCATGGTCTTTGGGCTTGGCGCGGTTGGCACCTTAGCTGCTTGGCAAGATACCAGCGCGGTAACGTCCGGGAGCTTTGTGGCTGGCACGGTAGACCTCACCTTGCGGCAAGGCTCAGCCTCGAGTGATGGCGCCGTTGGTCTAAATCAGCCATATGCTTTTACCGATTTTGCTGGCACTAACCTGGCTCCTGGCGGTGTGGCCGTGTTCAAACAACTCACGGTACGCAATTCAGGTTCGCTAAATTTCAATTACAGTATTGCGGTCACCGGTAGCGGCACGCTTGCCACCGATGCAACCGGTTTGAACATTGGCATTTATGCTTCGGCAACCTGCACGGCAACTACGACGGCTGGCCAGCTCTACAGCGGCAAGATCGGCGGTGCGGCTACCGCCGTCAGGGCATTGGCTGCTGCTGGCGCAGATTTACTGTGTGTACGCGCTTGGCTCGACACCGCTGCGGTAACAGGTTTGCAGAATCAAACCGGCGTTATCGTCTTCAACTTCTCGGCCATTCAGAGCTGATATGGCCGCAGCCAAGCATTCGAACGACGCGGAGCTCTCGCCGGGAGCCGCCGCCTTACTGGTGCCCGCAGGCGGTCCAGCACGGAAGCGTGCGCGCGCACTGCCGTTGGCAAGGGAAGTCTTGCTGACGACCGGTGCCGTACTGGGCTTGCTTTGTCTCATTGGTGCGCTAGCCGCCGTCGTCTTTGGCATCACACCAATAGTCTTCCGCCCAGGTTCAATGGGCCCCACGATCGATACTGGTGCGCTTGCCTTGAGTCGGCCGGTTGCTGCCACTGATATTTCGATACATTATGTGGTCAGCGTTTCGAATGCGCAGGGCGAGCGGGTTACTCACCGAGTTGTGGCCGTCGCTCCAGCGCAAAGCGGCAATGTCATGCTGACGCTCAAGGGCGATGCCAACGCCTTGGCAGATCCGCTACCTTATCCAGTGCCGCAGAGCAGCAAAGTTGACCTGATATTTTTCTCCGCCAATGGACTTGGCTATGCCGTTGCTTTTTTGCAGTCGCCGTGGGCGATCTTTGCTGGTGGACTTCTGGCCGGAGTCCTTGTTTTCATCGCCTTTAAGCCGCCGAAGTCTCGCGAACGCGCGACTACCCGACGATCCGGACGCCGGGTTGCCGCGCTGCTCGCCGTCGTAGTTCTGCCACTTGCCGGGATGAGTTTTTCTGGCTCCTCCCAAGGCACGTTGGCGTCATTTACCGATTCTTCGGTGGCCACCGGCGGAACGCTGCGGGCAGCCCGACTAATGGATATCACGGGTGGAATTCAGTGCACCGATAGCTTTCCTAACTCAACTATCACCTGGAATCCGGCACCGTTTTTACCGCCAGAGGGTAGCTATGCGCTGAAAGTTACTCGGCTCAAAGCCGATGGCAGCGTCGATCAAGAGCAGGGTTACTTCAGCACGGCAGCCGGTATAACGGCCTTCACCTTCACACCTGCGGGGGTGCTGTTAGGACTTCTCAGTGGTCCCACAACGTTTCGGATCAGTATCTTTTCGGTGATAGCCACTGGCGGCCTAGCGAGCTCCGACTGGTCAAACATTATTTGGTCCTCCTCAGCGCTCACCGTGGCGAACCGGACCATTCTGAACTATCCCGGATTGTTGCTCGGCCTGGGCGCGCACACCCAATGCAATCCGAGTTAAGCCCAGCCGTTGCTGCTCAATCGTCCTTTTCATCGAAGACATCGGGTACGCCGTCGCCGTCGGCATCGACCGATTCGAGTTTTTCAAGCTTGCGGTAATGCTGATTTCTTATTCTCAAGATCACGGTAGCTAGCAGAGCAGCAACCAGCGAAGCGGTCAGAATCGCGACCTTGGCATGGTCATTGTGCGGAGAATCAGCACCAAAAGCGAGTTCGCTGATCAAGAGCGAAACTGTGAAACCAATGCCAGCCAGTATTGCTAGGCCCAAGACATCGATCCAGGACAAACCATCGTCAAGCGAGGCTCTGGTGGTTTTGGTGATCAGGAAAGTTGCGCCGAAAATGCCGATGGCTTTACCCAGGATCAACGCGGCAATAATTCCGATCGCCACGGTATCTGTGAGCGAGTTGGTGAACCCTGCCCAGCCGCCAATTGCGACGCCGGCCGAGAAGAACGCGAAGATCGGCACCGCAACTCCGGCTGATAGCGGCCGGAAACGATGCTCAAAGTGTTCGGCGAGGCCTGGTCCATTATCTGGATTGCGATCCCGGCGAACCACCGGGACCGCGAAGGCCAGCAGCACACCGGCGACGGTGGCATGTACGCCCGATTCGTGCACTAAGACCCAGGTAATAATCGCTAGCGGCAGTAACAGATACCAGCTGCGGATACGTTTCTGCACAGCCCAAGTGAACAGCCCCAGCGGGATCAAAGCTAAGGCCAAGTACTGTGGCTGCAAGTTGTGCGGGTAGAACACCGCGATGATCGAGATGGCAATAAGGTCATCGACAACCGCGAGCGTTAGCAAGAAGGTTCGCAGCGCCGTCGGTAAGTGAGTGCTGATGACGGCGAGCACGGCGAGGGCAAAGGCGATATCGGTGGCGGTGGGGATGGCCCAACCATTGAGGATTTCGGCCCCCGAGCTGAGGTTGATCAGGGTATAAATAATTGCTGGCACCGCTACGCCGCCAATTGCCGCCGCAATCGGCACAATAGCGCGATCAAAGCGCCGTAAGTCGCCAGCAATAAACTCACGTTTAAGCTCTAGGCCCGCGATAAAGAAGAAAATGGCTAGCAGGCCGTCGGAGGCCCAGGCACCCAAGCTGAGGTCGAGTTTCAACCCGAAAGGATTGAAGCCAATTTTTGCGTCTCGGAGTGCAAAGTAACTCTCTGATCCCGGGGAGTTAGCCCAGATTAACGCCGCAATAGTTGCCGCCAACAGCAATGCGCCGCCAACGGTTTCCTTGCGCAAGATTGCGGTGATCCGCAAATGCTCTGGATAGGAATTGCGGCGGAAAGTACGGCGGGCAGTTCGAGACGTGATCATCAAAGATCCTCACAGAAGACATGGCAAAAGAAGGTAGAACAATGGCTACGAACGCAGCCATGCCGACCAGACTTCCCGGCACACCATGATCTATTTTACCCGTTTTTGGCTGAGGAAACTTAGCTGAAGATCGTGCGAATGCCGATTACTAAGGTAGCGATGCCCAAAATCATGGAAATGCTCACCAACATAATGTGCACCGTGAGGAACTTAGTGGGCCGGCCGTTCTCATCGCGGGCACGTGGATCCTTGAGCACGCGGCGCAGGAACGGCGGCCAGACAATGAAAGACCAAATACCGGCAAGAATCAGGATGAGGGACAAAATCAAAGGTAGTTTCATGATGCGGTTCCGCCTAGTACCTTGAGTGCTTCGCTAACTTGCAGGTTCAAAGCCTTACCAATTGCGGGCTCTGCTGCTTTGGCGATTTTTTCGCCGAAGAACGGAATGCTGGAGGTGACACTGCCCGCCATCTGGATCTGCGTCTGTTCGCCGTCTGCATTCAAACGCTGCACCAAGTTGGCCTCAACCGGCACCCCGGAGATCTTGGCGCTGATCTTCACTTCACGCGACCCATCGGCGGCGGGAGCAGACCAATTTTCCTTCTGCTGCATGGTCAATCTGGCTCCGAAGAATTTCTTCGCAAAGTCCGGCAACCGGTCGCTCGGGAGCGAGCGCGCCGTCGTCGTTTGGAAGGCTCCAGAGGTTTCGCCTGAAATCTCGAAGGATTCTAACGTGCCACCAGCGGCTTCGCTGACCTGTCGGGCGAAGTCTTCGCTGGCAAAAAGTTCGACGACGCGCTCGACATTGGCGGGAAGTGAGGCTGTGGAGGTCAGAGCCATGGTTCTCCTTGTTAGGGGACTTGTCCGAATCCATCTTACGTGTCGATCAGCCAGCGCCCGCCGTCGAGTGTCGACTTGTGGCTGGTTTGAAAGGCGCAAACCAGCCACAAGTCGACACTCGACGGGGATAGGATGGAGGTATCACCCCCGGAGTTCTTGGAACTTCGGGCTTTCGTGTTGTCTTCGGCGATCTAAGTGGGTTGGAGTTTCCATGGGCTTGAACGGTTTGCGTGCTGCACTTCGCGAGGATCCGAGCATCGCCAGAGTCCGGGCCCATGCGGAGCGCGAACACGCCAAACGAAGCGAGGATTTGCAGATTGGTGCGCCCAACGGTCTGCGGGCTCCGCTACTCGCTGAGGTAGCTGAAGGTTTGGCTGCAGCGCAAGCGAACGGGGATCACGCCGGGGTGGTGCTCGCGGTAACCGCGACGAGCAGGGAAAGCGAAGACCTGGTCGCGGCCCTACGTGCTTACTTGCCGGAGGATGCCGTTGCGGATTTCCCCAGTTGGGAGACGCTGCCGCACGAGCTGCTCTCGCCCCGTTCCGATACCGTCGGGCGGCGTCTTTCGGTGCTGCGCCGGCTAAAACATGGTGGCATGGGTACCACCGGTCCCTTACGGATTGTGGTGGCGCCGGTGCGCGCTGTAGTTCAGCCGATTGTTCAGGGCTTGGCGGATTTAGAGCCAGTTGAGCTGAGTATTGGCCAACGGGCTCCTTTCGATCAGGTGATCCGACGCCTGGCCGACGCTGCCTATGCGCGGGTAGACATGGTTACTCATCGTGGCGAATTTGCGGTGCGCGGCGGCATTATTGATGTTTTTCCACCAACTGATCCGCATCCAGTTCGCATTGAATTCTTTGGCGATGAATTGGAATCGATGCGCTGGTTTGCGGTGGCGGATCAACGCACCTTGACCAGCATTAGCGGAACAATCGAGCACCCTAAAGCACTCTTTGCTCCGCCGTGCCGGGAACTCTTGATCACCCCGGAGGTGCAATCGAAAGCCGCGAAACTGAAAGACTCCTTCCCTGCTGCCGCGGCAATGTTGGAGAAGATTGCTGGCGGTATTGCCGTGGAGGGAATGGAATCTCTCACCCCGGTACTGGTTGATTCGATGGTGCCCGTGGTCGCGGAATTTCCACCCGGCTCAATAGCCGTGGTGCTTGAACCGGAGCGAGTGCGCGGCCGGGCCCATGATTTGGAAGCGACTAATGAGGAGTTCCTCGAGGCAGCCTGGTCAACAGCTTCCGACGGCGGTGCGGCGCCCTTGGACGTCTCCCAGACACTCGCTTCGGCGAGCTTTGCCTCGCTGGCGCAAACTCGCGGCGCGGCCTTACGCGCTGGCGTCAGCTGGTGGTCAGTTTCGGCGCTAGGCATCGATGACGAGACTGCGCCAGAACTTGATGTGCTGAGCGTGCCAGCTCGTGAACCACGCGGTTATCAGGGCAATGTGGCCGAGATGCTCGAGTTCATCGGCTCGCGTGTTCGCGGCAACGATGGCGGCGGGCAGTGGCGAGTGGTCGTCGCGACCGATGGCCCGGGCCCAGCGCAGCGCTTGGCGGAGCTTTTCCACGATGCTGATATTCCTACCGCACGAGTCGATTCCTTAGATGAGCAGCCGCAACTGGGCATCATCGAGGTGACGACCGCCGCCGTCGGCCATGGCTTTGTGCTTGACGGACTCAAAATCGGTCTGTTGACCGAGGCCGATTTACTCGGCAGATCTTCGGCCTCTGGCACCAAAGACATGCGGAAAATGCCGTCCAAACGACGCAATGCGGTAGATCCGCTGCAATTGCGCGGCGGCGACTTTGTAGTGCACGAACAACACGGTATTGGTCGATTCCTCGAGTTGATTCAGCGAAAAGTTGCTGGTACTGACGGCAGCCGTGAGTACTTGGTGCTTGAATATGCACCGTCGAAGCGTGGTGCGCCTGGTGACCGGCTGTTTGTGCCCACCGATCAACTGGACCAAATCACCGCCTACGTGGGCGGCGATGCCCCGGCGTTGTCCAAAATGGGTGGCTCGGATTGGGCTTCGACGAAGAACAAAGCGCGCAAAGCGGTCAAGGAGATTGCTGGCGAGTTGATTCGTCTCTACTCGGCTCGGATGGCTTCACGAGGTTTTTCCTTCAGTGCGGACACTCCTTGGCAGCGTGAGCTCGAAGAAGCTTTCCCCTACGTGGAAACTCCAGACCAGTTGACCACGATCAACGAGGTCAAAGCGGATATGGAACGCGAGATTCCGATGGACCGACTAGTCTCCGGCGACGTGGGCTACGGCAAAACGGAGATTGCGGTACGGGCCGCGTTCAAGGCCGTACAAGATGGTAAGCAAGTTGCTGTTTTGGTGCCCACCACTTTGCTGGCGCAACAGCACTATGAAACGTTTAGCGAGCGGTTTTCCGGTTTTCCAGTAAGGGTTAAGCCACTTTCCAGATTCCAGTCTGGCAAAGAAGCCAAAGAGACCGCCGAAGGCGTGGCAAATGGCTCAATCGACGTGGTGATCGGCACCCATCGATTGCTATCGAAAGACTTCGCCTTCAAGGACTTGGGTTTGGTGATTGTTGATGAGGAGCAGCGGTTCGGTGTTGAGCACAAAGAACAGCTGAAGAAGATGCGCAACAACGTGGACGTCTTGGCCATGAGTGCCACGCCGATCCCGCGAACCCTTGAAATGTCGTTGACCGGTATTCGCGAGACCTCGACTTTGGCCACGCCTCCTGAGGAACGGCATCCGGTGCTCACCTACGTTGGCCCGTACACGGATAAGCAAGCGTCAGCCGCGATCCGACGTGAGTTGATGCGCGAAGGCCAAGTGTTCTTTGTGCACAATCGGGTTTCTTCGATCGAGCGGATTGCCGCGCATGTGCAGCAGTTGGTTCCGGAAGCTCGAATTGCGGTGGCGCACGGGCAAATGAGCGAATCTCGGCTTGAGCAAATCATTGTGGACTTCTGGGAAAAACGCTTTGATGTGCTGGTCTGCACCACCATCATTGAGACCGGCTTGGATATTTCCAACGCAAACACCCTGATTGTCGACGGCGCAGATAAGTATGGCTTATCTCAGTTGCATCAGCTGCGTGGCCGGGTGGGCCGTGGCCGGGAACGCGCTTACGCCTACTTCCTTTATCCGGCAGAAAAGCCGCTGGGTGAGGTAGCCCTGGAGCGGCTCAAAGCGGTTGCGGCACACAACGAGCTTGGCGCCGGTATGCAATTGGCTCTCAAGGACTTGGAAATTCGCGGTGCGGGCAACCTTTTGGGCGGCGAGCAATCCGGCCACATTGCGGGTGTGGGCTTCGACTTGTATATCCGGTTGGTGGGTGAAGCCGTTGCGGATTATCGCGGCGAAACCGAGGATAAAGCCGCCGATATGAAGATCGAGCTGCCGGTGAATGCGCATCTACCGCACGACTACGTACCGGGGGAGCGGCTTCGCTTGGAGGCCTACCGGAAGTTGGCTGCTGCGGCATCAAACGCAGCGATTGACGAGGTGCTGGAAGAGCTTGTGGACCGTTACGGCGAGCCGCCGGCTGCGGTAGTGAACCTGATCGCGGTGGATCGATTCCGGGTTGCGGCGCGCGAAGTTGGCCTCACCGACGTTGCGGTTCAAGGCAATTTCGTCAAGTTCTTCCCGGCCGATTTGCCCGAGTCACGGCAGATGCGGTTGCAGCGAATGTACCCGGGTTCTTTGATCAAACCAGCGCTCCACCAAATTCTGGTGCCAAGGCCGAAGACCGCCCGAATTGGTGGCCGCGATTTGGTTGACGCTCAAGTGCTGGAGTGGGCGGAACAAGTGCTCACCGCGATCTTTACCGCCGAGGCGCAAGCGTAAGACGGCTTAGGGTGTGTAGCCTCGGACCGTGCCATCGGGCGAGATCTGCTTCACGATCAATGAGCAGTCCTTATCCGCCAAACCCTCCGCGATGAGGGCATCAAAGTGCGCTTGGGCCAATGCTGCCGCCGGCAGTTTCACCCCGGTGCTCTTGCCGGCGTCAAGCGCTAGGCCAATGTCTTTGCGAGCCAGGTCCACTCGGAAGGTCGCGTCGAAATTGTGATTTGCGGCCGACGTCGGCACCACCTCGGGTACCGGATACCAAGTTTGCTGCGCCCAAGACCGGCCAGAAGACACTGAAGCAATTTCCCAGAAGACTTGCGGGTCTAAACCCAGATGTTCCGCTAACTGTGAGCCTTCCGAGGCGGCCATCAGATCAATGAACAGCATCATGTTGTTACAGATTTTTGCAGCAATTCCTGCGGTGGCGCCGCCAGCCACAATCGTCTTTCCGGACATGGGCTCGACGAAAGTTACGGCAGCCTGAACTGCGCTTTCTTCGCCGCCCAGCATGAAACACAAAGTACCGGCGGCGGCCCCGCTGATTCCACCGGAGACCGGAGCGTCAACAAAACGGAACCCGGCGGCTGCAGCGCACTGATGGCAATATTTTGCGGTCTCAATGTCCACCGTGGAACTGTCGATCAGCAGCGTTGAAACATCTGCACTAGCAAGAATATCGGCGAAAACAGCTCGTACGTGTTCGCCCTTGGGTAGCATAGTGAACACAGCATCCGCGCCAGCCACCGCCTCCGCAATGGAATCGACAATCTGTACGCCAGCCTCGGCGGCTGCGCCCTTGGCCCCGGGGTCAAGGTCCACGCCGCGTACGGTGTGCCCTGCCTTGACGAGATTCGCCGTCATCGGACCGCCCATGTTTCCTAAGCCAACCCACGCGTAAACCGCCATCTGAAACTCCCTCAATCGTCGTTGATGAGCCCACTCTATGAGTTTCAGGGATGCTCATCAATGCACGTCAGGCCGCCAAAATTGCACCTCTTCTGTGCGTTCATGCACAATGCAGTATGGCTGAGACGGGATATCTTGACACTTCACATCGGCATCTTGAAGGTCTCATGACTTTTCTAGCCGTCGCTCGACTCGGTCGCTATAACGCTGCCGGTGAGGCGCTCGGCGTCAATCACTCGACGGTTTCCCGACGAATCCATGCGCTAGAAAAGGCGATGGGGGGCCGGGTATTGGTGCGAGCAACCTCGGGCTGGGAGGTGACGCCGTTGGGCAGGCAGGCATTGAGCACTGCCGAGGAAGTTGAACGGGCACTGAGCTCCCTCGCTCAGCAGCATAGCGGCGCGGAGATCACCGGGATGGTGCGACTGGCCGCTCCGGATGCCTTCAGCACTTTGGTGGCTGCCCCAGCCCTGGCAGGCCTGCAAAATGACAACCAGGGCCTGGCTGTCGAACTTATCAGCGCCACCCAGCGCGTCCGGCAGAACCGTTCCGGGGTAGATCTTGAAGTGGTGGCAGGGGAGCCTTCGGTGCACAAAGCGGTGGCCGCGCATATTGTGGACTACTCCTTAGGGCTGTATGCGAGCGAGGCGTACTTGGCCGCACACGGAGTTCCACGTTCGCTTGCAGAAATTGCCGGGCGTCGGATCAATTTCTATATTGAATCTGCGCTGCACGTTGATGATTTAGACCGAGCGACCGAAAGCTTGCCAGATTTCCGGCACGGTATTGACTCCACAAGCGTTTTTGCCCATGTTGCCGCCACCGAAGCCGGTGCTGGAATTGGCATTTTGTCAACTTTTCTGGCCGATCAAAATCGCGGATTACGCCGAATTCTTCGCGATGAATACTCGCACCCGCTGTCCTACTGGGCAGTTGTTCGGCAAGAAGCAACACGTAACCCGGCGGTCGCCTTGGTGATCGAAACCTTGCGGTCGACGGCGTCGCGCAGGCTTTAGCTGGCTGCTAGCGCTATTGGGCGAAGCGTTGCCGATCTTGCTCATCGAGTTCCTGGAATGAGCTACCTCGAGTTTCGCGCAAAAAGTAGACCGCTACCAAGGTAACGAGGGCTGCGACCATCATATAAATCGATACCGGTGACCAAAAGTGGAACTGGTCCAGCAGGGATGCCGCTATCACCGGAGCTAGCGACCCAGCCACAACCGAGGTTACCTGGTACCCCAGCGATACGCCCGAGTAGCGCATTCGGGTAGGGAACATCTCCGCCATGATCGCAGGCTGGCCAGCGTACATCAGCGAATGCACCACCAGTCCCAGGCAGATCGTTAGCAGGATAACCAAGGTATTTCGAGTATTGAAAAGTGGGAAACAAATGAATCCCCAACCGATCATCAAGAGCGCGCCCAAGCCGTAGATTGGCCGACGGCCCAACTTATCGGTCATTCGACCGATGATCGGCACAATGATGAATTGCAAGGAGTGGGCCGCTAAGAGCAGCAGCAAAATCAGCGAAGTGTCCATCTTCAACTGAGTTTTTAGATAAGTGATCGAGAAGGTCACCACCATGTAGTACAAAATGTTCTCACCAACCCGCAAACCCATCGCGGTGAATACCCCACGCGGATACCGGCGGAAGACTTCAATAACGCCGTAACCGGCGCTCTTATTTTGTTCCAGCTCGCGTTTTGCTTCCTGAAAAATAAGGGCGTCGGTAATTCTGGAGCGAATGTAGTAGCCGATCACTACGATCACTACCGAAAGCCAGAAGCCAACCCGCCAGCCCCAGGAAAGGAATGCTTCTTGGGAAAGGGTGCTGGAGAGTATCACCAGGACGACGGTCGCAAGCAGGTTGCCAGCTGGAACCGCGGCTTGTGGCCAACTGGCCCAAAACCCGCGTTCTTTATTAGGGGAGTGCTCGGCGACTAGAAGAACCGCACCACCCCGCTCCCTGCCAACGGCGAAGCCTTTGTAAGAATCGCAAGACCACCAACAAGAATTGGCGCCAAGTAACCAACTTGGTTGAAAGTGGGCAGGCAGCCCATCAAAAAGGTGGTCGCACCAACCAAGATAATTGCTAGTTGCAGGAGGTGCTTGCGGCCATACTTATCACCAAAGTGTCCAAAGACGATGCCGCCAATTGGTCGGGCAATGAAGCCCACGGCGTAGGTGAGAAACGCCTTGATGATTCCGTCCAGATCATTCCCGGTATCCGGGAAGAACACTTTGCCAAAGACCAGCGTTGCGGCGGTGGCGTAGAGAAAAAACTCGTACCATTCCACGACGGTGCCAGCCATCGAGGCGGCAACAACCTGCCGCAGGCCCCGATTCTTGCCACCTTTAGCTTTGACTTCTGCATTGTGTACGGACTGAGCCACCGACTACCTCCTTGTAGTTGCGAGTGCGCGCAGCGGCTCGGTAATCCCCCTGGCCTGTGATCTGGAACACAACTCTTTGATCGAGTATCCAGGTAACTAGCGATGGCATCAAGTCAGATCGGCGCGCCACTGATGTGCGTTAATGCGCAGTGCACGCCTGAAGTGATCTCACGGATCGAAAAACCTACAGCGGATCGGTAGTACGATGCTCCAGATCGAGCCCAAGCACCGCGTTTTCTACAACCTCGCTCAGTGCCGGATGAATCCAGTACTGTCCGCGGGTGAATTCGGTCAAATCGGTTCCGAACGACATCGCCTGGATCAGTGGTTGGATCAGCATCGAAGCTTCAGGGCCGATGATATGTGCCCCCAACAAGCGTCGGGAGTCCTTCTCGGCAATAACTTTCACCACCGACGTCGTGTCTTCCATCGCCCAGCCGTACGCTGTACCACCAAATTCCTGAACATATTCGACGACGACGGCGCCGGTCTCGGCGGCGTGCGCGGCAGCTTCTGCACTGGTCATCCCCACCGAGGCGATTTGCGGGTGGGAAAACACCGCTTCAGGCACCGCATGGTGATTGGCTGCCCGCAAATCATCAGGATGCGCCGCATTATGCGCAACGATTCGCGCCTCATGGTTGGCGACATGTTTGAGCTGATAGTCGTTAGCGATGTCACCGAGAGCCCACACTCCTGGCACAGCAGTGCCGGCGCTCAGCACGCGCTGGAACTCATCAACCAGCAATATTCCGCTCGATCCAGTGTCAAACTGGGCGGCCTTGACGTCCAAGCCCTCGGAAGAGGCGGCCCTGCCAATCGCAATGAGAACTAGATCAAAGTCTTCGTCGATGCCATCGGCGTCGTGCTGTCCCTGAGTCTTTACCCGAAACGCATTTTCCGACGACGGCGTCATGGAGTGCAGCTGATGGCCCGTTTCCAGTCGCCATTGCTGAGCCGCCGCTTCGGTGAATTTCTTGGAGCATGATGGCATCCATCGAACGCAGCAGTGCGTCGCCACGGATGATTTGAGTTACTTGGGAGCCGAAGCCAGCAAAGACTGAGGCGAATTCGGCAGCAATAACTCCGCCGCCTACTACCAAAACTCGGCTGGGCAACTCATTGATCCGCATCACGGTGTCAGATGTGTGGACTTGGGGTAAATCTATGCCCGGTACGTCAGGCATTTGGGCGTGTGAACCTGCCGCGATCACAATCTGATCGGCGCTCAGCTCGGCACCACTTGCGGTCAGTAGAGTTTTTGGGCCAATGAAGCGAACTCGTTCTTCGATCAAAGTGACATTGGCATTATTGGCCCGGTAGTCTCGACCACCCTGAGAAATCGGGTCGATTCGGCCGAAAACTCGATCGCGGATTTCCGCCCAGTGCACGCCGTCGAACTTAGTCTCAACGCCTAGGCCTGGGCCTTCGGTAGCTGCTTGCCACGCCAACATTGATGGGTAAACGTACATTTTGGTGGGAATGCAGCCCATATTTAGACAGGTGCCACCAAAGACCCAAGCTTCAATGAGCGCAACTTTTTTACCGTCCCAATCCGGCGTCAGAATGCTTTTTCCTGAGCCGGAGCCAATGATGATCAGCTCAAAATGTGTCATGAGGCGGTTGAATCAGTGACCGCGGACCGGCTTGCGGTGTTCGGTGTCTACTTGGGCGTCACGGCCGCTATACTTAACGGCCCATGAACGTCTGCGGAATCCAGAAAGCCAGGAAAAACAAGCCAAGTCCAATGGCGAACGGCCAGACGTTCTGCAAGCTACCAAAGGAGAAGGCAAAGATTCCACCCAGGAACATCACGAAAAACACCAAGAAGAGAATGATGGATTGGACCAAGCTGTTCTCGCGCTCGGGTGTGGTTCCGGCCATGATGTTTCCTCCTGAAATCGGGTTCTGCTCCATTCTAAACTGCGCAGAGCTTGGCTTAGTACGCGTTGGTGCCGGTACCGCCGGTGACAATCGCAATTCCTGAGCTAGCACCAATCCTGCTTGCACCAGCGGCAATCATCGCTTCGGCATCTTCACGGCTGCGTACGCCACCGGAAGCTTTCACGCCCACTGAAGGGCCAACGGTTGCCCGCATGAGCGCTACGTCCGCCGTCGTCGCGCCGCCGCCGTTGAAACCCGTGGAGGTCTTGACGAAATCTGCGCCGGCTTCAACTGCCGCTTCGCAAGCAATGACCTTTTGTGCGTCGTCGAGCAGCGACGTTTCAATGATGACTTTCAGAATTGCGCCGCCAGCGTGCACCGCATCAGCAACGGCCGAGATATCGTCCACCAACGCACCGCGATTGCTAGCTCTGGCTTCGGCGATATTTATCACCATATCCACTTCGTCTGCACCATCAAGGGTCGCGCCACGCGCTTCGAAAACCTGGACGTCGGTAGGGGTTGCGCCGAGTGGAAAGCCGACCACCGAACAGGTCAGCACGGGCGAGTTTCGTAACGCTTGATGCACGGTCTTGACCCAGATCGGGTTGACGCAAACCGACTTGAATTCATAATTTACGGCCTCACCGCACACTTTTAGCACATCAGCTTCGGAGGCTTCGGGCTTGAGCAAAGTGTGATCAATGAAACTAGCAATGTTCTCCGTCATTTATCTATCCTCCCAGACGTTTCGCCAGCGTAACCAATCACAATCCGAGCGCTTCGCGGACGTCGTCCAAAACAGCATCCAAAACCGAGCGCGCATTTTTGCGGGCTTCGCTAAGATCAGCGGCCGAATCCACGGGCACGATCACTTCCAAATAGCACTTTAACTTCGGTTCGGTACCGCTAGGCCGGATGATCACCCGGGTGCTGTCCCTGGTCAGATATAGCATGCCGTCGGTGGCGGGCAATTGCGCCGAACCAGTAGCTAGATCGGTGACAGTTTCTACTGCAGATCCGGCAAAACTAGTCGGTGTGTGTTCCCGCAATCGGTTCATCATAGCCGAAAGTAGGCCAAGATCGGCAACACGGACGCTCAATTGATCGGATACGTGCAGCCCGTTGCGAACGGCTAAATCGTCCAATAAATCAAAAAGCGTTCTGCCCGTCGCTTTCGCAGCAGCGGCCATTTCAGCAATGAGCAAGCCAGCAGAAATGCCGTCCTTGTCCCGAACCAAAGATGGTGCAACACAGTAGCCAAGGGCTTCTTCATAGCCATAGCTAAGGCCGGGCACACGGGCGATCCATTTGAAACCGGTGAGGGTTTCCACGTGGGCAAATCCGTTCGCCGTTGCGATCTTTGCCAAGAGCCGGGAAGAAACAATCGAATTCGCAAAGACGCCGCGCGGCTCATCATCGGTTTTCGCTCGGGCTACCACGTGCGCGCCCAATAGTGCTCCTACTTCATCGCCTCGGAGCATTCGCCATTGCCCGGTGCTCGGATCAACGCCGGCAGCAGCAGCCCGGTCAGCATCTGGATCATTGGCTATCACCAAGTCCGCGCCAACTTCAGTGGCCGTTTGTATGGCCAGATCCAATGCGCCCGGTTCCTCGGGATTCGGAAAGGCGACCGTGGGAAAGTTCGGGTCTGGTGCCGCTTGCTCGCTCACTACCGTCACATCGTTGAATCCGGCAGCTTCAAATACTTGAAGGGCGGTTTCGCCGCCAACACCGTGCATTGGTGTGAGCACGATCTTTAGTTCGCGAGCCGGAAAACGCTCGAGCTGCAACAATTCCACCAGACCTTGACGGTAGGCAGCAATGATCTCTGGCGCAACTGGCTGCCAGCCGTCCTGCGCAAGTTGAATTGATTCGATAGCGCCAACGGCGTCGATTCGGGCCGCAATCTGGCTATCGTAGGGGGCCACAATCTGCGCGCCGCGTCCGGATTCGTCATTGGCAGCCAGCGCTCGGCCACCCAGGTACACCTTGTAGCCGTTGTCTTGCGGCGGATTATGGCTGGCAGTCACCATAACGCCGCCCTCGCAACCAAGTGCGCGCACCGCAAAAGCAAGCAACGGGGTAGGCAATGCTGAGGGCATCAGGAAGGTCTCAATGCCGGCCGCAATGAAAATGGCAGCAGTTTCCAGCGCAAAGACATCTGAGTTGTGTCGAGCATCAAAGCCGACGACGGCGCGCGGGCGGTAGGGCTCAGCTGCTGCGGCGGCAGTGTCTAGCAAGAAGCTTGCTAAGCCAGCCGCCGCACGGCGTACCACGATCCGATTCATCCGATTTGGTCCCGGTCCCAAGGCAGCACGTAAGCCAGCGGTGCCAAATTGCAAAGTGCCAGCGAAAGCGTCTTCAAGCTCTTGTTCGGCCTGGGTAATCATCGTTGCATCGCCAGCAGAATCATCCAAAGAAGCCACGTCAATCAAAGCGCGCAACTCTGCTTCGGTAGCCGGATCTGGGTCGCTATTTGCCCAATCGAGGGCACGGGCAAGGAGCTCACTGCTCATGGGACTCATGGAAATAACCTACCGTCTTTTAGAGCTTGGCGATGATCTCAGCCAACAATCGAGAGATTCGCGGGCCAGCAGCTTGACCGGCTTCAATGACCTCAGCATGGCTCAACGGAACGGGGGAGATTCCGGCGGCCAGATTGGTCACGAGCGAGATTCCGAAGACCTCCATACCAGCGTGCCGGCCGGCAATAGCCTCTAACGCAGTCGACATGCCGATCAGGTCAGCGCCGATGGTTTTTGCATACCGAATTTCGGCCGGAGTCTCGTAATGCGGGCCAGAGAACTGAGCGTAGAAGCCTTCGGCGAGACTCGGGTCGACCTCACGAGCCAGATCGCGCAACCGGGAAGAATAGAGGTCGGTGAGATCGACGAACGTCGCACCCTCAAGAGGTGAGGTTGCCGTGAGATTAATGTGATCGCTGATCAATACTGGCGTGCCAGGCGCCCAGCCTGGGTTCACGCCACCACAGCCATTGGTCAGTACTAAGGTTTTTGCGCCAGCTGCCGCCGCTGTGCGCACACCGTGCACTACTGCGCGAACGCCTTTGCCCTCGTAATAATGAGTTCGGGCGCCGAGCACCAGAGCTCGCTTACCCTCAGCGGTCAATACCGACCGAATGGTGCCCACGTGGCCAACCACTGCCGGCGCGGAAAACCCCGGTACATCAGTTGCTTGCAATGTAGCGGTTGTTTCACCGATTAAGTCGGCTGCTTCGCCCCAGCCAGAGCCCAACACCAGGGCTACATCGTGTTGCGGCACTCCAGTTTGCTCAGCGATGTAGGCAGCGGCGCGAGCGGCGGCAAGGAATGGTTCAGTCTGTGCGGTTTCAGCGTCGAGGTTACTCACGGAATCAATTTACCTGTTTCCTAGAAAGTACGCGCGCTGCCAAGTTGCGGCTAACTTGCGACTAAGTCAGGCTTGGCTCGCTTTGCGGCTGCGGCAGGATAGGCGAGAATAGGGGACTGTGACGACTCCAAACGATATGAACATCCCATCCTTAGCCATCTTGGGTGGTGGCCCGGGCGGATATGAGGCCGCGATGGTGGCTGCTTCGCTCGGCGTGCAGGTGACCATTGTTGAACGCAACGGTCTGGGTGGCTCTGCGGTGCTGACCGACGTCGTGCCGTCTAAGACGCTGATCGCTACCGCGGATGTTATGAACCGTTTTGAAAGTGCCACCGACCTTGGTGCCCGCTTTGATGTTGACGGCGGTGATTGCGTGCCTTTGATGCGTGCGGATCTGAAGCAAGTCAACGACCGCTTGCTGGAATTGGCTCGCGAGCAGTCCGGCGATATTAAAGCCGGGCTAGAGCAAGCTGGTGTCCGGATCATTATTGGTCAAGGCACCATGAAGGACAATCACACGATCGAGGTCGTGACGGACTCCGGCGTCGAGCTGGTTACCGCTGACGCGATTTTGCTCGCGGTTGGTGCACACCCACGCGAACTGCCCACCGCCAAACCCGATGGCGAGCGCATTCTTAACTGGGCGCAAATCTATGGTCTGACTGAACTCCCGCGGGAACTTATTGTGGTCGGTTCTGGCGTTACCGGTGCCGAGTTTGCTTCTGCTTACAACGGCCTGGGTTCGCGAGTTACTTTGATTTCCTCCCGTGACCAGGTTTTGCCGGGCGAAGATTCCGACGCTGCCGAAGTCCTTGAAAACGTCTTTGAACGCCGCGGTATGACGGTGCTTTCACGTTCACGAGCCGAATCCGTGCAGCGCACCGAGGAGGGGGTACTCGTGACGCTTTCCGACGGCCGTCAGGTCAGTGGGTCGCACTGCCTGGTGTGTGTTGGCTCGATTCCGAAGACCGAAGGTATTGGCCTAGAAGCCGCCGGCGTGGCTTTGACTGAATCTGGTCACATTAAGGTCGACGGCGTCTCACGCACCTCTGCGCCAAATATTTACGCTGCGGGGGATTGCACCGGAGTGCTGGCGCTCGCTTCAGTTGCCGCGATGCAGGGCCGGATCGCGATGGCACACTTGCTCGGTGACGGGCTGCGTCCGCTGAAACTCACCCAAGTTGCTTCGAACATCTTCACCTCGCCGGAAATTGCTTCGGTGGGTATTTCTGAGGCTGACCTGGAATCTGGTCGGTATCAGGGCGATGTGGTGAAGCTGCCGTTGCAAACCAACGCGCGCGCCAAAATGCGTAACGCAAAGGACGGCTTTATCAAGATCATTGCGCGCAAGGGTTCCGGCACGGTGATTGGCGGCGTGGTGGTTGGTGCCAACGCCTCGGAGCTGATCTTCCCGATCGCCATCGCGGTGACGCAGAAACTACACGTGGATGACTTAGCTAATACCTTTACCGTGTACCCGTCGCTTTCTGGCTCTATTTCAGAAGCAGCTCGGCGCCTACACGTTCACATGTAGCTAAAGCCACTCGGAAAGAGCGGCGTCGATCTCAGCCACGTCGGGTTCGCCGTCGGTAGCCCAGGCGACGAAGCCATCGAGGCGGACCAGAACCGCGCTGAGGCCCAAATTATCCTGCACTTGTCCCTCGAAGTAGCTGATTGAGTTCCCCAGGCGCTCGCTGAGTAGCCGAAGCTCCGCGTTGCCGGTGAAATTGAGCAATGCGCCCAAGCCATCTTTCAATAACGGACCCAGCCTGGTGCCATCGGCAAATTCAAAGTCTGGCAAGCTGCGCCCGATCAACGGATGGTTGCCAGCAAGGTCATAGCGCAATGAGACGCCCCAAAGTTGCTCAGCAAAGTACGTTGCGCCATCGCGTGTGCCAATGAGATCCCGAATCATCGTTTCAAGCGCACGAGAACTTTGGCTTGGTCGCATCAACGCCACTTGCGCGCGGGACCAGTTGAGCACTTTGGCACCGATCGGATGCCGCTCGCTAGCGTAGCTGTCGAGCAAGGTACTCGAAGCGGTGCCACGAATGGTGGCGGCAAGCTTCCAGCCCAGGTTCATCGCATCGCCCAGCCCCAGGTTGAGTCCTTGCCCGCCCAAAGGCGAGTGGATGTGGGCGGCATCGCCAGCAATCAGCACCCGCCCGTTGCGGTAATTCGTTGACTGGTAAGTGCGGTCAGTCCACGTCGCAGCAAGCTCAAGCGCGGTCAAGGTGACTTCAGTGCCGCTAATGTGTCGCAGCACCTCTTGCACATGTTCCAGGGTTATTGCTTCGCTCCGGTGAAAGGAGCCTCCATCGAAGGCAACCATGGCAATGATTCCGGGCTGCGATTGGAAATACATACCAGTAGGGGTATAGATCCGACCCATGTTGAGCTTGTCCGGATCTGAGATCTTCACCTGGACCGAATAACCAGTGAACTCCGGGTCGGTGCCGCCAAACTCAAAAGCGCCAGCTTTGCGGACTGTGCTACGACCGCCGTCGCAACCAACCAGCCATTTGCCCTGAAAAACCTCGCCAGCGGCGTTAACGCGCACGCCCTCATCCGATTGGCTGAAGCCTTCTACTGCGGCGTCGCGCTTGATTTCCACACCTAGCTCAAGGGCCCGAGCCGTGAGAGCCGATTCGACTCGTTCCATGGTGGTGCCCACGGTTGATTCGGCTGGATTCGGCAGCCGGTAGGGCCACCGTGAGCTATCGATATTTTCCTCATCAAAAGGGATCCCAGCAAAGTGTCCAGCTTGACGGCGAGGTTTGGCTGATTGCGGCGTGTCCGCTGACGCAACTTTCGCTGGCGCGTTTGGTGCTTTGGATACCGCAATATCTGCTAGCAGGCCACGTCGATAAAGCGCTTCAACTGTGGGTATGGAGAGGCCACGCATACCAAAAGGCGGCCCTTGAGTGCTGAGTACGGATCCGACGCGCTTTCCAGAACCAGAACGGACAGGCCAGCTAAACGTAGCTCGCAAGAAAGGAAGAGTCCGACTGGCCCGGCACCGGCAATTACGACGTCATACATGAAGATCATTCCTATCCGTTGGGCAACCTCAAGGAGCCTAACTCTTGACTGGGCATTGGTTCAATGAAATGAAGGCAGCATTCCTCGGCAAAAGCGGTTTGAGCATGGCTTTGGTACATTCAGAGAAACTTCGGAAGGAATTCGTATCATGGCGGCAACCCTAGAACACCACGACGGAATCGCGTTTTTGAATGTGGGCGATACCGAGAATCGGTTTACTGACTCCTGGCTTTCCGAGGTCGAGAAAGCGCTAGAGGAAGTAGTCGACGGCGATTCTTCCGTTTTGCTGACCACTGGCACCGGCAAGTTCTTTTCTAACGGGCTAGATCTGGATTGGGTCAAAGAGCACTTCGACCAGTTCAATTCTTATGCTGCCCGTGTTCAAGTATTGCTGGCCCGATTTCTGACGCTGCCGGTGCCAACGATTGCCCTGGTCAATGGGCATGCCTTCGGTGCGGGGGCAATGCTTGCTCTTGCGCACGATTTCCGGATTATGCGCAACGATCGAGGTTATTTCTGTTTTCCAGAAGTTGATATTCACATTCCGTATTACGCCCGGAATGACCGCTTTGATCCAAGCCAAGCTGACGCCGCAGGCAGCGGTTGCCTCGATGGTTACCGGGCAGCGGCTCTCCGGGGTTGATGCGGCGAGCTGGGGCATTGTGGATAGGGCCGTTTCCGAGGCGGAATTGGCCGCTGCCGGCCAGGAACTAGCCGCTTCGCTCTTGGGTAAAGACAAGGCAACTTTGGGCACCATTAAGTCCCGACTGTTTGAATCTGCAGACGCTTCGCTGCGCGCCTTCTAGACAGAGCGCTTTCACGTTATTTGTTCAGCCAGTTTTGATAATGTTTGGCTATTTTGGTGCCATAAGCAACCAACAACCCCGGACTTTCAAGGAGCATCTACCAATGACTGAACTCAACAGCACAACCGCCCCGCACATCTTGAGGGCCTCGGTGCCAGCTGCGGGGCATGTGTATCCGCACTTAGAGGTCATTCGGGCTTTGGTGCAATCGGGCTATCGGGTCAGTTATTTGATGGGTGAGGGATTCCGTGAGGTCATTGAGGGTACTGGTGCCGAATTTGTTGGTTACGAAAGCGCTTTCCCTCGGCTAGGCGGCGCAACGAACGCTGCTGATTCGACGTCGAAAGCAGCTTTTGCCGGCGACATTCAGAAACTGAACCCGGCTACGGGCATGATCCTCATGGCCAATGACACCGCTGCAATGCTGCCGGTACTCAGCGCTTTTTTTGAATCAGACCGACCAGATCTGGTGCTCTTCGGCTCAGGAGCTCCTGCGGCTGGCATCTTTACCGAGAAAATGAATGTGCCCGCGGTGGCGATGGTTCCGGCTTTTGCTGCGTGGGACGGCGCGGAAGAGTAGATGCTGAAGCGGATGGGTAGTGTCGATCTGAGCGATCCGACGTTCGTGGCAGCAAAAGAAGATTCGCATCGAACACTGAGGGAGTTTGGGCTCGAAGAGTGGAGCGACCGTGTCGGCTTCAATTCCCGGCCTCAAAATGCTTTGGTCTTCATTCCTGAAGCCTTGCAGCCGCATCCGGAAAAGGTTGATCGCAGCGTCTATCACTTTGCCGGCGTCGCCATTAGCGATTCGCAGAGTGAGGTTGATTGGAATCTGCCAACGGACAAAAAGGTGATGCTCATGTCGCTCGGCTCCACCTTTACCCGAAATGTCGCGTTCTACCGGGCATGCATCGAGGCCTTTGGCGGCCTTGAAGACTGGCATGTTGTGCTGCAGATTGGGCCGTTGACAGCCGTCGAGGAGCTGGGTGATATTCCAGCGAACTTTGAGGTGCATTCTTGGGTACCGCAGGTAGCGATCCTCAAGAATGCCGAGCTGTTTTTGACGCACGCGAGGATGGGTGGCTCTCGCGAAGGACTCAGCTTGGGCGTGCCGATGATTGCGGCACCGCAGGCAGTCGACCAGTTCCAGAATGCTGACTCACTAGTTGCTGCCGGAGTTGCGGTGAAGGTGGACGGGTTCGAAGCTACCGCAGCTGATCTCCGCGCGGCTTTCGAAGCAGCCCAGCAACCTGCGATCCGTGAACGATCGGCTGAGATTGCCTTGCAGATGGCAACGCAAGATGGCGTTCAATTCAGCCTGGACTCTATCAAGGCGCTCTTGGGCGAACGCATTTCGGTTTAGCGTCAGACTGTCGCAAGATCGCGTCCGAATAATGGGCATGCCGTCCGAGGGATGGAAGTTTCCTGTGCTTACGGGTCTACTATGACTAAATCATTGAGGATGCGGCAGCTTGGCGTGCGGGACTCTGGGGAGTCTGAAAGCGCGGAGCTGTCTTTAGTGGAAAGCTCGCAGCGATGTCGACTATAGATACAGAGATTCCCAAAGCCAATACACGAGGACGTGTGATTTTGGCGAGCTTGGTCGGAACCTCGATCGAGTTTTATGACTTTTATGTTTATGCCACGGCCGCAGTTTTGGTCTTCCCAAAACTGTTTTTCCCTAATGCCGATGACGTCACCCAGTTGCTTAGTTCGTTTGCGATTTTCGGTGTTGCCTTTGTCGCCCGGCCGCTTGGTTCGATTCTGTTCGGACACTTTGGCGACCGGGTAGGGCGCAAAGGCACGTTGGTTGCATCGCTGCTTACAATGGGTATCGCAACGTTTTTGATCGGTTGTTTGCCAACAGCGCAGATAGGTGGTTGGACATTCTGGGCGCCGGCGTTGCTTGTAGTGCTTCGCTTTGCTCAAGGCTTGGCTCTGGGCGGCGAGTGGAGTGGTGCGGCGTTGCTGGCCACTGAAAATGCGCCCAAAAACAAGCGAGCTATTTACGGCACTTTTCCGCAACTCGGTGCGCCAATCGGTTTCATTATTGCGCACCTGCTCTTCTTGCTGCTCAACCTCACGTTGTCTGCTGATGCTTTTGCCGCGTGGGGCTGGCGTATCCCCTTCCTGGCCAGTGCGGTCATGGTGATTATTGGTCTCTATGTTCGACTCAAATTGGTGGAAACTCCGGCGTTTCAAAAAGTCGTTGAGCAAGGCGAAGTTTCCAAACTGCCGATTGGTCGGGTATTTCGCACCAGCTGGAAGCAGCTCATTTTGGGCACCTTCATCATGCTGGCAACGTATGTGTTGTTCTACCTCATGACCACGTTCACCTTGACGTTTGGCACCACTGCCGCGAGCTTAGATGCGGCAAAGGCCGCTGCTGCCAAGGCCGGCAAGCCGATGACGCAGAGTGCAATCGATGCTTTTGTGCCAGGTCTGGGGTACTCACGCAACGACTTCTTGTTGATGTTGATAATCGGGGTGGTCTTCTTCGGCATTTTCACCCTGGTTGCAGGTCCGATTGCGGAGAAATACGGTCGGCGCAAGTCTTTGCCCGTGATTACCGCGCTGACCTTCGTCTTTGGTCTCTGCTTCGTTCCGTTGGTTGCGGGTGGGTTCGTTGGGGCTATGGCCTGGCTCATCATTGGTTTCACTTTGATGGGACTGACCTTTGGGCCAATGGGCGCGTTTTTGCCCGAGCTCTTCCCTAACAAACGTCCGGTATACCGGTTCTGCGGTTAGCTACAACCTCTCCAGCATCTTGGGCGCGGCTGTGGCGCCGTTTATTTTATCGCCGTCGCGCTTTGGCAAGCCGCAAACGGCAGTACCTGGCTGGTCGGAATCTACTTGAGCGCTATGGCGATCCTGACCTTGATCGCGATTTACCTTTCAAAGGAAACCAAGGACGCCGACTTGGTAGAGCAATCTAGCTAACCTCGTCCGCCGCGCAAACCTTCTGCGCAATTCCAAAAAAGATAGCCAGGCGGCTTTCGGATAGCAAGACATAGTGTCTTGTTGCTATCCGAAAGCCGCCTGGCTATCTTCGATGGTGCTGAAGAGTAACTAGTCCTCGATGGTTGCGATGACCGCGCCAGCTGAAACAGTGTCACCCGCGGTGGCAGTTAGCCCGCGAATGCTCCCGGCCCGGTGCGCCGTCAAAGGCTGCTCCATCTTCATCGCTTCAAGAACCACGATCAGATCGCCCTCGGCGACCTGATCGCCTTCAGCGACTGCCACTTTGACGATCGTGCCCTGCATGGGCGAGGTGAGCGCATCACCATCGGCAGCGGCGGACGCAGCGCCACGGGACCGGCCACCCTTTTTGGCTTTAGCCTTTGGTGTGGCGGCGCGCCCGGAAACGGCCAACGACGCCGGCAAAACAACTTCGAGTCGTTTGCCACCAACCTCAACGGTGACGCGCTGGCGCTCGCCGTCGTCGTCTGCGTCGGCAGGTGCGCCGGGCACAAAGGCTGGCAGGTCATTGACGAACTCAGTTTCAATCCACCGAGTGTGCACGGTGAAAGGGTTCGAGGTAAACGCCGGATCGCTCACGACGGCGCGGTGGAACGGCAACACGGTAGGCATCCCGGTGACGTCCATTTCGTCCAGAGCCCGGCGGGAACGTTCTAGCGCTTGCTGACGAGTCGCGCCGGTCACGATCAGCTTGGCCAGCATGGAATCGAAATTTCCACCAATGACTTCGCCAGATTCAATACCAGAATCGACTCGGACGCCAGGACCACTTGGCAACTTGAGTCTCTCCACTGTTCCAGGGGCCGGCATGAAGTTCCGGCCAGGATCTTCGCCGTTTATGCGGAATTCGAAGGAGTGACCGTGCACCTCAGGATCTGAGTAACCCAGTTCTTCGCCGCGAGCCAACCGGAACTGCTCCCGAACTAAGTCCAGCCCGGAGACCTCTTCGGAGACGGGGTGCTCGACCTGTAACCGGGTATTTACTTCGAGGAAGGAGATGACTCCGTCTTGGCCAACCAAGAACTCGCACGTTCCTGCGCCTTGGTAGCGAGCCTCTTGCAAAATGGCTTTTGACGCTTCATAAAGTCTGGTGTTTTGCTCGGCGCTCAAGAACGGCGCGGGCGCTTCTTCGACGAGCTTTTGGTTGCGTCGTTGCAGCGAGCAATCGCGGGTAGAAACCACCACAACATTGCCGTGCGCATCGGCGAGGCACTGAGTCTCTACGTGTCGGGGTGAATCGAGGAAGCGCTCGACGAAGCATTCGCCCCGGCCAAAGGCGGCGACTGCTTCACGCACTGCGGACTCGTAAGCCTCGGCGATATCTGAGCGGTCTCGCACCACTTTGATGCCGCGTCCGCCGCCACCATAAGCAGCCTTGATAGCTAGCGGAAGGCCAAATTCGTCCGCGAAGTCCAAAACTTCTTGGGTGTTTTGCACGGGATCTTTGGTGCCTGGAACCAGGGGAGCGCCAACGCGTTCAGCGATGTGCCGAGCCTGCACTTTATCGCCCAGCTGCGAAATAGCGTCCGGTGAGGGGCCGATCCAGGTCAATCCGGCGTCCATAACCCGCTGGGCAAACTCGGCGTTTTCGGAAAGGAAGCCGTAGCCGGGGTGAACCGCGTCGGCCCCGCTTTGCGCAGCGACCTCTAATAGCTTGTCCATGGCTAAGTACGACTCGGCCGCATTCTGGCCGCCTAATGCCCAGGCTTCGTCAGCCAAACGCACGTGCAGGGCGTCCCTATCTGGCTCAGCGTAAACAGCCACGGAGGCAATGCCTTCGTCGCGAGCAGCGCGAATGACGCGGACGGCGATTTCGCCGCGATTAGCGATCAGTACCTTGGTGATGGTGGGCACA
Organism: Renibacterium salmoninarum ATCC 33209; assembly: GCF_000018885.1. Classification (NCBI taxonomy): domain Bacteria; kingdom Bacillati; phylum Actinomycetota; class Actinomycetes; order Micrococcales; family Micrococcaceae; genus Renibacterium; species Renibacterium salmoninarum. The sequence goes on along the minus strand of NC_010168.1, from coordinate 2,633,657 downwards.
AAGACTCCTTCTTCTCACTGTGGAGCCTAGCGGTTTTGGGAGGATTTCGCCCAAGAGACATGGCATTTCTGCGTGTATTGCCAGCCGATTTTGTAGACTTTCTACAAAAGGTTGGTGTTTTGCTGAAATGTTACTAGACGGCCCACAGCTCGGTGATGCTCACGCCACTGTTGATCAACAACTCGCGCAAGGTCGAAACTGATAAACCAACCACGGCGTGCGGGTCACCATCCACCCTGGTGATAAAAGCCCCGCCCAAGCTGTCGATGGTAAATGAACCCGCAACTTCCAAGGGTTCGCCGGTGGCAACATAGGCGTCAATTTCAGCGGAAGTCATGGTCGCGAAGTGCACGGTTGCTGACGCCAGCGCGCCCTGTCCAGTTCCCTCTCCCGGTGCTTCTCTCTTGGATCGATTGTCGACGAGCCAATGGCCGGTGTGTAGGACGCCGGAGCGTCCGCTCATGGCTGAGATCCGTTGCTTTGCGACGTCGGCGAGGTGCGGCTTTCCGTACGCTTCGCCGTCGAACTCGAAGACCGAGTCGCAGCCCAGGACTAAGGCAGCTGCCGTTTCGGGCAACTCGGCAACGGCTTCAGCTTTTGCCCGGGCTAACAGCAGCGCCGTTTCTGCCGGCGTCGGCTGACCGGCTGCCGCTGTTGCCGCATCTTCATCGACCGACGAGACCAACACGGTGTGCTGGATCCCGGCTTGCTTCAGCAGCGTAGTTCGAGCCGGTGACGCCGAGGCCAGAACCAGTCGGGCGGTCACCAGGCTTGCTGGACGTTTTGCGGCATTTGCTGGGTCTGTGGTTGCTGGGGAACCTGTGGATTGGCTACTAGATAGGCAGATTGACCCGTGGCGCCGGGCTCACCTTCAGCGAGCGGAATGACGAATGCGGCAGTACCGTAGGCGCACACTTCGGTCCAGGTCTGGCCCATTTCAGAAGTGTCAAAGCGCATCGCGATGATTGCGTTGGCGCCCTTTTGCTGCGCTTCGTTGACCATCCGGTTCATCACCTCGTGGCGGCTTTCGTAAAGTGCTTTGGTCATTTCCGGCAACTCGCCGCCACCAAGCGAGCGAAAGCCCGCCGTGATATTCGCGCCAATATTCCGGGCGCGAACGGTCAATCCCATTACCTCACCGAAAATCGCGTCGATCTTGTAACCCGGAACGTCGTTACTGGTGACGATGATCATTTTTGCCCCTTTATTTCGGAAAACCTCGGAGTTAGCCTATCTCAGCAGTCCCCAGATTCAACAGCAATATTGGCCTTGAAATCGCTGTGTTGTTCAGTGAATTCACCCGTCGAACCAAGCAAGCCCGTCGAATCACCACAACCCGTCGAGTGTCGACTTGTGGTCGGTTTGCGGCGCGAAATCCGACCACAAGTCGACACTCGACGAGCTTGGAACGCTTAGACGAGACCCAATCTGGCGTGCAACCCACGGTGTACCGTGGTGCGGAGTTCAATGGCATAGGCCTGAAGCTCGGGCATGCCTAGCTCCTGAGCAACCGCGATCTCTGCTTCGAGGTCATAAGGGACGCGAACAAATTGCATCGAGAAGCCATCTCGTACTGAGCCATTAAGGGTGCCTTCTAAGATCAGGTACGAAGCAGTGGGCTCATCGAGTGGATTTCCGGTGCTGCCAACGTTGGCAAGGGTTCGGCCTTCGTGGACTTTCAGATAAGCATCGTGAATATCGCCGCAACAGACGATGCTCGGCGTGGGGCTGTCCCCAGTCATTTCAGTGCTGGCGAACATGTCCTCGAACTGTTGTTGCGTATGCGCCAGCTGGATGCGAACGTGTGGACTTTCTGCCGAGGCGTGCACCAGCCGAATGACGCGACCGCTCAGCTCAATGGTGTGCACCAGCGGCAGCGTTCGCAACCAATCAAGGTCGGCATCCGTAAGCTCATGGTGCCACCACCAGCCAGCTTCATCGCGATTTGGCTCAGATTCTTGCGCTAAGAATTCGTCCCAGTTTCCGCGCACGGTAACTTCGCAATGAGCTTTGCTCAGCCGAACACATTCGGAACCTCGCGGTCCCTTGCCCACCACGTCGCCAAGATTGTAGATCGCGTCGATATCGCGCGACGCGATGTCCGCTAGCGCTGCTTTGAACGCCGTAACGTTGCCGCGCAGATCGGAGATGAGGGCAATTGGGCCATCGGGCCAGGCTACTGGCTGTCCGCTTGGTTTCCGTCGAGTGTCGACTTGTGGTCGGTTTGCGCGTCGCAAACCGACCACAAGTCGACACTCGACGGATCGTGGTGAAGGGGGCTAGCCCAGCAGTGCGGTCTTGAGCACGTCTAGTGGCAAACCACCGAGGTTTAGCGCCTCGGTGTGGAAGGATTTAACGTCGAACGCTTCGCCCTCACGATTTTCGCGCTCAGCCCGAATCTCTTCCCAGATGCGCTGGCCAACCTTGTAGGACGGCGCCTGGCCCGGCCAGCCTAGGTAGCGCAAGTACTCGAAATTTAGCTGGCCATCGGACATGTCCAAGTTCTTTCGCAAGAATTCCAAGCCAGATTCGGCAGTCCAAACTCCGGAGCCCCACTGTTCCGGGACTTCAAGTTCTAGGTGCAGGCCGATGTCAAAAACGACGCGCGCGGCGCGCATGCGCTGCCCATCTAGCATGCCCATTTTGTCGCCGGGATCAGAGAGATATCCCAGTTCGTCCATCAGCCGCTCAGCGTAGAGTGCCCAGCCTTCGCCGTGGCCGGAGACCCAACACATATTGCGCCGCCAAGTGTTCAACAGGCCGCTCTGGTAGGCAGCGGTTGCGCACTGCAAGTGGTGCCCCGGCACGCCCTCGTGATAGACCGTGCTGACTTCGCCCCAAGTAGTAAAGGAGTCCTCGCCTTCAGGAACTGACCACCACATCCGGCCCGGACGGGAGAAATCATCAGTCGGTGGGGTGTAGTAAACGCCGCCATCTTGAGTTGGTGCAATCATGCATTCGAGCTTCTTCATGATGTCTGGAATGTCGAAATGCACGCCAGCAAGTTCTTTGACCGCGGTATCTGATAAGCCCTGCATCCAGGATTGCAAGGCATAGGTGCCGTGTAACTGACGGGCCGGATCATTATTGAGGACTTGCTTGGCTTCTTCGATGCTGGCGCCGGGCTTGATCAGCTCAGCAACGGCTTTCTGCTCAGCAATGATTCGAGCGAGTTCCTCGACACCCCAACGGTAGGTGTCTTCGAGATCAACGGTTGCGCCCAGGAAGTCGCGCGAGGCCAAGGCATAACGCTCGCGCCCCACTGCGTCTTTTTCTGGCGCAACTGGCAACAGCTCATCGTTGAGGAAATTCACTAGGTCGCGATACGCCGCCTTCGCCTTTTCCGCACCCTGGTGCAATTTGCCACGCAGGTCGCCGTCATCGCTTGCCCCCGCAACCAATTTATCGAAGAAACCGCCATCTTCGGCATAACGGGTGACCTGCTCAACCACGGTTTTGACTTGGCGAATTGCCGCTACTTTGCCAGCTTCTTTTGCGGCGGCAAGGCTTTCGATGTATCCGTCGATGGCCTTCGGCACGTTAGCCAAACGGCCTGCAATGTGCCCCCACTGTTCGTCGGTATCGGTTGGCATCAAGTCGAAGATGGCGCGGATTTCTTGCGCCGGTGAAGCGATGTTGTTGAGCGAGGCTAGCGTCCAGCCCGAGTTATAGGTCTCAATTTCCAGGCCGATCCGTTCGCGCATCGCGCCCAGGGTGACCTGGTCGACGTCGTCGGTGGCTTCTAAGGAGTCCAGGGCCGCAAGGGTCTGCACGGCAAGATCGTTCAAACTGGCAAGCCCAGCGGGAGAGTGATCGTGGTATTCAGTTTCGTATCCGGAAACGCCAAGCATGGTGGCTAGTTCCGGGTTTAGATCGAAGAGCTGCAGGCTATATTTTTCTGCAGCTGCATCGATGGCTGACGGGGTACGAGTTGGTTTGGTGTTCTCAGTCACATAGAGAGCCTAATCCGCCCCCGGCTTTTGAGATAGTCAGCGCCAAGCGCTGCGTCGCCAAGCGCCCGGTCCTGGCGTAGGAGCCAGCCGCAATCGTTCACGACGAATCCAGGCGCGGCCGTGCTCCACTGAATCAGCTGCTTCCGCACCGGATTCTGCTGAAGCCAGCGCCAGTACGACGGCGGTCAAGGCCGCGAGGTCTTCTGCGTTCGGGTTCTCTTTGGTTACCTGAAAGAGCGGCAGCTGGGCAGTTAGTTCAGAGGCGAAAGCCTCTTCGATGAGTTCGGTCATAGCGGGATGTTCCCGTGTTTTTTGGCCGGCAAACTGGAGCGCTTGTCACGGAAAGCGCGCAGACCTCTGATGATTTGCGAGCGGGTTTCTGATGGGCTAACCACCGCATCAACGTAGCCAAGCTGCGTGGCTTGGTAAGGGTTCAACAGTTCTTCTTCGTATTGCTGAATGAGGTCTGCACGTAAGGCTTCAGTGTCTTGGGCCGCTGCCAGTTCACGACGGTAGAGAATATTGACAGCACCCTGCGCACCCATGACGCCAATTTGCGCTGACGGCCAGGCTAAATTGAGATCCGCACCCAGCTTCTTGGACCCCATCACGATGTAAGCACCACCGTAAGCTTTGCGAGTAATGACCGTCAGCTTCGGCACGGTAGCCTCCGCATAGGCATAGAGAAGTTTTGCACCACGGCGAATAATGCCTTGGAATTCTTGATCTTTACCGGGCAAGAAGCCAGGGACGTCGACCAAGGTCAGAATCGGGATGTTAAAGGCATCACAGTGCCGCACAAAGCGGGCAGCTTTTTCCGAAGCGTTGATATCTAGCGTGCCGGCAAATTGCATCGGCTGATTCGCAACGATGCCCACTGTATGGCCTTCAACCCGGCCGTAGCCGATGATGACGTTTGGCGCGTAAAGTGCCTGCATTTCCAGAAAATGACCGTCGTCGATGATGTTTTCAATCACGGCGCGCATATCGTACGGCTGGTTCGCGGAATCAGGGATTAACGTATCCAAAGCTAGATCGTCCGAACTGATTTCCAGCTCTTGATCGTGTTCGGTCGGCGGCGCTTCCGAGAGGTTATTGGATGGCAGGAAGTCCAAGAGCTCGCGGACAAATTCAATGGCATCAACTTCATCGGCGGCCAGATAGGTGGAGGTTCCGGTGGTGACGTTATGTTGACGCGCGCCGCCAAGCGTTTCCATATCGACGTCTTCACCAGTGACAGTCTTAATGACATCAGGCCCAGTGATGAACATATGCGAGGTCTTATCTACCATCACCACGTAGTCAGTAAGGGCGGGCGAATACGCTGCGCCGCCAGCAGAGGGTCCCATGATGATTGAAATCTGCGGTACTACACCGGATGCGTGCACGTTGTTGCGGAAAATGTCCGCGAACATTGCCAAGGACGCTACGCCTTCCTGAATTCGTGCGCCGCCGCCGTCGAGGATGCCGACCACCGGGCAGCCATTTCGTAACGCAAACTCTTGTACTTTGAAGATTTTTTCGCCGTTGACTTGGCTGAGCGATCCGCCGTAAACCGAGAAGTCTTGACTGTAAACGGCTACCGTTCTGCCATCCACAGTCCCATAGCCAGAAACTAAGCCATCACCAAGCGGCTTCTTCTTTTCCATGCCGAATGCTGTTGAGCGATGCACTGCCAGCGCGTCGAATTCGACGAAACTACCTTCGTCTAGAAGTAAGGCAATGCGCTCTCGGGCGGTGTTTTTGCCGCGTGCATGTTGCTTTTCGATTGCTTCCGGTCCCGAAGGCTGGGCCGCCTGAGCAATCCGATCGCGGAAATCTGCAATCTTTCCCGCGGTGGTGGTCAGGTCATGGCTCATTGTTGCTCCGGTTCCTCGTCCAACATCAGGTTACTGATGATATTTGGATATTTCCTCTAAACCTCAGCCTAGTTTAGCTAGTCGCGGATTCCTTGAAGATGTAGGAAACCTACAAATATCCCGAGAACATCATGGCAAGTTACCCGTCAGAAACGCGCTTTCGCTCAGCTCCGCATCGGCTGCTGAGTAGCTTCGCCCGGATAAGATCGAAGCATGAGTCATTCAATCGAGGAGTCGCGTCTCGCCCTAAATATAGGCGACTTGCGTTCGCGATTATTGGCGCCAGCTGGACCGGTTTCGAGGCTTGACTGGTCGGAGGCGCTCGCCTCAACAAACACTGAGTTGGCAGCTGTTGTCACTCGACATGAAGCAGAATGGCCGGACTTCAGTGTGCTCACGGCGGAAGTTCAAACTGCTGGCAAAGGACGCTTAGAAAGAAATTGGCAGGCGCCTCAGGGGTCGGCGTTGGCAATTAGTGTGCTGCTTAGACCGCAAAACCTCGCTGTGGAGACGTTCGGCTGGTTATCGATGATGAGCGCAGTCGCGGTATGTCAGACCTTGCGCAACGTCGGCGTCGAAGCAGGTATCAAATGGCCAAACGATGTTTTGGTTCGAGGCGCTGATGGCGAAGCCAAAAAGGTCTGTGGAACCTTGGCTCAGCTGGTAGCTTTACCCGGCAAATCGCCAGTAGTCGTGCTGGGTACCGGAATTAACGTCTCGCAATCAACTGAGGAATTGCCCACTGAAACTTCCAGCTCAGTATTGGTTGCCGGTGGCACCTCGATTGATCGCAACCACTTGTTGGAAGACTATCTGCGCAGGCTCAACGAGCTTTATCAACGGCTTCAATTGGCACAACTACCGGTGCGTAGCTCGGGCGAAGGAATTCCCAGTTTGCGTCAAGAGGTCACCGATCTTCTGATCACCTTTGGCCAACAAGTCCGGGCGGAATTGCCCGGCGGAGTTTATTCGTATGGTCGAGCCAGCGGAATTGATGCTCAGGGCGCGCTATTAGTGACCGACGCGGCCGGCAGTACTACCACGATCTCCGCGGCCGACGTCGTGCACTTGCGCCGAGCGGATGGGCAAGGCATCGGTTATGCGTAAGTGGCTGGTACCAGGGGAGCAAGTCATCGTCATCACCCGACCGCACGCCCGAAAGCTGGCCCTTCCCGCGATCATCGCAATCTTGTTGCCAACCGCACTCGGCATTGGGTTGGCTTGGTTAAGCCGAGCTTATTGGGGCCCACAGTGGGACTCATGGCGCGCGGCGAGTCAGTTCGTTGCTGTGGCGTTGACGATTGTGGTGCTGCTCTTTTTTTCGTTGCGCCGCTACCTGAAGTGGTTTGCTACCTCCTATATCTTGACCAGCAGGCGCATTGTGATCCGAAAAGGAGCGCTCACGCGTGGACAAACGGATATTCCGCTTTTCTCCTTGCTTACCTTCAACGTGAGCCAAGGTGTTGCACAGCGAATGCGGCGGTGCGGGAATATAACCTTGATTTCGGGGGTCGGCGAGTCGGTGGTGGTTCGTGAGGTTCCCGAAGTGATTAAGTTCAAAAACTTGACTCTTGACGCGATTGAGGAACTACCGCACTCGGCGTTACTAGGCGAAGAACATATGCCATGGGAACCGGGCCAGATGAGCCCAGTGCAACTTGCCGGAGAGGGGGAGCGTGGACGAGACAGCAATTGGTGATGAAGAGTTCGTCGAAGAACTTGCGCCGCCCAGCTTGGCTGAACAAACTCCTGCTGACATCTCGCTTCCTAGTGCACTGCGTCGAGATGTGCGCGCTTTGGAGGCGCAGTTACTTGGCGGCGAGCGGAGTCTGCGACGTCGTGAAGTGGCAGCTGCTGCGGGAGTTTCGTTGCTTTCCGCGCGGAAAATTTGGCGCGCATTGGGCTTCCCTAATCTTGGCGACGATGACAAGGCCTTCACGCCAAGCGATGAGCGCGCGCTCAGCAACATTATTGACCTGGTTCGGGCTGGCAAGCTGACTGAAGATGCGGCAATATCGCTGAGCCGATCAGTGGGCCAGATGACTGACCGGATTGTGGTGTGGCAAGTCGAAGCGATGATTGAGGATATGGTCGCCCAACGCGGCTTGACTGATGCGCAGGCACGGCAGGAATTGGTGACGGCGTTACCGGAGTTGGTTGAGCCGCTCCAAGAAATGCTGACGTATGCCTGGCGTAGGCAATTCGCAGCCGGTGTGCAGCGAATGGCGGTGCGTGCGCAATCTGGTTTGGAAGCTAGCGAAGCAGGGCGCGACGGCGACGAGGACGACGCACCGTTGCCGTTGGCCCGCGCGGTAGGGTTTGCTGACTTAGTTAGTTACACCTCGCTGTCGCGCCGGATGAATGAGAAAACCTTGGCGCAGTTGGTGCAGCGTTTTGAAAACAAGTGCGCTGAGATCATTTCGGTTGGCGGCGGCAGGCTGATCAAGACGATCGGCGATGAAGTCCTCTACACCGCTGAGACACCGGTTGCTGGTGCCGAAATTTCGCTGGCGCTCGCGCAGGCATTCACCGAAGACGAAGTGCTGCCGCAGGCCCGAGTTTCCATGGTGTGGGGCAGAATTCTGTCCCGTCTGGGCGATATTTATGGTCCGACCGTTAATCTCGCTGCCCGGCTTACCGCCTTGGCCGAGCCGGGGACGGTTCTGGTTGACGGTGTGACAATGGCGGCTTTGAAAAAAGACGAACGGTTTATCTTCACCCCGCTTCCGAGCCAGAACGTGCGTGGTTTTGGCGACGTTGAACCGATCTTATTGAGTCGAGGTCGCGGCAGCGGGCTGGTCTTGGACTAAGGGTTCAAACCTGGTCTGGATGGGGAGAAGTCCCCGTTGTATTAATCGATCATGCAGTGCAAACTGGATAAGCTGGTTATTCCAGAGTATTGGCAAATTCATGTTTGCTGGGGGACTCGGGTGTCGATTGCTTCATGAAGGTTTGGCTGTAAATGGCTTTGGTTAATTTTGCGAAAAAACTGAGGAACCGATCGCGGTTTTTCGCCGCAGGTGGCATGGTGATTGCTGGTACAGTCCTGGTGACTAGCGCGGTGATCTATCCGGGGTTCACTACTGCCGATGTGAATCTTAATGATGGTGGTATTTGGGTGACTAATCGGAGTAAGAATCTGGTTGGTCATTTGAATTATCAGTCGAAGACTCTTGATGGTGGTTTTACGGCGACGTCGGCTGGTTTTGATGTTTTGCAGCAGGCGAGCAATGTTTTTATGGATAATGATTCTGGTTCGTTGCTTGCTGGCGTTGATGTTCCGCAAATGTCGCTGTTGCCGGACACCAAACTTGGCGGCAATAAGCAAATATCGCTCGGCTCCGGAGTTTTGGCTTTGGTGGATAAAGCGAAGAAGAGTGTCTGGGCGGTTACCGCGGGAAACGCCGGCTCATTCGATGACAAAAGCAGCAAACCGTTGCTGGAAAACCTGGCAAATCCAGTAGCTTCGGTTGGGCTGGATGACACTATCTACGTTGCCGATGGTCAAACCGGCATCTTAACCAGCATTTCACTCGATGCAGCGGGCACGGTGACGGGTAAGAAAGAGTCGAAGATTGAGGGGCTTGGTACGGAGGCGAAGTTGCAGATCACTGTGGTGGGTGATCAGGTTGTTATTTTTGATCCGAGTGCATCGAAGCTTTATTTGCCCGGTAACAAGATTGTTGATGTTGATCAGGCTCGTGGTGCCCAGTTGCAGCAGTACAGCGCGGGTAGTTCTTTTGTGGCGATTGGTTACGTCTAAGGGGTTGGTTGAGCAGCCGTTGGATGGTTCGGCGTCGCGTAGTTTTGATTTGAAGGGTTCTGGTACGCCGCCGGCTCCGGTGCAGCAGTCGGGTTGTGTGCATATGGCGTGGTCTGGTGCGAGTAAGTATGTGCGGTATTGCGATGGTGGGGATAACCGGCTTGTTGATGTGCCGAAGGCTGCTGCGGGGGCGTTGTTTGCTTTCCGGCAAAACCGGGACATTGTGGTGCTCAATGATGTGAGTGCGGGCACGGTGCGGTTGGTGAATAAGAACATGATCATTGTTGATAACTGGCAGGATTTGGAAACTCAGACGAAGAATAGTCCGGATGCGCAGAAGGAGTCTGCTGATCCGATTTTTGTGAATACGTTGCCGGATCGGACGAAGCCTAATCGTCCGCCGAATGCGGTGGCGGATGAGTTTGGGGTGCGGGCTGGTAGGACGACGTTGTCGCCGGTTTTGTTTAATGATTCTGATCCGGATGGTGATGTTTTGACGGTGGTGCCGCCGTCGGAGCAGCCGGCTATTGGTCAGTTGCAGACGGTTTATGGTGGTACGGGTTTGCAGTTGAGTGTGCCGGCGGGGACGACGATTGGTAGTGCGCAGTTTGCGTATACGGCTGATGATGGTCGTAATGGTTCGGCGTCTGCTCCGGTAGCGATTAGGGTGGTGCCTGATTCGGAGAATAATCCGCCGAAACAGTTGCGTGAAACTACGTTGGTGGTTGAGCAGGGTAAGTCGATTTCGCAGAATATTTTGACTGATTGGCGTGATCCCGACGGCGACGACATCTACCTTTCCAGCGCGGTCTCGGATGACAATAGCGCCCAGATCAAGACCACACCGGATGGTCAGCTGGTCTATGCAGACAACAGCGAGGCTCCCGGACAAAAAACTCTAACCGTTCAGGTTTCAGACGGCCGGGCAGTTACCTCCAAGCAGATCAAAATTGTCATTAAGCCAGTCGGATCGGTGCCACCAATCGCCAACGCCGATTATTTTCGCGCCGTCGTGGGCCAAGAGATCTCAATCGCACCTTTGAAGAACGACGTCGACCCCTCTGGGCAAGAGCTGCGTTTAGCGCAAGTCGAGCGGACTAATACTGCCGAAATGTCCGACATTCAGGACAGTAGTTTCTTCACGTTCAAGAGCAATTCGGCAGGTGCGGTGTACTTGACCTACCAAGTGAGCAATGGACCGCAGAGTTCTACTGGTTTGATCCGTATTGAAGTAGCTCAGTCTCAAGAACAAAGCCCGCCCATCGCGGTAAAGGATGTTGCGCAACTGCCCGCTGGTGGCAGTACCCTCGTGGATGTTTTAGGCAAGGACACCGATCCAAGCGGCGGCGTACTAGTGGTCAAATCGGTGAGCGTGCCGAATGGTGCCGCAGTAACAGCAACAGTTTTAGAGCACAACGTAGTCAAGATTGTTGACCAGCCCGGCATCATCTCACCGGTAGAGATCAATTACACGGTCGCGAACGCCTATGGCACCAGTGTTGGCTAGATTGCTGTTACGCCGATTCCTCGGCCATCAAAGTTAGCGCCGCCAACAGTGCTGCCGGATGAAGCTGTGGTCCGGGTCGGTGACATTGTGAACATCCCGGTGCTTGCCCACGACTCAGATCCTAATGGTCAACCGCTGAAGATGTTGCAAATAGTTACCGCGCCCAGCAGCGGCACGATGTTTGTGGATCAAGATCGGTTGCGATTTATAGCTGGGGACCAACCAGGAACTTTTACTGCGATTTACCGGGTGGCAAACAGCATCGATTCGGGTTCGCCGCAATTCGGTTCTGCCGCAGTGAACATCCAAGTCTTGCCGGCCGATCCCGGGCACAACCAAGCACCAGTGCCGAAGCCGCTCACAGGCCGTGTCATCGCGGGTACCTCGACCAATATTGACGTCCCGTTGGATGGCATTGATCCGGACGGCGACTCGGTGGAACTTGTTGGCATCGATAAGGCGCCCGGCCTGGGTACCGCAATTGTCGCCAGCAATTCCATCCGGTACACCGCGGCGTCGAGCTCCGCGGGCACGGATACCCTTACCTATAAAGTGCGCGATCGCTTGGGCGCCGAATCAACTGGGACTGTCCGTGTTGGTGTTGCGCCGATTCAAGTGCAAAACCATCCACCGGTGGCCAACGATGATGTGATTTCGATGCGGCCGGGCCGCAACGTTGCTTTAGACGTGTTACTCAACGATTCCGATCCCGACGGCGATCCGTTAGGCGTTGTGCCCGATAAGTTCGAGGGCCCGGCAGAGATGAAGCCACATCTGTCCGAACAAGGTCGCGTCATTGTCACCTCGCCGAAGGACCCGGGCGACTACACCATGAACTACACGATTTCCGATGGTAAGGGTGGCACGTCCAACGCGCATATCAAGATGAAGGTCACACCGGATTCTCCGCTCAAGGCACCGATTGCAAGCGACGATCACTTCACCGAACAAGAAACCTTAGGCAAAACCGCAGTTGATGTACCGGTGCTCAAAAACGACGAAGACCCGGACGGCACCACCGACGACGTGAAACTCAGCCTCGACCCGACGAACAGCACGGCGTCAATAGCTGCCAATGGCAACATCAGAGTTAGCCTGACGCAAGAGTCGCAGTTGATTCCGTACACCATCACTGACGTGGATAACCTCACGGCAAAAGCCATCATCTGGGTGCCGGGGCTAGGCAAGCAGTACCCGGTACTCAAGCCCGGAGAGCTCGACGTCGTGGCCGGCCAAAGCGTAACGCTGGACCTCAATGAGCATGTGAAAGTTCGCGACGGAAAATCACCGCGAGTTACCCAGATCGACCGAGTCACGCTGATCGGGGCAAGCAGCCAGGACGCGGTGGCCGAGGGTGGCACCAAGATCGTTTATCAAGCCAATTCCGATTTTTATGGCAAGGGATCAATCACCTTTGAGGTAACGGACGGCAACGGACCAAACGATCCGGAGGGTCTGAAATCGACGCTTACCGTCTGGGTCAATGTGAAACCGGATCTGAATAACAATCGGCCACCGGTATTTTCCGGAACGTCATTGAATGTGGCCAAGGGAGAGCAGAACGAACTCGATTTGGGCACGCTTGCCCAAGACCCTGACTCGGATGACAACGACAAGCTCAAATTCTCGTTCGACGGCGACCAACCGAAAGATTTCGAAGCGTCCTTGGACGGTAAGAAACTCAAGGTCACGGTCAAGGGCGATGTGCAACCCGGTGCTACCGGAATCTTGCCGTTGAAGGTTTCCGATGGTCACAACCATGAGGTGAAAGCCAGCATCACGTTGGTGGTAACCTCGACGAATAAGCCGTGGGCCGTGGCCAACGACGACTCAGTACCTGATGCTTTAGCCGGGCGCTCACAAACTGAATCGCTCCGGTGTGTCCGGAGGGTTTCTCAGACGATGAGCCTGTCGGCGGCTGCCGTGCTCTGGTAGTGATTGTAGTAGTGGTTTTCTAGCTCTACTGGTGGGATGTCTCCGCAGTACTGGTAGAGCCTTCGGTGGTTGTACCAATCGGCCCATTCAGCGGTGCCGATTTCGACTTCTTCTAGAGTCCGCCAGGGCTTGCCGGGTTTGATCAGCTCGGTCTTATAAAGCCCGTTGATGGTTTCCGCCAAGGCGTTGTCGTAACTATCACCCACAGAACCGATCGAGGGGCGGATACCGGCCTGGGCCAGGCGTTCGGTGAAGGCCAAGGAGGCGTATTGAGCCCCGGCATCGTGATGATGAATCACCCCGGAAATCTCAGCCCCGGCCCGTTCACGACTCCAGATTGCCTGATTAACTGCGTTGAGCACTAGCACGGTGTTCATAGAAGCACTCGCTGACCAGCCCAGGATCCTCCGAGAGTAGGCATCGATCACGAAGGCAACATAGACCCACCCGGACCAGGTCGAAACATAGGTGAAATCATCTACCCATAGCCGATCCGGTGCCGTTGGTGTGAAATCACGGCGGACCAAGTCCTTCGCTCGGGCTGCCTTCGAGTCTTTGATCGTGGTGCGTTTGACCTTGCCACGGACCGCACCCTGTATGCCAAGTAACCCCATGAGCCGTTCTACCGTGCACCTGGCCACCGGCACACCTTCACGGTTCATCGCCAACCAGACTTTCCTGGTGCCGTGCACCCCGTAATTAGCGGCATACACCTTCTGGATCACGGGCTTGAGCACCTCATCACGTTGTTCTCGGTGAGATCGTGTTTTATCCACCCATTCGTAGTACGTGGACGGGGTGGTCTTCACCCCGTCCCAGTAAGCACCTGGCAGATCGACTCGACACCCCACCGCAATCCATTATTCTCGCGGTGACCGGCATGGTCCTTGATGTATTTCACGATCAGTGTTGTGGCGGTCGAGTTCGACCGCGAAAAAAGCTGAAGCACTCCGAAGGATCGCGTTCGCCCGTTTCAGCTCAGCGTTCTCACGCCGTAACCGTTTCAGCTCGGCCGATTCCGTGCTCGTTGTTCCAGTTCTAGTACCAACATCGATCTCGGCTTGCCGGACCCATTTACGCACCGTTTCCGGCACACCCACACCCAAAAGCTGGGCAACTTTTTGCATCGCCGCCCACTCCGAAGACGCACCCTCCATCTCCGCACGATCCTTCAACTCCTGCGGATACCGTGTCGTAGTTTTCCCTGCCATGTCCTGATCCTCTCAAACAAGAAAGTCTCCGGACACACCGGGGCGATTCACCCTGAGCAAGATCGTCACCGATCTGGAGCCGGTCGCTCAGGTTGTCACCAAGCAGAAGGAACAGCAGGAGCAGACCTCCGCGAACTAATCCGGAGATCACTACCTGTTCTAAGTTCTGGAACAGCAAAAACCCGCAGCATTCCGATGCCGCGGGTTTTTTGCTGTGCCAGAAAATTTCGGTGCAATGCGGCAAGATGGTCTTGTGAGCACATCAGAATCGGATTCTCCCGCACCCGCAGCCACCCCTGCCGCCACCCTGCGGGCAGAGTACAGCAAACTCGTTGAAGACATTCGGCACTATCGATTTGCCTATTACAACGAGGCAGAGTCGCTGGTGTCAGACGCCGAATTCGATGTGCTCTTTCGTCGACTTGAAGAGATCGAAGCGCTGCATCCGGAGCTAATCAGTAATGATTCACCAACTCAAGAAGTTGGTGGAGAGGTTTCGGCCGCGTTTACGCCGGTTCAGCACACCAGCCAGATTTATAGCCTCGAAGATGTTTTCTCGATCGAAGAGCTGCAAAGCTGGATCATCAAAGCCCAGGCCAACGCAGAGAAGCTAGCGGGCAGCATTGTGGCGGAACGCCCGTTACGTTGGCTGACCGAACTCAAAATTGATGGGCTCGCGGTGAACTTGCTCTACCGCAATGGCCAACTTGTCCGCGCGGCCACTAGGGGCGACGGCATCACTGGCGAAGACATTACACATAATGTTTTGACGATCCAAGAGATTCCGCGGCAATTACGGGGCGAAAATCTGCCTGAGGAAGTAGAAATTCGCGGCGAAGTTTTCATCGCTTCAAAAGACTTCTTGGCGCTCAATGAACAGATTGTTGGCACGGGCCGGGCTCCCTTTGCGAATCCGCGAAATGCTGCGGCTGGATCGTTACGGCAGAAAGATCCCGCAGACACGGCAAAACGACCGCTCAGTATGTTGGTGCACGGCATCGGTTCGCGGATCGGTCTAGATGTTGCTAGCCAGTCTGAAAGCTACGCATTGCTCAAAGCTTGGGGGCTGCCCACCAGCCCGTATTTCAAAGTATTGACTGGCTACCAAGAAGTCTTGGATTACATCAATCATTACGGCGAGCATCGGCATGATCTGCTGCATGAGATTGATGGCATTGTCATCAAAATTGACGATTTCGCTAGCCAAAATGCCTTGGGCTTCACTTCCCGAGTTCCGCGATGGGCGGTCGCTTATAAGTACCCACCTGAAGAAGTGCATACCAAGCTGTTAGACATTCTGGTCAACGTCGGCCGGACCGGCAGGGTGACACCCTTTGGGGTTATGGAGCCCGTCAAAGTAGCCGGATCCACCGTGGAGATGGCCACGCTGCACAACCAGGACGTGGTTAAGGCCAAGGGCGTTCTGATCGGGGACACCGTGGTGCTGCGCAAAGCTGGTGACGTCATCCCGGAGATTGTTGGGCCGGTCCTTGCCCTGCGCGACGGTAGGGAACGTGAATTCGTGATGCCAACAGAATGTCCGTCCTGTGGCACTGCCTTGGCGCCGGCCAAAGAGGGCGATGTTGATATTCGCTGTCCTAATGCAAAGTCGTGCCCGGACCAATTACGCGAGAGGGTGTTCCACCTGGCCGGTCGCGGTGCGTTCGATATCGAGGCGCTGGGTTGGGAGGCGGCGATTGCACTTACCCAACCGGCTGAACCAGAGCTAGCGCCAGTTCGCAATGAGGCGCAAATTTTCAACTTGGTCGCAGAAGACTTAGCTCTGGTCAAGATTAAGCGTGAAAAAAAGGTGAAGGGCGTGCTCAGCGGTGTGCATGAGCTGGTGCCCTATTTCTACTCAAAGGGTACCGAGGAAAAACCTTCTGAACCGACGTCTAATACCGTGAAACTTTTTATCGAATTGGAGAAGGCCAAGGCACAACCACTTTGGCGAGTGCTGGTGGCGCTTTCCATCCGGCACGTTGGGCCCACAGCATCGCGGGCATTAGCCACCGCCTTTGGCTCAATGGCAGCAATTCGCGCCGCTTCCGAACCGGAATTGGCTGAGGTCGACGGCGTGGGCCCCACGATTGCCGCAGCCCTTATTGAATGGTTTGCCGAAGATTGGCATCGCGAAATCATTGACGCTTGGGCGGCGGACGGCGTCCGAATGGCAGATGAACGCGACGAATCGGTAAGACGAACGTTGGCAGGACTCACCATTGTGGTGACCGGCTCTTTGGAAAAGTTCAATCGAGATCAAGCCAAGGAAGCGATCATCAACAGGGGCGGTAAATCTGCCGGTTCAGTATCAAAAAATACTGATTACGTGGTGGCGGGAGAAAACGCTGGCACTAAGCTAGATAAGGCCGAAAAGCTAGGTGTCACGGTGCTTGATGAAGCTGGGTTTGAGACATTGTTGGCGCACGGTCCAGACCACAGCGCTGAAGCTGAAGAAAATGAATCTGAGGGGTCTACAACAAATGACTGAAGTCACTACGGCTGAGTTACTGCAAGTTGCTAAGGACTCAGCGGCGGCGGGTGCCCGCGTGCTGGCTGGACGTGATCCCAGTAAGTTCTCCGAAAACATGAAAAGTGGCGACACAGATTTAGTCACTGAATTCGATTTCGCTGCCGAAAGCGCGGTTCGTGAAGCGATTCTTTTGGCGCGGCCACGCGACGTGATCACGGGGGAGGAGCTTGCGCCGGCCATTCCCGAACAGGCATCGGGATACCGCTGGTCGGTTGACCCGCTTGACGGCACAATGAACTTCATTCGCAATATCGCTTATTACTGCACCTCCGTGGCCGTCGCGGGTCCGGATGGCGCCTGGCTGGCCGGCGTCGTAACAGCACCGGCATTGAACCGAAGCTATTTTGCGAGCCTCGGTGCTGGAGCTTGGGTTGAGGAAGTAAGCCCTGATGGCACACTGGCAACCAAGGAACTCAAAGGGCCGAAACAGCAGCGTACGGGCAAATTGCTTTCAACTAGCTTGACCTATGTTCCGGAAATGCAAGCCCGGTTGATCGGTGAGCTTGAAGCACGTATGACCGGATTCGGTGATTTTCGGCGGCTAGGCTCGGCAGCTTTGGAATTGTGCGCCATTGCGGACGGCGGCCTTGATGCATACCTAGAATACGGGCTCAACGAGCATGATTTCGCGGCGGGTGCGCTTATCGCTGAAGAGGCGGGCGCTTGGGTCCGGCGGCCGGAGCTTTCCTCAGCTTTGAATGGCTTGCCGCCGCGTGAAGAGAGTCTGGCTGCGTGGACAGCTGCATCGATTCCGGAATTAGCCGGGACGTTCAGCCCAGAAACGTTCAGCCCAGAAGGCTGATGAAGACGTCGAAGCTGGCCAGGTCCTCGAACGTAACTAACACGAGAGTCCCGAGGGAGGGGCAATGGGTTCCCTATGGCAAGCAGCATTTGCCGCCTTGCAGCATTCGGAGTTTCGCGAGGGCTATGCGCAATTAGTGCTTGGTACGGATCCGAAGTCAGTTGATCCTGAGGTATTGCGGCGCTTGGAAAGCACCGGCCTACTCAGCGTGAAAAACGGCCAACTAGCCGTAAACCCTGAGTTCTTCGCGCAGTCCTTGCAATTGGATCAACAAGCAAAGCCGCAGGGACCAACGCGATACCTTCGTCTTGAAAAGTTGGGAATGATGCCAACAAACCTTCGGGACCGCCGCGAAGTGTTGAGCCTGATTTGCAGGCGACTTTTTGAACCTGGAAAACACTACCCTGAGCGAGAGGTCAATAGCCTGCTTCGGGTAGTCAGCGACGATGTCTCTGGCCTTCGTCGAGCCTTGGTCGATGGCGGTCTTTTGGCCCGGATTCCCGATGGGTCCAGCTATTGGTTAACTGATTCGGAACTGAGTGCAACACCATGATTACCGCCTTGGCCGTGCACAATTTCCGCTCGATCCGGGAGCTGGTTCTAGATCTACACGGCCTCGATGTCATTACCGGCGCCAATGGTTCTGGAAAGTCGAATCTGTACCGGGCGCTCAGGCTACTTGCGGAGTGTGGCAGTGGTGCAGCCATTGGGTCCTTGGCCCGTCAAGGCGGTCTCGAATCTGTCCTGTGGGCTGGACCAGATCAGCTCAGCAATGCGCCGCGGCGAGGCGGCCGTTCAAGGTACTCTGCGACGCGAGTCGATCAGTCTGCGACTGGGATTCGCTAGCTCCGACTTTGGTTATATTTCAGATCTGGGATTACCGCTGCCGGACGACGATGAGAAGCACCCTACGGCTTTTGGCCGAGATCCGCAGATCAAACGTGAGCAGATCTTTGCCGGCCCAGTTGCTCGTCCTGCGGCAGTACTTGCGGATCGAAAAGGGTCCTTTGCCAGCAGCCGGGCCGAAGATGGCACAGTTCACGAACTGAGCAGGTCCCTGCAGAATCACCAATCGATCTTGAGTGAAGTGGCTGATCCGCAACGAGCTCCTGAGTTGCATCGAGTACGGCGAATGATGCGAGCCTGGCGTTTTTATGACCACTTTCGTACCGATGATCAGGCTCCGGCACGCCAACCTCAAGTTGGTACGCGCACAGAGGTCTTGAGCGATACCGGTAACGACCTTGCCGCCGCACTGCAAACCATCATCGAGAGCGGCGGCGATGGCAGGCTTGCCCAGGCGATCGACCGTGCATTTCCCGGCCGCTCGGTAGCGGTACACGTTGAAGCCGGCATGTTCCTCACGACCTTTAGCCAACCTGGCATGCTTCGGGCGCTCAACGCGGGCGAACTTTCCGATGGCACGCTTCGCTATCTGCTCCTTTGCGCTGCATTGCTCACCGTGCGTCCTCCCGAACTTATGGTGCTGAATGAGCCGGAAACGTCCTTGCATATTGATTTATTGCCAGCAGTTGCCGAACTTATCGTAGAGGCCGCTGAAAGCTACCAAATAATTGTGGTGACTCATTCAGAAAAATTGATCGCGCATTTGGAGCACAGCAAAAAAGTACATCGTCATGAACTTGTGAAGGAGCTTGGCGAAACTAAGATCCAGGGTCAAGGGCTTTTAGATGGCCTGCCGTGGACCTGGCCGGTCCGTGGCAGGATGTGAATATGACTTCTTCACCCATCGCGCCCGTAGTTCTCTGGTCAAAGCCGGCTGAGCAACGTGCCGGAACCCCACTCTTGGTCCTGCTCCATGGCTATGGTGCAAATGAAGCTGATCTTTTCGGATTGGCTGAACAACTCCCGGCTGAATTTATGATCGCCGCCGTCCGGGCAGGTCAATCGGCTGGCTCTGGGTTTGCTTGGTTCCCTTTGCAGAGCGACTTAATCATCAGCATCGAAGCCGTGACCAGTGCCGCGCTTGAGCTTGATGAATGGCTTGATTCGATTGCGGCCGATTTCAGCTCAGTGACTTTGCTCGGTTTCTCCCAAGGCATGGCAATGGCCAGTACTTTGGCTCGGCACCGGCCGGAACGCTTTGCCGCCGTCGTCGGTTTATCAGGTTTTATTATCGACGCCGAGGCCGATCCCTACTTCAAGGATGCCGAACTCGAAAAAGAAAAACTGCCATTTTTTTGGGGACGAGACCAAGCTGATCCAGTGTTGCCACAAGCACTGATTGAGCAGAGCAACGAATGGTTAGCCAAGCACACCAAGCTCACCAAAGTGCTGTATACTGGTATGTGGCACGGAATTTGTCAGGCAGAAATTGGCCATGTGGGCGAATTCTTGCGCGCTGAGGTGCTCAATGCGCAGAAATCTGAACCGACTGACCGTTGACCGTGACAACCGATCCCGGACGGATCTGTGCGCCGCGGCGGCTTTCGATCTGACCGTCCACTTTGACTAAACCATTTTCGATGAATTCCTTCGCTTGAATCCTATCGTCGGCAAGGTTGGCGAGTTTGAGTAGCTGGCCGAGTCGGATAGTTTCATCGCGGATCGTGACTTGCTCGATTTCAGGCATGTACCCATCATGCCTGAGAATCAAGAATGCTGTAGAAGCTGAGCTGTTCGAGGAGCAAGAATGAATGCAACTAATCCGCACAAGGTGCCGATACTTTTGGGGCTGCCGCTTGCCGTGATCGGCGGTTTGGCCGTTGCCGGTCAGGGCCGATCTAACGGGTCCCTCGGCGCAGCGCTAGGGGATGGCTTGGCAGCAGCTGTGATGAGCTTCGGATCCGGCCTGGTGTTGATTGTTTTGGCGTCGCTGATCCTTCCTGCTGGACGCCGCGGATTGCGGGCGATTGCACCTGTGGTTCGGGCCAGGAAATTCCCGCGCTGGTATCTCGCAGCGGGCGTTATTGGCGCATTCTTGGTGATGGCCCAAGGGCTGACCGTGGCCGTGATCGGGATTGCGCTCTTTACCGTCGCGGTAGTCACCGGGCAAAGTCTCAGTGGTTTGTTGGTCGATCGGCTGGGGATATCGCCAGCCGGAAAGAAAGCGATTACCGGGATCCGAGTCATCTCAGTGCTGCTCACCATCGCCGCCGTCATCTGGGCCGTTTCACCTCGGTTCAACCAATCTGAAAGCATTTGGCATTGGTTGTTACCAGTGTTGCTGCCGTTGGTGGCAGGATTTTTGATGAGCTTTCAACAAGCGATGAACGGCACCCAGACTGTGCATTATGGCACTCCGCTTGCGGCGACTGTGATCAACTTTGTTGCCGGAACCGCGGTGCTACTAGTGGCTTGGCTGGTCAAAGTACTGTTCGCCGGGTTTGGCAACGGCTTGCCAAGTGAATGGTGGTACTACCTTGGCGGCGCGCTTGGCTGCTTCTTTATCTGTCTTGCTGCCTGGCTAGTTCGCGGTCTGGGTGTTTTGCTGACTGGGTTGGGCATGATTGCTGGCCAGCTGCTTGGCTCACTTGCCTTGGATCTCCTCGTGCCAACGGCGGGCACCGTCATCGCACCGGCCACTTGGTGGGGCACCCTGCTCACGCTGCTCGCCGTCGTGCTGGCTACTTTGCCTTGGCCTCGCAGGCCTCGCCGCTAGATCCACCGACTGACTAGCTCAAGCTGGCAACTCGCTGGGTATTCAGCTTTTCCCCTTGTCGTTCGACCCTTCAATCAATAACATTACTTAGGGCAACTAACGAAGGGTTATGGACATGTGTGGAATTGCCGGCTGGGTCTCGTTTGATCGTGATCTCCGGAATGAAAAGGCCACCGCTTTGGCGATGACGAGGACTATCGTTTGTCGAGGACCCGATGACGAAGGAGTCTGGATCGACGAACATGTGGCATTAGGGCATCGACGACTGTCGATTATTGACCTACAAAACGGCCACCAGCCGATGCTCAGAGATGAAGAAGACGCCACAAGGCAGGTGTTGATCTACACCGGTGAGACGTACAACTTCCGTGAGTTTCGCGAGCAACTAGCTGCTGCGGGGCGAAACTTTCGCACCAGTAGCGATACCGAAGTGGTGCTGCAAGCGCACGCCCACTGGGGCGGTAAAGACGAGCGCGAGGTCGTCGAACGCTTCAACGGCATGTTTGCCTAGGCCCTCTGGGACACCGAGAAACAAGAGTTGACGCTTCTGCGTGACCGGCTGGGCATTAAGCCGTTGTACTACTTGCAAACTCCCGACGGCGTGCTTTTCGGTTCTGAACCGAAGGCAATTTTGGCCAATCAGCTGGCCGAGCGAACCGTTGATTTGGACGGTTTGCGCAGGCTGATGGGTTTCTCGGCCAATACTGGCAACTCGGTCTTCAAAGGTATGCAGGAAGTACCACCCGCGCATATCGTCAAGATCAATCGACAAGGCATTACTGAGCTGCGTTATTGGGCCTTGGACGATCACGAACACACGGACGATCTGGACGCCACGATCGCCACCGTGCGTGAGCTGCTCGAAGACACGGCACAACGCCAGCTGATTGCCGACGTGCCGTTGTGCACGCTGTTGTCCGGTGGTTTGGATTCATCGGCCTTGACGGCTTTGTCCGCCAAACAACTCAACGCCACTACCGGCGAGGGCGTGCGTTCGTTCTCCGTTGACTTTGCTGGTTATGAAGAGGAGTTCAAAGCCGACGAGTTTCGTCCGACGCCGGATGGTCCGTACATCATCGACGTTGCGGAGCACCTCAAAGCGCAATACCCCAAGGCCTCACACACCAACTTGGTGCTCAACAACGAAGAGCTGATGGATCCGGCGGCGCGTTCTGCGGTGCTCACCGCCCGGGATTTCCCGGGTATGGGGGATATGGATACTTCGCTGTACTTGCTGTTCAAAGCGGTACGCCAGCATTCAACCGTTGCGTTGTCCGGCGAATCCGCCGATGAAGTCTTTGGCGGGTACAAGGAATTCCACGATCCGGTAGCTCGGGAAGCGGGCACTTTCCCGTGGATTACTGGCATTGCAGCTAGCGCATTTGGTGGCGGGGCCGATAACAATGGTGTGATGAATCCTGCCTTCGCGGCAAAGTTGGACCTGCCAGGGTATGTGCAGTCCCAGTATCATCAAGCCCTTGCTGAGGTGCCGCGCCGTGCTGGCGAGACCGGACTCGAAGCGCGGATGCGCGAAGTGAGCTACTTGTACCTGACTAAATTCCTGCCGATCTTGCTGGATCGTAAGGACCGGATGAGTATGGCCGTCGGACTTGAAGTTCGAGTGCCGTTCTGTGATCACCGGTTGGTGCAGTACGTGTACGGAACTCCCTGGGCCATGACGATTTTCGATGGTCGGGAGAAGTCGCTGCTGCGGCACGCAACTAAAGATCTCTTGCCACAGTCCGTCGTCGAACGCGTTAAGAGCTCGTACCCTTCGACGCAAGACCCTGGTAGAACAAAGCACTGTTCTACCAGGTCGGTGAGATCCTGGACCGCGGTGACAGCCCGGTGCTGGATCTTATGAACGTAGCTGCGCTCAAAGAAATGATTCGTACCGGTGGAAGTGGCGCAATGGGCGAGCGCTACCAAGCGGAAAGCACCATCCAGATGGATGCTTGGATTCGTCAGTATGGCCTCGCGTTAGAGGTCTAAGCAGCAATCCTCGTGAGAGGTCGCGACACCTTGGCGTTATTGTCATGTCACGACCTCTCGCGAGAGCTTTATGTAGGCTAATCCGATGGAACTCCTTGTTGGCTCGTACACCTCCGGATCAAATCGTGGCGCTGGTATCAGTTCCTTTGACATTGCCGACGACGGCTTGCTGGGTCAGCGAAAGCTCCGGGCCGACGTCGCCGACCCGTCTTTTATGGCGTTGGCAGCCGACGGCGTGAGCGTAGTTTCGGAGTGCGAACAGGGCCGGATGCTGGTCTTTGAGCGCGATTTCCACGACGGTTCGTTGGAATTGGTGAGCCAATCGCCAGTGATCGGCGCGGACCCTTGCCACCTCTCGCTTTTGCCGGGCGGGCAGGTCATTGTGGCGAACTATAGCTCCGGCACCGTATCGCTACTGGCCGCACAACGGGCACTCGAGATCCAGTGCACTTTGCAGTTGAATGGTTCCGGGCCAGTGACCGATCGTCAAGAAAGTCCGCATGCGCATCAAACCGTGCCAACGCCTTACGGCACAGTTTTCGTCGCTGATCTTGGCTCCGATTCGGGGCTTGAACTACGGCCGAACTCCACAGAACTGAGCCAAGAAGCCCGGTTGCAGTTGCCAGCTGGCACCGGCCCACGTCACCTAGTCTTGCGTCGTAGTGATTCGGTAGATCATCTTTTGGTCATGGGTGAACTCGACGGGCAATTGCATGTTTTCAGCCGTGCTCGGCGCGAAGCCGCCGGTGGCTGGCAACACCGTGGGCAGGTGGCACTATTCACTCGGGAAAGCGTTGGGAACAGTTATCCAGCGCATATTGAACTTTCCGTAGACGGTACGTTGGCCTATGCCAGCATCCGAGGACAGGATCAGATCAGCGTTTTCAAGCTCAATACACTGGCCGAGGAGGGGCTGCCGGAGCTAGTCCAGGAAGTTCTCACCGAGGGTGCCTGGCCGCGAAATTTTGCCTTGGGTACTGGCCTCATGGGAGCTGGCGTTCTCTATGCCGCCAACCAAAAAGGCGACAGCATCACAGTATTTGCGCTGCAGCCAGACGGCTTGCTGGGCGCAAAGCTACAAGAGGTCAGCATTGGCACGCCCGCGTGCTTGGTGATTTCCTGAACGGCGGGGGACCGTGCTCGACTGGGTCCCACTGCGCAAGCGAACTCAGTGGGAAGAACTAGTTTGTCCCACCGAGCGGGCTCGCCGGCGGGACATCCTTATGCGGTTGCTTGCACAATATTCGCTCAACACCGACTCGAATTTGAGCTAGCAAGTTTAAGCTAGCAAGATCGCCCGGTAGGCTTGGTCTGTCCAACGCAAGTGGACACACGCAATGTTCCGCGTTCTGCATCCAGCCGTCCGCATACCCCAGGAGTTGACCTATATGGCCGCCAATAAATCCGCTCTCGATCCGATTATCTCGCTGGCTAAGCGCCGCGGATTCGTCTTCCAGGCCGGAGAGATCTACGGCGGTTCGCGGTCAGCATGGGATTACGGCCCCTTGGGCGTTGAACTTAAGGAAAACATCAAGAAGCAGTGGTGGCAGACCTTCATCCGTGGTCGCGGCGATATGGTCGGGCTGGATTCCTCCGTCATTTTGCCCACGCCGACGTGGGTTGCCTCCGGTCACGTGGAGACGTTCACCGATCCGTTGGTGGAGTCACTGCACACGCATAAGCGATTCCGCGCAGATCACCTGATCGAGGCGTACACCGCCAAACACGGTCATCCGCCGGAAAACGGCTTGGCTGACATTAAAGATCCAGATACTGGTCAGCCTGGAAGCTGGACCGAGCCGCAATTGTTCTCCGGTCTCATGAAAACCTTTCTTGGCCCGGTAGACAACCAAGAAGGCTTGCATTATTTGCGCCCAGAGACCGCGCAGGGCATTTTTACCAACTTCAACAATGTGCTGACCACCTCGCGCAAGAAGCCGCCGTTCGGCATCGGCCAAATTGGTAAAGTTTTCCGCAACGAGATCACGCCCGGAAACTTCATTTTCCGTACCCGTGAGTTTGAGCAGATGGAAATTGAGTTCTTCACCGCACCGGCCGACGCAGATGAGTGGTTCAAGCATTGGGTTGACGCCTGCTGGGAATGGTTCGTGGACCTGGGCATCAACCCGGACAACATGCGTAAATTCGATGTGCCCGAAGATGACCGGGCGCACTACTCCGCCGGCACCATCGACGTCGAGTACAAGTTTGGCTTCCAGGGGTCCGAATGGGGCGAGCTGATGGGCATCGCAAACCGTACCGACTTCGATCTAAACAACCACTCAAAGGCTTCCGGCACCGAGTTGAGCTACTTCAACCAGGCCAGCGGTGAGCGTTACACGCCCTATGTCATTGAGCCGTCCTTCGGGCTGACTCGGTCCATGATGGCTTTCCTGATCGATGCTTATACCGAAGACCAAGCACCAAACACTAAAGGCGGGGTAGACACTCGCACGGTATTGAAACTTGATCCGCGGCTTGCGCCGATCAAAGCCGCAGTGTTGCCGCTTTCACGCAACGAAGATCTTTCGCCTAAGGCTAAGGACCTGGCTGCGGAATTGCGTAAGAGCTGGAACATCGAATTCGACGACGCTGGCGCAATCGGACGTCGCTACCGGCGCCAAGATGAAGTTGGCACCCCGTTCTGCATCACAGTGGACTTCGACACGCTGGAGGATCAGGCTGTGACCATTCGGGAACGCGATTCAATGAGCCAAGAGCGGGTTGCTTTGGACAAGGTACGCGGCTACTTGGCTGAGCGGTTGCTGTGGGCATAATGACTTTGGAGTATCGCCCCTGGCAAGACGGTGACGAAGCTGAATTACTGCAGATCTGGGGCGACCCGGAAGGTGAGCAAAGCGCCTGGTATCGCAAAACGTTGGCAGCTAATAGCAACGGTGGTGAGGGTTCAAATTGGAAGCGTTGCATCGTTGCTACCGATCAGGGAATTCCGGTAGCCGCTGGCGTGGTGATGGAACAGCGTCTGCACGCTAGCAAGCTCTCGGTTTATGTCGAGGTAGCGCGGGATCATCGTCGGCAGGGCGTTGCGGCAACGTTACTGACGATGCTCCGGCATGAAGCTGCTCAGGCACCCAGTGGCGTTCGGGTGCTCACGGCGAAGGTTGATGAAAATACCTCGGGAGCGGCGTTCGTCGCTTCGCTTAATGCCGAAGTGATTCAGACCTCGCAGCTTATTCAGATTGACCCTGGTGCGCTGTCTTTTCAGCGGTTCCAAAAATCTGAAGATCAGTCAGATGAAGATGCTGGTGCTGACGTTGTGCAGGATTTGGCTACCGGCTCGGTTGAGCTGACCGACGTCGTCGGACGCTGGTACGAATCAGTCCACAATAGCTGGAGCCCTACGGGGCCACTTAGCCCTGGAACAGTCCAGGCGTACTTCCTCGCTGATTCAACTGGAGCTCAGGGGGCTATCGTGCTCAGGGCCGAGCCGGAGAGTGCTTTTGGCGGCGCGGCAAAGCCGAGTAAAAAAGGCAAGCTGAGAGCTTTCGGCGTGAGTTTTGGGCCTCATCCGCTGAGCGACACGGCTGATGATCCGGCCGCTGACGTTTTGCTGGGGTGGGAGCCAGAGTTGACGGACGACGACGCCGCAGCAGCGGTGCGGGATTTGGTCGCCTTGCTGGCCTATCAGCACCCAGTGGTTGTCGAGGTGGATAGCTCGATGGAGCCACTGAACGTTCTGGTCAAGCCATTGCTGGACGCTGCTAAAGCTCGACAGGTTGGCAATAAGACAATTATCGTCAGTCTCTAGGGTCATTCCGGGGAGTTTGCCGGGAACATTTAGCGACACGCTGTTCGCTCTTGACGGCGGTGAGATTCTTCGGGCAGATTTATGCTGCCGATGGTTGGGGGATCAACCGAAGAAAGGCACTTCCGTGCACCAAGAATCTGAACTTCCGAATACCCGCACTGTGCTGATTAGTCGCCGAACTGCCGTTCGTGGCGTCGCAGTAATCGTGGCTGCTGCTGGCCTTGGCGTGTCCGCAGCAGCGCCAGCACTTGCTGCAACATCGCAAAACGGCTGGTCTGCTGCTAAGGACACTCCCATTGCTACTTTGACGGTTGGCGCAGCGAGCTTTGCGCCCGGCGTCCGCAAAGGGGATGTGCGCACGATCCTGGGGTACGTAGCTAAGCGATTCAACAGCGAAGTTGAAAAGCTGGTCAAAGGCACCTGTTGGGGATTCGCTTACCGGGACATTAGCGGCAGCACTGACCTGTCTAACCACGCCAGCGGAACTGCCATTGATTGCAATGCGCCGCAGCACCCGCTGGGCAAAGCAGGCACGTTTCGCGCCGCGCAGGTCAAAGCAATCCACAAAATCATTGCCGATTGCAATGGCGTGGTGCGTTGGGGTGGCGATTACAACGGACGCAAAGACGAAATGCACTTTGAAATCAATGTGGCACCGGGAAACGCTAAAATTGCGGCCTTGGTGAAGAAGATCAACGGCTAAATCGGCTCAACTGGAAACGAGCAACATTGTCGCCAAGCCTATCATCATGACGGCAATGAGCGAGTCCAGCACTCGCCAGGCCAAGGGCTTTGCGAACAGTGGTGCGAGTAGGCGCGATCCATAACCCAAAGCACTGAACCAGATCATGCTTGCCAAGGCGGCCCCGAGACCAAAGAACCACTTTTCTGGGTCGCCTTGTGCTGTTGCCACGGAGCCGAGCAACAGCACAGTGTCTAAATAGACATGTGGGTTGAGCCAGGTGAAGGCTAGACAGGTCAGAATCGCCGTACGGAGCGAGCAGTTGCGCTCAGGTTTTTGCGCAGTTAGCGCACCGGGCCGGAGAGCTCGCCGGGCCGCAATGAATCCGTAGCAAAGCAGGAATGCGGCGCCCCCATAGCGGATTACGGTCAAAATCAGCGGAAAAGATGTCACCAGGAATCCCAAGCCAGCAATTCCGGCAAAAATCAGTACCGCATCTGAGAGTGCGCAGATCACGATGAGTGGCAGTACGTGCTCGCGGCGCAAGCCTTGGCGGAGCACAAACGCATTTTGCGCGCCGATGGCCGCGATCAAAGAAATGCTGGTGCCCAGCCCGGTAAGTACCGTCAAAATCATCACGAGTAACTACGCTACGCACTCAAATTTAAATCTAACAGCTAATGTTTTTAATGCACTATAAGCTGAGCTAATGATGGAAGTTCAGCCCGAACAGCTCCGCGCACTGAGTGCGATTATTGATCACGGCGGTTTTGAGGCGGCGGCCAATAGCTTGGACATCACTCAATCGGCGGTTAGCCAGCGGTTACTGGCCATGGAGCGCCAATTTGGTCGTCCGATGCTGCGGCGTGGCAAGCCGCCGAAGTTAACCGATGCAGGGCAGCTGATGTTGCGCTTTGCTAGGCATACGGAGTTGCTTACCGCAGATCTGGTCACTGAACTTGATGCTGAACCCGGATACGAGTTGCCAGCGGTTTCGATTGTGGTCAACGCAGACTCGTTAGCTACCTGGGTCTTACCTGCTTTGGCTCCGCTTGCAGCCCAATTGCGTTTGGAACTGCTGCGTGAGGATCAGGACCACTCGCTAGAAGTTCTGCGTCAAGGCGATGCAATTGCCGCGATCACGTCCGAATCGAAAGCGGCACCTGGCTGCAGTTCAACCTTGCTGGGCATCGTGCGTTATTTACCAATCTGCTCGCCGGAGTTTGCCGCGCGCTGGTTCGAAGGTGGTGCCAATGTGGCTGCGCTGGCTAAAGCGCCGACGGTGATTTATGACCGTAAAGACGATCTGCAGGATCGATACCTGCGGCTCCGAAGTGCTACCCCTCCGGAGCCGCCACGGCACTATGTGCCGGCGTCGAGTGATTTTATGCAGGCCATAGAGCTCGGCTTTGGCTGGGGAATGGTGCCGCGAATGCAGGCAGCAGCCCTGCTGGAATCAGGCGCATTACAACGAATCGCACCACGCGGTCATGTTGATGTGCCGCTGTATTGGCAGCAATGGCGCCTTGGCTCAGTGAGCTTGAAATTGGTGGCTGACGCCATCAAAGGCGCTGCAAAGTCCTTGCGCTAGCTGCCCTCGGAGTACCGTTTGGCGTTTTTGAGCGCGGTTGTTAGCCCTTTTGCATCGTACCGATCAACATAAGCTTCGGTGTCACGCTGATAGCGCCAACCTTCGCTAAGCGCCCCGACGTCAACGGCGTCGAACCCGAATTCTTCGATCAAGGCTGCAGTTGTGGCCTTGGCCGCCTCGTCATCGCCTGCTATTGCTAGCGCACGACGGCCGGGCGTGGCCGTTGGCTCGCCCTGCGAAAGCAGGTCCTTGAAGTAGATGTGATTGAAGGCCTTAACTACGTTGGACTCGGGTAGGTGAGCCTGCAGCAGTTCTGAGGTGGTTGTGGTCTCGGCTTCTAGCTCGTCGATGACGCCATCACGCTCGGGGTAGTAGTTATTGGTGTCGATCACGGTCTTTCCGGATAGTTCGGTCACCGGAACATCTCGATAGTTTTTCAACGGGATGGTTACCACCACGACGTCGCCAGCTTGGGCCGCCTCGGTAGCGGTCGCCGCGCGAGCGTTGGGCCCTAATTCCGTAACCAATTCGGCAAGGGTTTCCGGGCCGCGTTAATTGCTGAGCACCACGTCGTAGCCATTTTTCACCGCCAACTTAGCGAGAGTCGATCCAATATTTCCGCTGCCTATGAGTCCTAAAGTTGTCATGCCTTAGACAACACAACAGCCCAGAATATATTCCGCGTCATAGAAATATTTCCTGAAATGTCGGAATACTTGCTAAGGAATGTGTGGCGGTATAAAGCTGAAAGTTGTGCCCAGAATCCAGACTAGAAACAACACAATCGGTAGGTGGAAGATGAAATGAATGAAGGTGAAACCCACTAAATCGCGAGCACGCAATTTAAGCACGGCAAGAAGTGGCAACATGAAAAATGGATTAACCAGGTTCGGCAAAGCTTCGGCGACGTTGTAAATCTGCACCGTCCAACCCAGATTCATCTGCACAACTGTGGCAGCTTGCATCACATAAGGCGCTTCGACAAGCCACTTCCCACCTCCAGAGGGCACGAAAATACCCAGGATCACGGTGTACAGCGCAATGATGACAGCAAACCAACCGCCGCCGCCGATATTGGTAAAAAGTGCGCCAAATGTTCTGAAAGGCTCAATCCTTCAAAGCCTTTGGCCTTGGTCAAGATAGCGGCCATCGCGGCATAGAGCGGGAACTGCACCAGAATACCTGCGGTAGCTGGCACCGCCTTGGCTACCGCTTGGAGGAACTTGCGTGGCGTGCCATGCAACACCAAGCCAAGGATCAAAAAGACTAAGAGATAGGCGTTGAGCGAAGAGACGACGGCGAGCGCAGGCAAGGTCAGAAATTGTGAAACCAGCCAACCTAAGGTCAATAGGCCCAACAGGATTGGCAGTACTCGGCTGTATTCAAGCCATTCACCGGGTCGTGATCGTTTCGCAGCTGGTTCGGGATCGTCAGAAAGATCAACACCCAAATCCTGGGCAGTTTTGATCGCCTTGCCGCTAGGGGCGGAAAAATGTGCAATCAGCACGGTGACCAAAACAATCACTAGGCACATCAGTAACGATTGCCAAGTGAAGATCGTGCTGCCAAAATCCAAAATACCGGTGATTTTGAGCAGGGCTGGTGGCAACGAAGCCTTGGTAGCTTGCAACTGAGCAGCAGAGGAAGACAGCCCCAACGCCCAGACGGCACCTAAGCCCATGAACGCGGCTGCACCCAACGCTCGATAATCCACCCGCAGGTCAGTTCGGCGCGCTATTGCCCGGGCAACGAGACCGGCAAAAACTAGGCTGAGTCCCCAGTTGAGAAAAGACACCGCCATACCAAGGAACGCGAGAAAGCTGACTGCGCCGCGCGCCGTCGTCGGAATCGCTGCCAGCCGAGTAATGACTTTGGCAATTGGTGCTGAGGTGGCAACAACGTAACCGGTCAGCACCACCATAGCCATTTGCAGCGTGAATGCGGTGAGGTCCCAAAAACCGTTGCCGAATGAATCGGTAATTGCTTGCGGGCCAGCGCCGTTTGCCAAGGCGGCAACCGCGACAATGATCACGCCCGCCAGCGCAAAAACGTAGGCTTCCGGAAACCATTTTTCGGTCCAACGGGCCAATGATTGCGCGAATTTCGCTAGGCCGCGTTCGGGCTCAACCGATGGGTTGGTCTTTAGCCGTATTGCCGGATTGGGCACGGGAAGCTCCTCGTCCTTGAGTAGTGGGTGAAATTCACCCAGAGTTTACCTGCCCCCTCACAGCGAGGCTAGGAAGTTAGTCGCGGCGTCCGCGAGCTAAATCTCGTGCATCTGCCGCGGACTGGTCTGCCACAGACATAGCGCTGCCGCCCAAGGCCGCCGGCATCCACCAGGCTCCCGGCGCCGGCTTTTCCGGGTATTTGGCCATTGCGCGATCGATGCCCGCCTGTAGACTCTGCCGGAGCTTGTCAGTCTCCGCTACCGCATCGAGGTCCTCGGGAACCAGGATCTGTTCACCGATATCAACTCGGATCGGCTTTTTCCAGGACTTGAATGGCCTGAAACCATGCCCGCGCGTCATCAGCCGATGTGCACCCCACACTGAGATGGGCACGATCGGCACACCTGCTTCGGCTGCCATCCGAATCGCACCGGTTTTGCATTCGCGCACGGTGAATGAACGGCTGACGCCAGCTTCCGGCAAAATGGCAATGTATTCGCCTTCGCGGAGCTTTTGTACTGCTTGCAGATAGGCGTCTCGGCCAGCTGCACGGTCCACAACTACATGACCGGCTGCCGAGATCGCTGGCCCGGCGAGCCAATGATCGGCAGCTCCTTTATGAATCAAATAGCGCATTTGAACTTTCGCGTGCTTCCACATCACCATCGAGGCCACCGCGAAATCCAAATATCCAAAGTGCGTGATGGCAATGACGGCACCGTGCCCCGGAATTGGCTTACGAGCCTTGCCTTCGATGGGATCAGCGGCCGGTAAATGTTCAAGGCTGCTGGTCTGCACGTCCAGTTGGAATAGTCCGCGCAGGAACAGCCCCGTGCCGACGATCATTCGGTAAAAGGTGTTATTCGGGGCTGGACGCCAAGGCACTAGAGCTCCTTTTGCTTGCTGCTGCGGGTTTTGCGGGGTGGCAGTGGAAAGAACCCGCTGGTGGCTTCAATGTATTCGCGGTAACCGGGCCGGCTGGACATCCGGGACTCAGTGAGCGGCTTTCCAGTTTTGCCGGCCAGCGCCCAGATCATCAGCGCGGGGGAGAGGATGGTGAGGACCCCTGGCCAGGAGTCGGCGGCTATCAGGAACAGCCCTACCCAGACTGCGGCATCACCAAAGTAGTTCGGATGCCTGGTGTAGCGCCACAGACCAGTGTTGAGAACAGTTCCCCGGGTGTTGGGATCTGCTTTGAACCGAGCTAGCTGCGCGTCTCCAACGGTCTCAAAGAACATTCCGACGAGCCACGCTAGGATGCCGAGCCAGGCCAACCATCCCAAGCTAGCGGTACTGAACATGCCAACTTGGATGGTGAGCGAAACGAAAAACAACACCAACCCTTGCGGCAAATAGACTTTCTGTAGCGCGTAAATATTTGCCGAGCCCGGTGCCTTTGCGAGCATCGCCTCGTAGCGTGGATCTTCCTTACCATCGCGGGCGCGCCAGCCAATAAAGCCGGCCAAACGCAAGCCCCAGAGTGCGACGGCGAGCAGCAGCAAAAGCCGTCGGCCGCCGTCGGCATTGCTGCCGGCTGAGGCGAAAAAGCTAACTACTGCGACCACAACAAAACCCATTGCCCAGGCAACATCAATCACGCCATGCCGTTTTTGTTTGAGCGCCACCGCATAGGTGATGGCAAGAACTAGCAGAACCCCCAACGCACTCCAGAGCAGGTTGAGTGCGAAAGCGCCACCAGAAAAGGAAGCCGAGGTGTTGAAGAGATTAGTCATGAAGGATCACCACTTACAGTTCGGTCAGAAGCTTTTGCCGGCCTTGGTAAAGAAGGTCGGCTAGCTTAGTGACTTTGGGTTTGAGCGGGATGTGTAAATCGGTGCCAAACTGCCGGAGCAGGAAAGAGGCGCTCAGACGTTGCCAGATGGCAATTTTGTCGAACATGAAATGCCCGGCACCGACCAACCGAACGTAGAAGATTTCGCTCGCGGAGCCCTGGGCCCGTTCAGCAAAATTCTGTGACGAGGGCGCACTGGTCCATTTGTCTTTGTCGCCGCGCATAATCAAGACACTCCGGCCGCGGATCGGTTCGGTGGACGAATCTTCATCGGTCCAGGGCGCAAGCGAAACAATTGCTTTGACGTTCGGGTCATCGGCCACTGCGATAGCTACCGAGCCACCCATCGAATGTCCCAAAATGTAAACCGGCACCGAAGTATGTTCTTCGCGGATCTTCTCTAGTGCCCAACGGGCATCTTGAACGGGGGAGCGCTCTTCACCATTCCAGCCGCGAACGCGATTGCGCAAGGACCAGACAGCCATGCCGTGCCGGGAACCCCAACGATGTAAAAGTTTGGCAATGGGAATCATTCGGGACGGGCTTAAATGCCGGGCTCGAACGGGTTCATAGGAATTGACTCGGCCACCATGCAGAACTAACACCACAGCCTTGGTCACGCCGTGGGCGGGCCTAATGGTCAGCACCGGTGCATGCGCCAAGGTTCCCCTAGGCACTTCATCGGCCTCATCAATCCTGCGTTTCAACGCGTTTCCCCTTTTGTTGAATCTAGTCAATTCGCTACGCTGCCGAGCCCCAATCCTACCGTTGCGAACTGTGAGTCAGCCCCGCCTCCACCATCTAAGACCGGTTCTCACGTAGGCTTCGGCACGGAGGTACTGAAGATATGGGACACGGACATTCTCATGCCGTCATGAGCGGTTCGGAGCACGACGGCGAACGGATGGGTTCAGGGTTTAATGGGCCTGAGCAGCGGCGCGATAAATCGTTGCGGCGGCAAGCTCGCCGTCGAGCTGGTTGGTTGCTTGGTCTGATCCTGGGCCCGCTTGGCCTGGCGGCCGTGGTCTTTATGGTGCTGTTGTGGCCTAGCGGTTCCGGCACAACCATCTCGGTTAATAGCCCCTATGCGGCAGCGCCGGGGGCGAGTATTGATACCGGTAAAGTTCAGCGCACTGAAGCCGAAGACTGCCAGGGTGCGGTTGCTGGTAGCAAGGGCTGTTTGGTGGCCTACACCCAACCAGATGCCGGTGGGAATCAGGTTCCGGTGCTCATCAGCCCAGAAATCGTGGTCTCGCCCGGTGTGCACCAGGGCGACACGATCAAGTATGTGAACCTCTCCAAAATCGGTCCATCGGTTACCGGACCGGCCTATGTTTTTATGGACTTTGTTCGTGGCGTGCCCATGCTGCTACTGGCCCTGGTTTATGCCGTGGTCGTCATTGCGGTAGCTCGATGGCGCGGGCTCCGGGCACTTTTAGGCCTGGTGGGCGCATATCTGGTACTTGCCTTCTTCATCTTGCCTGGCTTAGTCGAAGGCAAACCGCCGCTATTGCTGGCGCTGGTTGGCTCGGCAGTGATCATGTTCGGAGTGCTTTATTTTGCGCATGGTGTTTCTGCTCGAACCTCCACCGCATTGATTGGCACGCTTTTTGGTCTCATGATGACGGCGGGGCTTGCCGCCTGGGCTACCAGCGCCACTTACTTGACCGGACTGGCGGATCACAATACCTACCAGCTACAAAGCGTTGCGGGGCAGCTGTCGATTACCGGCATGATTACCTGTGGTCTGATCATTTCCGGCCTTGGCGTGCTCAACGACGTCACCATCACCCAGGCCTCAGCGGTGTGGGAGCTTTATGAGCTAGCGCCAAAAACTTCCGCGCGGAAGCTCTTTACCTCGGCAATGCGGATTGGCCGCGACCACATTGCCTCCACGGTTTATACGATTGCTTTCGCCTACGCTGGTGGTGCGTTACCGATTCTGATCTTGGTCATGCTTTACCGCCTCTCGATGGGCGAAGCGCTCACTAGCGCGGAACTTTCTGAAGAAATCGTGCGAACCCTGGTTGGCTCGATCGGCTTGGTTTTGGCAATTCCGGTGACTACTGCGGTTGCAGTATTGGTCGTCAAAGCAACTGGACGACGCCGCGAATCGTTGCCACTGGCGACGCCGGAAGTCAGCCCAGGTCAATCAACGCTTGCAACTGCCGCTGACTAGGCGGCCGATCAGCGTAGATCAGTCGGGAAACGCTCCCAGGCGCTTCGGCCCCGCGCCACTGCAGCGTTAGACCAATTTTTTCCAGCACTGAAAAGGAACCTGGGTTGTTTTCTAGCGTTCTGCCGATTACTGGATGTTCCGGCCGAATTTCTGCCGCGAATTTCAGTGCGGCGCTCGCCAACTCAGTGGCCAAACCATGACCCCAGCTGGCCGGGGTCAGCCGATAGCCTAGGTTCCACAGACCTGCCGCAGCATCTTCCAAGGGGTTGATGCCGCCGTTGCCAATAAAAGTGCAAGCTGGCAACTCACCAACAGGTACGGCCAACCTGACTGCCCAATAACTAGCGCCATACTTTTGCCACTTTACCGCTGCCGACTCGATCATTGCGCGAGTTTGTTGCAGCGTCTTGTGCCGGAGCTCGAGCAGATGAGCCCAGGTCTGCGGATCCGAATAGATCTCGTGGGTTTGCAATTTCATCCGCTCTGCTGAGCGGCGTGAGTTCGAGTCGGCCTGTTAGCACAGTCTTCATGATCACTACTCCATCTTGCCTGCTCGACGATGACATTTGTCATCTGCAGATGATGACAGCCGTGTGGTGGTATCTGCCAGCAGCGGGCGGATGATTTTCATAACGGCCCCAAGAGGGGTGCTGAAAAATTCTCAGGAGCGCCTCACCATGTCAGCCCAAGACATTATCAACATCCTCATCGCAATCGCGGTGCTTGGCTGGATTTTGTACCGCCAGTTGCAACCGCGCCCCATCAAAGAGCGCCAGCCTTATCGGCTGATGTTCATTTTGGTGGTATTGGGCAGAGTGCAGATTTTACAACTCGCTGGCCGGGACGAAATCTCGGCTGCCGGTTACCTCGCTCTAGTTCTTGGCTTATCTAACCGGTGCTGGATTCGGTTGGCTGCGCGGGCGGTTAGTTCACCTCTGGCGAGCCGAGGACGGGTCGCTGATGCGGCAAGGCAACTGGATCACGATCGCCTTGTGGATCGTGGGCATCGCGGTGCACTTAGGCCTTGACTGGGCTGGCGTGCAGCTTTCGCCGGCGGGCCAAAGCGATGGCGCTGAAGCGTTGGGCCTGACCGGCATCATGCTTTATCTTGCCGTAGCGCTCGCAGCGCAACGGTTTGCCACCGTGGCTAGAACCCCAGCGGACGGCCACCCTAAAACTCTGAAAACCCTCTAATGACGGAAATTAAGGAATCTCTGATGAGTGAACAACTCGCCACCGCGACACAACGCGGCAGCATGCCCTCCGCGCTCTATGCCGTCGATGCACAGAATTTGCAAAAGTCCTTTGGCAAAGTCCAAGCAGTCAATGGCATCGACCTGCAGATCAAGCCGGGCGAAGTGGTAGCTTTTCTGGGCCCGAATGGTGCCGGAAAAACCACCACAATCGATATGCTGCTTGGCCTGAGCAAACCCGATCAAGGCTCAGTCAGTATTTACGGTAAGAGTCCGCGCCAAGCCATTGCGCACGGCCAGGTTTCGGCCTTGATGCAGACCGGTGGCTTACTGAAAGACCTGACGGTTCGCGAGACGGTGGCGCTGACGGCGTCGCTATTCGCCGAAGCTCGCCCGGCTGACGAATGCCTGGAACGTGCTGGAATTAAGGACATCGGTGATCGAATTGTCAGCAAGTGTTCTGGTGGCCAGCAACAGCGGCTCCGCTTTGCGATGGCTTTGGTTTCAGACCCGGGCTTGTTGATACTGGATGAGCCAACCACGGGAATGGACGTTGAAGGACGTCGCGATTTTTGGAACGCAATCCATGCTGACGCCAGCCGCGGCCGGACGGTAATCTTTGCCACGCACTACCTCGATGAAGCAGATGCTTATGCGGACCGGATTATCTTGGTTCGTAAGGGCCAGATCGTCGCCGATGGTTCCAGCGCGGAAATCAAATCTCTAGCCTCCGGGCGGACCGTTCGCGCCACCGTGAGTAACCTCGATCAAACCGCGGTTGCCGGGTTGCCCGGGGTGGACAATGTCGAGCTGCGCGCCGGCATCGTGAGTGTGCATAGCAAAGATTCCGACGCCGTAGCGCGCTATTTGCTGAACAATACCGATGCGAAAGACCTCGAAGTCACCTCGCACAATCTCGAAGACGCCTTCTTGGCGCTCACCGCCGACGACAGCAAGAACTGAGGACCTGCCATGACTACTGCAATTCCCGCCAGCATCTCGCTGGAACGTAAAGTGCCGCCGTTCGGCGGATTCAATTTGACCTTGCTCGGCATCGAAATGAAACGTCGCCTACGTAACCGACGCAATGTGATGTTTGCCTTAGTACTGCCGGTAGTGATGTTTCTGATCATTGGCTTGCCGCAGAAGGACACCGCGATTGACCCGAGTCACCCGGTCAGCGCCGGTGGGGTTTCGGTTGCGGCCTACATCATGATCTCGATGGCAGTTTATGGCTGCATGGTTACCTCCACCTCGGCAGGTAGCGCCGTCGAACGTTCCATGGGTTGGAGCAGGCAACTACGACTTACCCCGCTGACTCCGGCAGCAAATATTTTGGTCAAAGTCGTCGGTGGATTACTTCTGGGGCTTATCGCGATCTTGGCGGTCGACATCACCGGATTTATCATCGGCGTCCGGATGGAGCCGCAGATCTGGATCCTTTCCGGTCTGGCTGGCCTGCTTGGCTCCTTGGTCTTTACCGCATTGGGTTTGCTAGTTGGCTACCTGATTCCCAGTGAAAACGTTATGCAAATCATGGGGCCGGTCATCGCCTTCTTGGCCTTCTTCGGTGGCTTGTTTGCTCCCTTGAAATCACTCGGAGGCGTTTTCGAATCCGTCGGTGTTTGGACGCCGACTTACGGCATCGGTGAAATCGCTCGGGCGCCGCTAACCGGGGATGCCTTCAACTGGCTGGCGCTGCTCAACGTCGCCATTTGGCTAGTGATCTTTGTTGCTGGCGCGGCCCTTGCCTTCCGCCGCGATACCAAGCGGGTCTAAATAGCACCCGGTTCGACGTCGGTGCCCACTCCAGGTGAGCGCCGACGTCGAACTTTTCTAAGCCAAAGCAACGTAAGGTAACCCCATGCCAGGTGTTTATTACAGCCGCTCTGCCGAAGAGGTCAACCAAGACGTGGATCGGATGACCAAGCGCTTGAGTTGGTTTGCCCAGGACATGCAGCAAGCTTTGAACTTCCGCGAACTGCTCACCTCCACCGGTGCTCGCCGTTGGTACACTGGCGCTGGAATTTCGGTGGTAATTTTTGGCTTTAATAGCTGGCCAGCGTTATTTACTTCGGATGCCCCGGTTGAACTTCGGATTTTTTATGCTGCGATCTCACTGCTGGCTCTGATCTTATTTATCATCATTCCGCCATTGAGCTGGGCCCGCAGCGAGCCCTTCAAAATCACTATCTGGTTAGTCTTCGCGGTGCTGGGGAGTTTGTGGATTCTGGACATTGGGCCGTCCGGAGGTTGGTTTGCAACCTTTTTGA
The DNA here is from genome assembly GCF_000018885.1 of Renibacterium salmoninarum ATCC 33209. Lineage (NCBI taxonomy): Bacteria > Bacillati > Actinomycetota > Actinomycetes > Micrococcales > Micrococcaceae > Renibacterium > Renibacterium salmoninarum. Next base: position 2,594,833 of record NC_010168.1, on the reverse strand, counting down.
CGGTGTGTGCCGCCATGCAACAGCACCCTAGAAAAACTGGTTTGATCATTGTGAGCTCGGTGGCGGTTTTGCTAGTGATCACCGAGTTGCTGATGGGACAAAGCCTTGACTATGCAATTTCAATGGCCGTTGTCTCGTTGTCGATCGGCTTGATGATGATCGCCTTCGCCCGGCAAATCGAAGCGTTACGGGTGCTGCGCGAGACGCAGCAGCAACTGGCAGATGTTGCGGTTAAAGAGGAACGCAGCCGAGTCGCCCGGGACATGCACGACATTCTTGGTCACTCGCTGACCGTTATTGCCGTCAAAGCCGAGCTCGCTGGCCGGCTTCTAGATGCCGCGCCTGAGCGAGCGGCTGCGGAGATTCATGATGTGGAGCAACTTGCCCGCGGTGCGCTGGTCGATGTGCGAGCGACGGTGCGCGGCTATCGTGGCGTCAACGTGCTCACCGAACTGGTCAATGCCCGCAGCGCGCTCGCCGCGGCAGGGATGGACGCCGAGGTGCCTGGTGCTGCGGATGAAATCCCAGCGAAATACCGCGAGCTGTTTGGCTGGGCCTTGCGTGAGGGAGTCACAAATATTGTCCGGCATTCGCACGCGAGTAAAGCCGTAGTGACCATGGGGCCAAACTTTATCCAGATCGATGACGACGGCGTGGGCGCGGTGGGTTCAGCTGCCGCCGATGCAGGCAACGGGCTGAGCGGACTGCGCGAGCGAGTCGAGGCGCAAAATGTCGCCCTGATTGTAGGAAAATCTGCTTTGGGCGGTTTTCGATTGCGCGTCCAATTGTGCGTGCTTACCAAGAGAGGTTGAGAAAATGATTCGACTTCTGATTGCGGACGATCAGGCTTTAGTTCGGGGCGCCTTGGCCGCCCTGTTGAACTTAGAAGCCGATATTGAGGTTGTTGCCGAAGTTGGCCGTGGCGATGAGGTGTTGGCTGCCGCGTTAGCTCACCATGCTGACGTTGCGCTGCTCGACGTTGAAATGCCAGGTCTAGATGGCATCGCCGCCGCCGCCCAGCTGCACGGCTCAATGCCTGAATGCCGAGTCTTGATGGTGACTACCTTTGGCCGGCCGGGTTATTTGCGGCGAGCAATGCAAGCTGGTGCTAGCGGTTTCGTGGTGAAAGATACGCCCGCGAAGCAGCTTGCTGAGGCGGTTCGTAAGGTTCAATCGGGGCTTCGAGTGGTGGATCCAACGCTCGCTGCCGAAACGCTTACCAGCGGGAAAGCCCACTGACGGAACGAGAAACCGATGTGTTGCGCGCTGCTGCCCAGGGCGGAACAGTCGCGGATATTGCCAAAGCGACCTTTCTTTCGGAGGGCACCGTGCGAAATTATTTTTCTAGTGCAATGGGTAAGACCGGCGCACGGACTAGGGCAGAAGCAGCTCATCAGGCTGAGGAAAACGGTTGGTTGCTCTAGCGTTTTCGCTGGGCTAGTTAGCAGACTAAGTAATTACTTAATGGTAAATACTTAGTTTTCTGTTGATTTCATGAATTAAACAAATTTTCCTAATTTGTGTTAATAATCGAGGTAGCCTGCTTTTGGAATAATTTTCTCAAGCAGAAGGATTCGCTGTGGGTCATTTCATCGATAGAAAGTCAATTGTGCGAATGGCCTCGATTGCCGCCGCAATTTCGCTCGGTGCTGCCGGGGCGGTAGCAGTCTCGCAATCAGCGGTGGCGACGCCTCATGCCGCGCCAGCAGCTGCGGTGGCCAACTGGACCGACAATTTTGAGGGCGGATCTGGCTCAAAGCCAAACTCGCAATTCTGGAATATGGAGACCGGCGGATCTGGCTGGGGTAATAACGAGCGGCAGTATTACACGGACAGCTCAGATAACGCCAAGCTTGATGGCAATGGCAATCTGGTTATTACCGCCCGACGAGATAATACCAATGGATTGAATTGTTTTTATTGGCCGTGCGAAATAACCTCGGCGCGATTGAATTCGGCAGGAAAAATTACCGCCAAATATGGCCGAGTTGAAGCTCGAGTGAAAGTTCCGGGCCAAAAGGGTGCCTGGCCAGCATTTTGGATGTTGGGTGAGAACATCGGTTCCGCTGGCTGGCCGCAGTCCGGTTAAGTCGACATCATGGAAAACGTTGGCAATCGGTCGCATCAATTGCTCGACACCCTGCATGGCCCCGGCTACAGCGGCGGTGATGGCATTGGTGGTGAAATTACCAGGTCGAGCCCACTCAGCGACTCTTTCCACACCTACCGAGTTGACTGGGGTCCGGATCGAATCACTTGGTTTCTGGATGACAATCCGTACCTTAGTGTGGGTAAAGAAGATCTAGGTGGCAAGCAGTGGGTTTTCGATAAACCTTTCTTCTTGATCCTTAACCTCGCTATTTGCGGCACTCTTGGCGGCTCGGTAGATCTGAACAGCATGCCAGCGCAAATGTTGGTTGACTATGTCAAAGTCACCGATCTTGGAGGCGTGAATCCGGTGAAGTCCAAACCACCAACACGCGGCGGATTAGGCGGTGACCCGTGGGCTAGTTTGCATGTGGAATCACCCGCGGTCTTGCTCAAAAGCGTTGCTGATGGCCAGGCCGTAGACGTTGATGCCAACGCGACTAAGCCAGAAGGCGCCAAAGTGAACTCTTGGGATTACGCCAAGGGAAATAACCAACGCTGGCAGATGTACCGGCAGGGGAGCGAGAACCGATTTATTTTCCGCAGCATCGGCTCCACCTTGGTCTTGGACAAAAGCATCGCCGGTACCGACATTCAACAATGGGGCTACGGCGGCGGCTCCAACCAGCAATGTAATTTTTCCGATGCGCCCGGCGGTAGCCAGGGCCAAATTCAGATCCAGAGCGGTCAGGATGGCTCGTGCTTGACCAATAAAGGTCATGGACAACAGCTACGCACTGAAGGTTGCCGCAGCGGCGACCGGAATCAAATGTGGACGATCAACGACGCCCAGTAGTCCGCCGTCGTAGTTAGCTCTGCATTCCTCCCGTTGAGGGGTCGTATTTTGACGCTAAAAAGCACTTTTAGCGTCAAAATACGACCCCTCAACGGGAGATGGCGGTCGATTTTGACCGGTTTGAGAGAATTGAACCGTGACTGTTATCGATGTGCCAGTAGCAACTGACCGGCTTGAACTGCCGCCGCTCCGGCTAGGCAATATCACTGTGGACACCCCAGTGGTTTTGGCCCCCATGGCCGGAATTACCAACACCGCTTTCCGACGGCTCTGCCGTGAGTACGGCGGCGGCTTGTACGTGGCCGAAATGGTCACCTCGCGGGCCCTGGTTGAGCGCACGCCGGAAAGCTTGCGCATCATCTCGCATGACGAAGACGAGAAGGTCCGTTCCGTGCAACTGTATGGTGTGGATCCGATTACCGTGGGCAAGGCGGTGCGGATGTTGGTCGAGGAGGATCACGCCGACCACATCGATCTGAACTTCGGCTGCCCGGTGGCGAAAGTGACTCGTCGCGGCGGCGGGGCGGCGCTTCCCTGGAAGACTGAACTTTTCGCCTCGATCGTGCGCACCGCGGTTCGCGAAGCATCGAAGGGCGATATTCCGCTGACTATCAAGATGCGCAAAGGCATCGACGATGACCACCTGACGTATCTGGAAGCCGGCAAAATTGCCCGGGATTCTGGTGTCGCCGCGGTAGCTCTGCACGGGCGGACAGCCTCGCAGTTCTATTCCGGCACCGCTGATTGGTCCGCAATTGCCAGACTGCGTGAGGCCGTTACCGATATTCCAGTGCTCGGCAATGGCGACATCTGGAGCGCCGAAGATGCTATCCGGATGGTTCGCGAGACCGGCATCGACGGTGTGGTCATTGGCCGCGGTTGCCAAGGCCGGCCTTGGCTTTTTGGCGATTTGATGGCCGCGTTCGACGGCGACTCCCGCCGGTTCCGCCCTGGACTCAAGCAAGTAGCGGACACGGTTTACCGGCACGCGCAACTTCTCATCGAAACTTTCGGCGAAGAAGGTAAGGCGTTGCGCGACATTCGCAAACATATGGCCTGGTATTTCAAGGGTTACGTTGTTGGCAGCGAGCTGCGGACCAAATTAGCGATGGTGAGCACACTCGAGGCACTGCGCGAATTATTAGACCAAATGGATACCGACTCGCCCTACCCTGGCGTTGACGCGGAAGGCCCACGGGGCAGGGCTGGCACGCCAAAGCGCACCGCGTTGCCAAATAACTGGTTGGCGGAGCGCGACCTCAATGAAGAACAACAAGCCAATATCGCAGCGGCAGAATTGGACGTATCCGGTGGCTGAATCCGTGGCAGAAACTACGCAAACCGTCGGCTACTCCGCTGACGATGCGGCACGATTTGTTCAAGAGCAGGCCAAGAAAAGCTACCGCAGTCCTTTCGAGCGAGACCGGGCTAGAGTGTTGCATTCCTCCGCGCTGCGCCGTCTTGGTGCCAAGACCCAAGTCGTTGCCCCGGACACCGACGACTTTGTCCGAACGAGGTTGACGCACTCGCTTGAAGTAGCTCAAGTGGGCCGTGAATTGGGCCGAGTTCTTGGCTGCGACCCCGACGTCGTCGATACCGCTTGTTTGGCACACGACCTAGGCCATCCGCCCTTCGGCCACAATGGTGAATCTGCGTTGAATGACTTGGCGCACGCCATCGGCGGTTTTGAAGGTAATGCGCAGACCCTGCGGTTATTGACTCGGCTGGAACCTAAAGTGCTCACCGCTGACGGGTTCTCGGCCGGGCTGAACTTGACCAAGGCTAGCCTAGATGCCGCCTGCAAGTACCCGTGGCTAGCTGCTGATGCGCCAGTGATTCACGGCCAGCGCAGTAGCAAATTTGGCGTCTACACCGACGACGAACCAATTTTCGCCTGGCTACGAGAAGGCGCGCCAGCTGGCCACAGCTGCATCGAGGCGCAGGTGATGGATCTAGCTGATGACATCTCCTACTCCGTGCACGATGTTGAAGATGCGATTGTTGCGGGTCACTTTCAGCTGTCCTATCTTGACGACTCAGATACCAGGGCCAGAGTAATTGTCTATACCCGGCAGTGGTACTTACCGCATGCCGAGGAAGCTAAGATTGATGCGGCTTTAGCTCGGCTGGAAGCAACTGAAGTTTGGGTGCGTCATGCGGACGGTACTCGTGCCTCAATGGCCGCGTTGAAGAATATGACTAGCCAGTTGATTGGCCGGTTCTGCCAGAGCGCTTTGGACACCACCCGGGCCATTTACGGGCCGCAGCCGCTGACCAGATTTGCTGCCGACGTCGTTGTGCCAGAAGAAACGATCCACGAGATCGCGGCCATGAAGGGCCTAGCCACGACCTTTGTCATGACGAGCGAAAATCGAGTCCCGATATACCAGCGGCAACAAGAGGTGCTGCACGAGCTGGTTGGCGCGCTCGCAGCCGGTGGCGAGGCGCATCTAGAGACGATGTTCGCGGCAGATTGGCGTCAAGCAGCCGACGACGCTGGCCGGCTGCGCGCGGTGATCGATCAGGTAGCCTCGCTGACCGATGTGTCGGCCTTGGCCTGGCATAAGCGGTTGACCTGACGCTAGCGGCGCAGCTTGTCCTAGCCTTGGCATAAACTCATTCTGTGGCCGGACTGATCAAACAAGAGGATATTGAGGAACTCCGCGCCCGCACCGATATCAAAGAGGTCGTTGAGGGCTATGTGACCCTCAAAAGCGCTGGCGTGGGCTCCTGGAAGGGTTTATGCCCTTTCCATGATGAACGCAGCCCTTCCTTCAACGTCCGCCCGCAAGTTGGTCGTTATCACTGCTTTGGTTGTGGTGAGGGCGGCGATGTCATTTCTTTCGTGCAAAAAGTCGATCACCTCTCCTTCAGCGAGACGGTAGAGAAGCTGGCGGCTCGGATCGGTTTCGAGTTGCATTACGAAGACGGCGGTTCTGGACCGCGTCGCGAAGAAACTGGTCGCAGGCAACGCCTGCTCGATGCGCATAAAGTTGCCGCTGAATTCTTCCGGGATCAGCTACTCACGCCAGGAGCCGCGGCTGGCCGGCAATTCCTTTCTGGTCGAGGCTTCGACCGGGCAGCTGCAGAGCAGTTTGGCGTTGGCTTTGCGCCGCAAGGTTGGGACGGATTGCTCAAGCATTTGCGCGGCCAAGGCTATTCAGACGAGGAACTCCGACTTACCGGCATGTTCTCCACCGGCAGCTCCGGCGACCGGCTTTTTGATCGGTTCCGCGGTCGATTAATCTGGCCAATTCGAGATATCGCGGGCGAGACGATTGGGTTTGGCGCTCGCAAGTTGTTCGAAGAAGACCAAGGCCCAAAGTATCTCAATACGCCAGAAACAATCCTGTATAAGAAATCGCATGTGCTGTACGGCATTGACTTAGCAAAGAAAGCTATCTCCAAAGGCCGCCAATTGGTAGTGGTTGAGGGCTACACGGATGTCATGGCCTGTCATTTATCTGGCGTTGGTACCGCGGTAGCTACTTGCGGTACGGCGTTCGGTGAGGACCACATCAAAGTTGCGCGCAGATTGCTTTCTGACGACGGTACCGGTGGCGAAGTAATCTTCACTTTTGATGGTGACGCGGCAGGCCAAAATGCTGCGCTCAAGGCGTTCAGTCTGGATCAGAGATTTGTTGCCCAGACGTACGTCGCCGTCGAACCGAGCGGTCAGGATCCTTGTGATCTTCGTCAGTCCGGTGGCTCGGAAGCCGTTCAGGCGCTCATCGCCTCACGACGGCCGCTCTTCGAATTCGCCATTCGCTCGGCGCTGTCACATTTTGACCTGAGCGCCGTTGAGGGTCGAGTGCAAGGGCTTCGTGCAGCGGCTCCGGTGGTGGCGGAGATCCGAGATGGTTCTACTCGAGTGGGGTACAGCCAGGAGCTCGCAGGCTGGCTAGGCATAGCGGATCCGAATGAAGTGCTCAGAGCGGTAACGACGGCGGCCAAGAACCACACCCGGTCGCAGCAAAAGGCGTTACAAGCGCAGCCAGGTCAAACTGAGTCAACCGCAGCGCCTAACCCGGCCCAGCCACTGGCCTTCAACCGGACCGATCCACGTGATCCAGCGGCGAGGATGGAGCGGCAAGGACTGGAAGTTGTCTTGCAGCAGCCAGCGCTACTCAGTGAAGCTGATTGGCTAAACTTCAACGAGATTCAGTTTGTGGTACCGGCGTATCGGGCAGTCCATGAGGCCCTGCACGCGGCAGGGCGTCCGTCCACGGATACTGGCGCCTGGCTGCAAAAAATAACTGAGGAAGCGCCAGAGCCTCTACGTCCTTTGGTTTCTGAACTCTCGATGACTCCGTTACCCGCGTCGAACGACGAAGGCTTACTCAACTATTGCCGCTCCATGTTACGCAGTCTGCTCGAGATGCAGTTGACGCGGGCCAAAGCGGAAAAACTTGGGGCTTTGCAGCGGATGGATCCGGCGTTGGATCCGGCCGGATATCAGCAATTGCAACGTGAATTGATGCAGCTCGAAGTGCAACGCAGAGTGCTTCGCGAAGAGTAGATTCCGTGCTTCCGGTTCTCGATTTCACAGAGCCGAAATCCTTTGTTAGAGTAGTAATCGCTTCATTCCTCCTTAGCTCAATTGGCAGAGCATTCGACTGTTAATCGAAGGGTTGCTGGTTCAAGTCCAGCAGGAGGAGCGAAAAGGGCCCCTGATCTGAATCGCTCCGGTGTGTCCGGAGGGTTTCTCAGACGATGAGCCTGTCGGCGGCTGCCGTGCTCTGGTAGTGATTGTAGTAGTGGTTTTCTAGCTCTACTGGTGGGATGTCTCCGCAGTACTGGTAGAGCCTTCGGTGGTTGTACCAATCGGCCCATTCAGCGGTGCCGATTTCGACTTCTTCTAGAGTCCGCCAGGGCTTGCCGGGTTTGATCAGCTCGGTCTTATAAAGCCCGTTGATGGTTTCCGCCAAGACGTTGTCGTAACTATCACCCACAGAACCGATCGAGGGGCGGATACCGGCCTGGGCCAGGCGTTCGGTGAAGGCCAAGGAGGCGTATTGAGCCCCGGCATCGTGATGATGAATCACCCCGGAAATCTCAGCCCCGGCCCGTTCACGACTCCAGATTGCCTGATTAACTGCGTTGAGCACTAGCACGGTGTTCATAGAAGCACTCGCTGACCAGCCCAGGATCCTCCGAGAGTAGGCATCGATCACGAAGGCAACATAGACCCACCCGGACCAGGTCGAAACATAGGTGAAATCATCTACCCATAGCCGATCCGGTGCCGTTGGTGTGAAATCACGGCGGACCAAGTCCTTCGCTCGGGCCGCCTTCGAGTCTTTGATCGTGGTGCGTTTGACCTTGCCACGGACCGCACCCTGTATGCCAAGTAACCCCATGAGCCGTTCTACCGTGCACCTGGCCACCGGCACACCTTCACGGTTCATCGCCAACCAGACTTTCCTGGTGCCGTGCACCCCGTAATTAGCGGCATACACCTTCTGGATCACGGGCTTGAGCACCTCATCACGTTGTTCTCGGTGAGATCGTGTTTTATCCACCCATTCGTAGTACGTGGACGGGGTGGTCTTCACCCCGTCCCAGTAAGCACCTGGCAGATCGACTCGACACCCCACCGCAATCCATTATTCTCGCGGTGACCGGCATGGTCCTTGATGTATTTCACGATCAGTGTTGTGGCGGTCGAGTTCGACCGCGAAAAAAGCTGAAGCACTCCGAAGGATCGCGTTCGCCCGTTTCAGCTCAGCGTTCTCACGCCGTAACCGTTTCAGCTCGGCCGATTCCGTGCTCGTTGTTCCAGTTCTAGTACCAACATCGATCTCGGCTTGCCGGACCCATTTACGCACCGTTTCCGGCACACCCACACCCAAAAGCTGGGCAACTTTTTGCATCGCCGCCCACTCCGAAGACGCACCCTCCATCTCCGCCACCATGCGCACCGTATGATCCTTCAACTCCTGCGGATACCGTGTCGTAGTCTTCCCTGCCATGTCCTGATCCTCTCAAACAAGAAAGTCTCCGGACACACCGGGGCGATTCAGTCAGTCAGCCAGCTCTGATGGCAAATATGACTTCAGCGTCTACGGCCCGGACCGCTTCCTCCGGCGTTTTGCTGGCACGGTGATCTCTGGAACTCATACTGACGTGCCCGTCCCGGCAGTTACCGCAGCGGTGCTTCCCGGCGGCGGATTACGGCTGACGTTGAGCAATACTGGCTCGCCGATTGTTCGCTATACCTTGGCGAGCAATGACTTTAGCACCTGTAAGGAAGACGTCTCAGTGGGCGGTAACTCCAACAAGACCGTCGATTGGACGCTAGTCGGTGGCTATTACGACGTCGTCGTGACCGCGAACACCGGTGATGGGTTCCGCTACCGGTTTGCGGGCTACGCAGGCTGATTTCACTAGCTCGAAGCCGCAGGTGCACCCCTAGAGTCGAACGCTCAGGGGTGCACTGGCATATTGGGCGTGGCATATTGAGAGCCGACTTATGGCAGAGGTTGCGGGGCTGCTGGCCCTACGTACCGTGCCGATGGCCGGATGATTTTCGGATCATCACACTGTTCCAAAATGTTGGCGCACCAACCCAATACTCGGGCGACCGCAAATGTTGGCGTTAAAAGTGCTCGTTCCAAGCCGCAAAGTTCCATCACAATTGCGGCGTAGAACTCAAGGTTCGTATGCAGCGCTCGGCCCGGTTTGAGCTGTTCCAACAAGACCGGAATTCGCTCTTCCACCGCAACCGCAAACTCGACGCGCTCGCCGCCAAAGCCCCGGGCAACTTCTTTAAGTAATGCCGAGCGTGGATCTTCGGTGCGGTAAACCGGGTGGCCAAAGCCCATAATGCGCTCACCGGCCAGAACCTGCTCAGTTATCCAAGGATCGATGTTCTCCACTGCGCCAATGGCATCCAAAGTATCTAACGCCCGGCTTGGTGCGCCTCCGTGTAATGGGCCCGCGAGTGAACCGAGGCCGCCGATAAGACAAGAAGCTGCGTCTGAACCCGTTGAGGCAATCACACGTGCGGTAAAGGTGGAAGCGTTAAAGCCATGGTCGACGGCGGCCACTAAATAAGCGCTCAAAGCTGCGCTCTGTTGTGGGGCTGGTATTTCACCGCTGATCATCGATAGGTAGTTAGCTACGTAACCTAGCTCTGGCCGGCTAGCGACAGGGCTCAACCCTTTCCGCAGCCGGTGTAAAGCCGCAATTATCGCCGGCACTTTGGCGGCTAGCGCGATGAGATCCCGCACTCGCTCTTCGCGACTCAGGTCATAGAGCGGACGATAGCCACGCTAACCAACAGACCGATTAGCGGCAGTTTTGAAGCCGGTGGCGCCCTCGAATGCTAACGCTGCGCGCAGCCCGGCGAGCAGATCGGGGCTGGCTGCTATCGCGGGGAGCGCGGAGAGAAGTTCTTGTGACAGTGCGCTATTCGCTGCGATTTGCTGCTGGAACTCGGTTAGCTGCGTCGTTTCGGGCAGCGCACCGAACATCAGCAAGTACCCAGCTTCTTCAATTGATCAATGTTTGGCCAGTTCAATCGCCGAATATTGGCGGTAGTGATAAAAGCCTTCACGACCGCGTACGTCGCTGAGTTGAGTTTCGGTGACAACCACATTAGTTAAGCCACGCGGCACGTAAATCAAGGTGTTGTCGAGTCTGGAAACTGTTTGCATGCTTTATGGCATCATCAATATTGATTGCAAGATAATCAATATTGATTCAATCAAGTAGGGGTGCTGCTATGTCCGGGTCGGAATCGAAACGATTGAGCACCGCGCAGGCCGCTGAACGCTTGAATATTAAGGCAGCTACGCTCTATGCCATGTATCTCGAGGGTTGATCTCAAGCGAGCGGGATCATGAAAGCGGCGGTTCCAGCTTCGATCCGTTGGAGGTCGAAGTCTTGGCCCGAAAACGTCGCACCGCATCGGCGCCCGCAGCACTCACCGGTGCGCCGTTGATGGTACTCGACTCGCCGTTTGCCTTACTGACCGAGGCGGATTTGTACTACCGAGGGAGATTGGCGAGTGAGCTTGCGCTGCGCCATAGCTTTGAACAAGTCGCTAGTGGGTTGTGGTCGGCCGACTCAGCAAGCTTGACCGAGCAACCAATCAAGTTTTCGCGGCCAGAATTCGACGAGCAGAAGGCGGCAGCTCCATCTGCCCTGGGTTCGGATGCTCGTGGCACCGATTTCATGCTGCAGGCACTGCTCATTGCGTCCAGCCACGATCCATTCAAACGTGACTTGAGCCCACAATCGGTCGCGAAATTGGGGATGCATGCAATTGCTTACATGATCGAGGCGTTGCCTAGTAAATTCGCCAATTTGGCGCCAATAGGTTCCACTGCGAGCGTTTCCGAAGTGCTGTGGTTCAAGTTGACGGGCCGCTTAGCTCAGGCCAATGAGGCGGCACTGCTGAATATGGTCTTGGTACTTTTGCTTGATCACGATCTAGCCGAATCCACCTTTGCGGGCCGAGTTGCAGCCAGCGCTCGAGCACATCCCTACGCGGCTCTGATCAGCGCATTGTCTACCCTGGACTCCTCTTTGCGCGGCTCAGTAAGCGTTGCGGCAAGAGAACTCATCGTCGCGGTCATGGCCGGGCAATCGCCGGAACGAGCAATCTCGGCCAAACTAAATAATGGTTACGGTATTCCAGGCTTTGGGCACCGGATCTATCAGCGCCGTGGCCCCAGAGCAGCGACCCTCCTTGCGGCCTTGCGGGAACTGCCACCGTATCGTGAGGCCCTCAATGCCGCAGCCGCGATCATCGCCGTCGTGCGCGCCCGAACCGAGAGCCCGGTCAACATTGACTTCGCGCTCGCGGTATTAATCATTGGCGCTGAAATGCCAGCTGACGGCGGTCAGACGATCTTTGCCGTCGCCCGAAGCGCTGGCTGGCTCGCCCACATTATGGACGAGTACCGGCAAGCACCCTTGCGATTGCGCCCGATTGGTGAGTACACCGGGTCAATGCCGCAAAATAGCGTGGATTAGGTCCTCGTGGACCTAAAATCGTGGGCTTAGCTACGCCAGCGAGTGGTCATCAAGAAGCCAACAATCGCAATGCCAAAACCGATTGCGATGTTCCAGGCTCCGACACTGGGAATGGGCAAGACCAATCCGGTGTTAGAGGTGATGTAGAAAACAATGATCCACAACAAACCAATAACCATTAGCCCAAACATGACTGGTTTGAACCAGATCGGATTCGGCTTGACCGCTTTGCTAGCGCCCTCTGCCTGTTGTGAGCGGGCGGGACGACGGCGTGACTTCGACTCGGGCACAGGTTCTCCTTGACAGGTGAATGGCTTAGACCATCGCACCGGAATGTGACGTTCGCCGACACTTGGTATCCTGCTAAAGGACAACAACTGCCGGTCCACACGGTTTCTCGCAGCAATTCTAGCGGCAAAACCTGCATTCGGCCTTAGTCGAGGCGGCAGCGCGAATTTCAGGAGTGGAATTGGGCACTTCCAGAGGCAGCCAGGAAGCCAATATTGGCGTGGATGAATTGGTTTCCGGTGCCCTGAAACGGGACCGGTCTGATCGCGGACGGCCTAGGCGATCCAGGCCGCGAAAGGGTGTTTTTCGCACCATCGTGCAAGTCTTTGGTGAGTTACTTATTACGCTCGGTGTGATCTTAATGCTCTTCGTCGGCTGGGAATTGTGGTGGACCAACATTCAGTCCGACCAAACTCAGCAACAGGCTGTTCAGCAGTTTGCGCAGAACTTCAAAGGCCCGCTTACGCCGCAGGCTTCCGCGCCAACCAACTATGGCGACCCGGTGGTAACCAAGGCGCCCGATGCGGCCGGTGAAACTTTCGGCTTGGCATACATCCCTCGATTTGGTGCCGATTACAAACCGCGGCCCTTGGTGCAAGGTACCGCGCAGCGCGAGCTGGACACCCTAGGACTAGGTCACCACTACACCTCTACGGCGATGCCGGGAGCAGTGGGCAATTTCGCCGTTGCTGGTCACCGGCAAACGCACGGTGCGGTGCTCGATGCCATTCACGCTTTGGTCCCGGGGGACAAGATCTATGTTCAGACCCAAGACGGCTACTACACATACGTCTTCCGGAACAGCGAGATTGTGCTGCCGACGCAAACCAGCGTTCTGGCTCCGGTGCCCACCCAGAGCTCTGCTCAACCAACTGACCGTTATTTGACGTTGACCAGCTGCAATCCGCGGTTTGGCGTCGCTGAGCGTTTCATCGCATACGCCGTGCTGGAATCTTGGCAACCAGCTAGCGCAGGACCGCCAGCAGAGATCGCGCAGCAAGTTCAAGCCGCAGCAGGACAGGGATAGGGACTATGTACGGTTGGATCTTCCGAACTTTGCCGGGACCTTTATGGTTGCGGATCGTTTTCGCCCTCATCTTGCTGGTAGCGGTTCTTGCCATGTTGGTCATTTGGGTTTTCCCTTGGCTTTCCCAGTTCAATCCTTTCACCGACTCCACGATTGGTTTGTTGTTTCTGTCATGAGTACTCGCATTTTAGTTATTGATAACTACGACTCTTTCGTCTACACCTTGGTGGGCTACCTGCAGCAGCTAGGGGCCGAGACCACTGTTATCCGAAATGATGACGTCACCCTTGATGAAGCTGTGGCACTCGCGGAAGTCCGGGATGGGGTTTTGCTTTCGCCCGGCCCGGGGAATCCAGCGGAGGCGGGCGTCTGTATCGAGCTAATTCGTTGGTGCGCGCAGAATAGCAAGCCAATGTTCGGTGTTTGCCTTGGGCATCAGGCATTAGCTGAAGCATTCGGGGGCGTTGTTGCGCACGCGCCTGAACTAATGCACGGCAAGACTTCACCCGTGGAGCACAATGGGGCTGCGATGTTTGACGGCGTGCCGTCTCCGTTCACCGCGACTCGATACCACTCCTTGGCGGCGGTTCGCGAGACAATCCCGGACGAGCTTGAGATTACTGCGCAGACGGCAAGCGGCGTCGTGATGGGCCTAGCCCATCGGACCGCCCCACTGGTGGGCGTTCAGTTCCATCCTGAATCGGTCCTCACCGAAGGTGGTTACCGGATGTTGGGCAACTGGCTGGAGTCCTTGGGCATGGTGGGAGTGGCTGAAGCTTCCTCAGAACTCAGCCCACTCATCCACCGCTGAGAACTTAGGGCTTTCCGCTCGAAGGCGGGCAGGTTACCGCAGATCCTGGACCTGACGACGGCGTGCAGCTCGGCGACGGCGTGGAGCTAGACGGTGGTGTCTTTGGGGCTATTGCCACGGTAATAGTTACCGTGGAGCCCTGACTGACTTCCGTCCCGTCGGTGGGGCTTTGGGCAGTTATTTTGCCAGCCTCAACAACAGCATTTTCTTCGTCCTTGAATACCGCAATAAGGGTCGGAGAAGCGTCTTTAAGTGCTTGAGTGGCCTCGTCCTTGGTTTTGCCGTAGAGTGGTGGAAGTTTCACCTTGCCCGTGGAGATGTTGATATCAACCGTGGTTCCGGAGCCGACTTTCTGGCCGATCGTAGGCGAAGTGGAAATCACTTGACCCTGTGGGATGGTTGGATCATCAATCTGTGTTGTGGTGCCGGGTTGCAGACCAAGCTGACGGAGCGAGTCACGAGCGCCAGCCTCAGTCATCTTCAGTAATGAGTCTGGAATGGTGATGCTGGAAGGCCCTTTTGAAACGTACAGCGTCACTTGAGTATTCAAGTTAACGGTGCTGCCCTCTTTCGGGTCGGTTTCAACTGCGAGTCCAGTCTTGACCGTATCCGAGTTCACTTTGACAGTAGTGGGTTTGAGTTGCGCGCTAGAGATAGCTAGAAACGCATCTGTTTCACTTTTCCCAGCAATACTGGGCACCTGAGTGGTTTGTGGTGCCGGAGGCTTGGCATTGAGTTGGTTGTAAAGAAAGAAGCCACCGCCGCCAAGTACCAATGCCAGTAAGACGAAGAGCGTGATGATCCAAGCTCCTCGTTTTCGTTTGGCTGCTTTGCTGATTTCCTGATCTTGGAGGAACCCCATGGGCACCTGTTCTGGCGCGTCTTCTTGAACGTCACCACTTGTTAGCGGCCCGCCGCTGAGTACTTTTGCCATTGCCCTGGTCGAAGGACCGCTTTCTACCTCTTCCGGGTCAACCGGAGGAGCGACGGCGCCCGGCAACGGTGTTGCTGCGGCAAGTCGGGTAGGAATTTCAGAGACTAATTGGTCTGTTGCCGTGTCGGGGGTTTTGTTCGGGCTAAGTTCGACGCCGGCCTTGGCCGCTCGAAGGGCGCGTCGGAAGGCGGCGGCATCTTGGAAGCGGTCCTGTCGATCCTTTTGAAGCGCCTTTGCCAGCACGCTATCGATTGCTGGCGTCACTTGCGTGTTGAAGTGGCTAGGCGCTTCGGCAGTCTCACGTACGTGCTGGTAGGCCACTGAAACGGGGCTATCACCAACAAAAGGTGGTCGGCCAGTCAGCATTTCATAGAGCAAACATGCTGCCGAGTACAGATCGCTGCGCGCATCAACTGTTTCACCGCGAGCTTGTTCTGGAGACAAATATTGGGCTGTGCCGATGACCGCTTGCGTCTGCGTCATTGTTGCCGACGAGTCCGCAATGGCGCGTGCAATGCCGAAGTCCATTACTTTGACGGCGTTGCCGTCTTTGGTCACCATCACGTTTGCCGGTTTGATATCACGATGCACAATGCCCGCACGGTGACTGTATTCCAGTGCTGAGAGCACTCCCAAGGAGTAGTCAATTGCGTGGTCGATACTCAGATCGCCCTGTTTTACCAGGACCCGCAAAGTCTCGCCTTCGACGTACTCCATCACGATGTACGGCAGTCGAGTTGTCTCTTGGGAATCAATGTCAGGCAAGGTGTCGCCGGTGTCATAGACGGCCACAATCGAAGGATGGTTTAGCCCGGCCACAGCTTGCGCCTCGCGGCGAAAACGGGCCTGAAACTGTGGATCCCGAGCCAAATCGTAACGGAGGACCTTAACCGCAACGGTTCGTCCCAGTCGGATATCTTTACCTAGATAAACATCAGCCATGCCGCCGCGACCCAGCAGCCTACCCAGTTCGTAGCGACCGTTGAGGATGCGTGACTCACTCATCGGGTAGCTCCTTTCTGATTGGCAGTTGCTTTGGTTTTGCTGGATCGCGACAGTTTTAGCCTCATGGGGTTTTAGGCGGCGTGGCTGGTGTTGAGGTAATTGTTACCTGGGAGCCCTTTTTGACATTGGTTCCAATGCCTGGCGTGACCGATTTCACGATGTCATCTGGTTGACCATTTCCCACTGGGGTCAGCCCAACCGCCGCCACTTTATTAGAGTAGCTCTGCACGGTTTCTCCGGTGACAAAGCCAGGAACTGAAACAGTTTCAGGGCCTTTTGAATAGGTTACGGTGATTTCCGTACCGGTCTTTTGCACACCGGTGGGACTGATTTTCAGCACCGTACCCGCGGGCTTTGTATCGTCGAAGACTTCCACGCCATTGACGCCCATCTTCATGGCGATCAGCTGACTTTGAACGGTAGCAAAATCCTTGCCAAGGAAGGCAGCCGGATTGATGGTGACCGTGTCGTCTGCTGGAGGCGTAGTGGGCGGCGGCGTCGTAGGAGCGTGCGACGTCGTGGTCGGGCTACTGCTGCTTGACGTCGGGCTTGTCGAGGATTGTGAGCTACTCTGTACCGGCGAGCTATTTGACGGCTTGGGGCTAAAGAAGCCCATCGATTGCAGGATGATTACCCCTAAGACAAAGAGCACTAGGACTATCAACCCAACCAGCGGCCAGGTCCATGGGCTTCGGCCTCGCTTCGCGGGTTCGGGTGCAGAATCGTCAAGATCTTGCGGATCCCAGCTGCGCTCTGCAGCTAACGGCTGGTCTTCGGGAAGCATTGGCAGTGCAGAGGTTGCTGGCGCGGAACTTGTTATTGGCAGTGCTGAGCCAACAACTGACGTTGGTGCAGTGCCGCCCAAATCTACCGGTGCAGTGATCGGCCCAGTAGCGGATTCGAAAAGCAGCATGCCGGGAACAGCAGTATGCGCAGCCTCAATATTGCCGTTGCGAATAGCGTCCGCTGCATCGGCAAGCCGGTCGGCGCTAGCCGGGCGGTTCGCTGGATCTTTGGAGAGCATAGACATCAAAAGTGCGCGCACCGGCTTTGGCAGGGTCTCTGGCAGCGGTGGCGGTGCATCGTTGACTTGCGCCAACGCTATGGCAATCTGCGACTCACCAGAGAATGGACGGTGCCCGGTGAGGCATTCGTAGCCGATGATGCCTAACGCATAGATATCGCTGGCACCGGTAGCTAGCTGTCCGGTGGCCTGCTCAGGGGCCAGGTACTGAGCAGTGCCCATAACCTGACCGGTCTGAGTCAACGGGACTTGATCAGCAAGTCTGGCGATGCCAAAGTCCGTGATTTTGACGCGATTATCTGGCGTGATCAGCAAGTTGCCTGGCTTCACGTCGCGGTGCACTAGCCCCTGTGCGTGCGCGGCTGAGAGAGCACATCCGGTTTGAAAAATGATGCTTAGCGTGCGGTCCGGTGAAAGTACATGTTCGCGTTCGATGATGGTCGAAAGCGGCTCTCCCGGCACCAGTTCCATGACTAGATAGGCTGAGCCAGCTTCTTCGCCGTAGTCAAAAACGTTGGCGATTCCTACGTGGTTTAAGAGCGCGGTGTGACGTGCTTCTGCTCGGAATCTCTCCAGGAAGCCTGGATCGCCGGTATATTCTTCCTTCAGGATTTTGATCGCGACGGTGCGGCCCAGTAACTGGTCCTGAGCCCGCCATACCTCGCCCATTCCGCCAATGGCGATTCGGGATGTGAGCTGGAATCTGCCGCCTAAGGTGATTCCCGACGTCGGTCTCACTTTTTCAACACCGCCTCAAAGAGTTTACTTGCATTAGGACTGGTCAATTTGTTGCTATCGATGATGTTCGATCCTTGAACCACGATCGAAACCACCACTTGTGGGTCATTGGCTGGCGCGAATCCGGTAAACCACGAGTTCTTGATGGAATCCGGAATCGAGGGGTCAGACTCAGCGGTGCCAGTCTTACCTGCCACCGGAATCCCTGGCACTGACGCTCCCTTGCCAATGCCGTTGTCGACCACACCTTGCATCCATTGGGTGATCTGCTTTGCGATCTCGGGGGTGGTCGATTGGCGAAGCACTTCAGGTTTGAAGTCGAAGTTGGGCACCGGCTTGAGGTCAGGGGTTCGTACGGCTTGAATCAGATTTGGCTTCATCTGCGTGCCACCGTTTGCGATCGCCGCCGTCATCATGGCCACTTCGAGCGGGGACGCTCGAACGTCTTGCTGACCGATTGAGCTACGAGCAAGAGATGCGGGGTCAAGCAGACTGTTGTCTTTGTTCGGGAAGATGCTTTTCGCAACCTGCATTGGGATCTTCAAACCGCTTTCGTTGAAACCGAATTTAGTAGCTTGATCTGTGATTGCTTGCTGACCAAGGTCTGCAGCAATACTTGCGAACGGCGTATTGCAGGATTGAGCCAAGGCAAAAGCGAAATCTGCCTGAGTTCGCGCAGAACAGCCGCCAGAAACATAGTTCGGTAGGCCCACTGTGGTGCCGGGGAAGTTCAGCACGGCCGGGTTAGGCAGCACCGAATCTTTATTGTATTTACCGGACGCCAAAGCAGCTGCGGTGTCGACGATTTTGAAAACTGATCCCGGGTAGTACGTGTCGTTATAGCCTTTAGAGCCGTACATGTTGATGCCCGGTACCTTGACCAATTGGTCATAGTTTTGTTGATTCAGTTTCGAATCGTGGCTGGAGAGCAGATTGGCGTCATAACTCGGCTTGGAAACCATTGCAATGATCGCACCGGTCTTCGGGTTCATCACCACGATGGACCCCTGCACGCCGTCCGGAATCATGTCGTAGGCCATCTTTTGAATAGCCGGATCCAAGGTCAACTCAACTGACGAACCTTTAGGCTGTGCACCGGAAAGGATCTGTGCAATTCGGTCGTAAAGCAAATCTGGCGATTGCCCGGTAAGTACCGAATTCATTGAGTCTTCGAGGGCGGTTCCGCCGTTGGTGAGCGAGTAAAATCCGGTCAAACCCGCATAGATTGGCGAATCCGTGTACTTTCGGACAAATTTGCATGAATCGCCAGAAGGCACTGATTGAGCGATTGCTTGCCCGCCCACCAAGATTGGTCCGCGTTCATTACAGTAAGTCTGCAACAGCCCACGTGAGTTCCAGGCATTATTATTCAAACTATCCGCAGCGAAAAGCTGAACGTAGCTCGCGGAGCCCAGGATGAGGGTAAAAAGCGCGATTGCGACCACCCAAGAAGATCGAATTGCTTGGTTCATAGGGGGCTCACCACCTCAGTTTGATTGTCAGGTCTGTGGGCAGGTTCGGCCTCTTGTTGCTGGCGAGCATCCGCACTTGCACTGATTGAGTTGCCCAAGGGTACGCCGTCGGCTGGCAAGGGTGTGGTCGATATCGGTCTGCGGGCTGAATCTGAGATCATCAAAAGCAGCGCCGCGATAATCCAGTTGGCCAAAAGCGAGGAGCCGCCAGCCGCGAGGAATGGCGTAGTTAGGCCGGTGAGTGGGATCAAACGAGTCACGCCGCCAATGACGATAAAGCACTGCAATGCGATGGCGAAGGACAAGCCACAAGCAAGAAGCTTGCCAAAGGCGTCTCGGGTGCCTAGCGCGGCACGGAATCCACGGGTGATCAGGAGTAGGTAGAGCATGATGACCGCGAAAAGGCCAATCATGCCGAGCTCTTCGCCTAGGGACGCCACGATCATGTCCGAGTTCGCGAATGGCACTCTGGACGGCTCACCTTGGCCTAGTCCAGTGCCGATAATTCCGCCATTGGCCATGCCAAAGAGGCCTTGAACAATTTGACCGCTGCCGCCAGGCTGCCGATTGTAAACCTCAGGGCTGAAGGCGTTGACCCACGAATCGATACGTAAACCAACGTGACTGAAAATCTTCGACGCCGCGAATCCGCCAACAGCAATGAGCACTACGCCGATAATTACCCAGGAGACGCGGCTGGTCGCAACGTAAATCATCGTCATAAACAGGCCGAAGAACAGAATCGAAGACCCTATATCGCGCTGAAAAACCAGCACGCCAACACTAGCCAGCCAGGCCACGATCATGGGGCCTAGATCTCGGGCTCGCGGAAGCTGCAGTGGCCCAATTTTTTTACCGGCGAGCAGAATCAAGTCACGATTTGACGAGAGGTACCCAGCGAAAAAGATTGCGAGCGTGATTTTAGCGATTTCACCCGGTTGGAAGGATGCGCTGCCGATCTTGATCCAGACGCTAGCGCCGTTAATATCGCCGCCAGAGACGCCTGGAACCAATGGCAAAATCAACAAGATCACGCTGGCTGCAAGCGATATGTAGGTGAAACGGCGAAGAATCCGATGGTCACGGAGGAACCAGATCACTGCTATCGCCGCGACAACCGCCACGGTAGTCCACATCCATTGCCGTTGGCCGGCGTCGTCGTCGGTTGCAATATCGATCCGGTGGATCATCGCTAGCCCGATGCCATTGAGGGCGATCACAATTGGAAGTATTACCGGATCGGCATATTTTGCGCGAAGGCGCAGGGTAACGTG
This sequence comes from Renibacterium salmoninarum ATCC 33209, assembly GCF_000018885.1. NCBI lineage: Bacteria > Bacillati > Actinomycetota > Actinomycetes > Micrococcales > Micrococcaceae > Renibacterium > Renibacterium salmoninarum. The sequence goes on along the minus strand of NC_010168.1, from coordinate 2,574,334 downwards.
CACTGCCAGCGCCAGCACTGTCAAAACTGAAGCCTGGAAATAGAAATCAGCGTCGAGCGGTCGTTCAAGATTTATGTCGACTAAGGCGTATGCGCCGATCGCGATGATCAAAGCGAATATCAGCAAAATCAACTCAGTGTTCCGCCGGGGTTTAGGCACGGTCAGGACTTGGCTCATGGCGTCCCTCCTTCACAGGGGCTAGCAGCGGGTGCGCCGGGCGGCGGAGTGGAGGGTGTGCAGCTTGCTGAGGGGCTTGCATTCGGCGACGACGGCGAACCGGAGGGTGTGGAGCTAGGAGTGCCAGAGGGACTGGGTCCTGGCCCGACAACACCGAGTCTTAGGTCCGTCACGATTTGATTTGCGTCCGTGAGCGAGGCTGCTGGCACAGTTTGCTGAAGCCGCTGTCGGGAGAACTGCGGAAGTGAATCGACGGTAACTGGAGTCACAGTGTAGACATGAGACAACGCAATTGGCCCTAGCGATTGCGAGATTCCCGTGTAGATGGCGACTTTACCGTTGGACTCACCGACATAATAACGAGTCTGGGTCCAGGAATAACCCAACCAGGCACCTGCGCCGAGCATAGCTACAATCAGGATTCCAGCAGCGATGCTGAACCAGCGTGGCCGCTTTGGCGGTTCCGAGACCAGAATGACTTCTTCGTCTTCGGCTGTTTCGGGTTTGTGCGTAAGTACTGAAGAGGCTCGTTTGCTATCCGAACGCCCCGCAATGGCAGGGATTCTGCCGTCTTTGGCAGCGGTGACTGCCGCGCCAACGAGTTCATGTGGGCGCGAAGCTAGATCTTCCCGAATTGCTTCGGCTGTTATGTGGATGCCCAGCCGATCGTGGCGTTGCGCTGGTGAGTCTTCGTCATCGTTGGTCTCATCGGCGTTATCTTCGGGCTCAACATCGTCGGGGTCTTGGTCTTCAAGATCTTCTGCTTGAAGTTCGCGATCAATCGGAAGTTTTAAGGTCTCGTGTGCTGAGCTCCCGCTTGCCGGATCAACAAGGCTTATCTGGTCGGTATGGACGTCTTCCGCCCGTGGCTCGCCGACTTCGACTAACACCACCGTTACATTGTCCGGAGAACCGGCTTCGAGAGTCAGTTCAATCAGCCGGTCGGCCGTTTCGGCTAATGATGGGGTCTCCCGCACCACTTGCTCTACTGTTTCCAAATCTACGAAGTTCAAACCATCCGAGCACAAGAGCCAGCGTTCACCGGCTGTTGCGTCGAAACTCGTCAAATCCAGCTCAGGCGAGGCATCAACGTCGCCCAGCACCCTCATCAGCACATTTTTATGCGGGTGAGTTTCTGCTTCTTGCGGCGTGAGTCGGCCTTCATCGATGAGGCGCTGCACAAAGGTGTGGTCGATGCTCATTTGTTCGAAAACGCCAGATTTCAGCCGGTAAGCCCGCGAATCGCCAATATGCGCAAAAGCTAGCTTGTCATCTGAAAGCAGTAGCGCGGTTACCGTAGTGCCCATCCCGGTGAGCTTCGGGTTAACGTGCACCATTTCGGAAAGCAGCGAATTGGCGGTTTGAATCTCATCGGCAAGCTGCGTTCCGGCGTCGCCCCGGTAGCCATCTCGATCTAGGTGGATCAAGTCTAGAACCGTGGAGGCACTAGCCACGTCGCCACCAGCATGCCCGCCCATGCCATCCGCGACAACAGCCAAGAACCGCCCCGCATAGGCGGAGTCGTCGTTTTTGGCGCGAACCTTACCCACATCGGAGCGGGCTGCGTATCGCAATACTAGTGAACTGGGCGTCACCGTTACGGCCTCAGCTCGATGACCGTCTTACCGATCCTTACGGGAACGCCTAGCTCAACTGGCAGTGCCCTAGTGAGTTGTTGATCGGCTAAGTAGGTGCCGTTTGTGGAACCCAAATCTTCGATGAACCATCGACTTCCTTGCGGAAACAACCTGGCATGGCGGCCAGAGGCATAGTCATCTTCAAGAACCAGGGTGGACTCCTGGGCTCTGCCCAAAAGAATCGGTTGTGAGCCAAGCTCAATTACTTGGCCATTTAATGGACCCTCAATAACAACAAGCTGATGAGCTTGTTGGCGCGCTGGCGGCTCTTGAGTCAGCTCTGGATGTTTACGTGCTTGCCGGGCAGTTGGCGTGCCAGTGCGGATCTTGCGGCCAATGACTAGGTCGCGGCGCATCGCGGTCACAATGCTGAAAATTAGTACCCAAAGCAGCAACAAGAACCCAAACCGAAGCACGGTCAAGGTCAATTCATTGAGATTCACTCAGCCACGCTCCGATCCTGCTGCCGGATTGCGCCGACCGGGGAGCTGCCGGAAGGTCATTTTGGTTCGGCCGATGGTTAGGACATCGCCGTCTGATAACCGGGAGCTGCCGTTGATTCGGGAACCGTTGAGAAAACTGCCATTGGTCGAACCGAGATCTACCGCGGTGCCGTTGCCCTGGTCGAGGCGAATCTCAAGATGCCGTCGAGAAACACCAGTGTCATCTACCAAGACGTCTGCCTCGGAGGAGCGGCCAAGGACGATCACAGATGCGTTGAGTGAATAGCGTTGGCCATCGATATCTAATACCGGCTGGGCAGGCACGGCTTGTCTTATCTGTGGCGCAATAGTGGTTGCCTGTGCTGGAGCTGGCGGAGAGCTTGGCGGTGCTGCCTGCGGCATCCGAGGTGGTTGTGCTGAGGGATAGGCCGGCTGCGCATGTTGCGCTTGGCCGCCGGCGCGTTCAGTGCTGGCGGCGATGTTAAATTCGCCGGCTTTGAAATCCACGAATTCGGTAAACGAAACTCTGACTGGGCCTTGCAAGGTGTAGCCCTGCGAACGAGCATGCCGAATGGCTACATCGCAGAGTTCTTCGGCTAAGGCTGTTCCCCAGCTCCTAGCCCGCTCGAAGTCTTTTTCACTGAGTCTGACGTCGTAAATATTGGGGGCAAGCGTGCGGCCAGCCGCCATAGTCATCGCTTTGTCGTCCATCTCGCGGCGCAGTCTGCTGGCGATCTCTACGGGCTGCACTTGCGACTTGGTTCCGCGGGCGAAAGCGCCCCGAACTGCTTTTTCCAATCCACGCTCAACATTGTCAAGTAGTCCCACGGACACCTCCTCACATTCTGTCCCAGAAGCCCCGAGGGGCAACGTTCGATGAGCGGCACGCTGTAGCTGCCACTCCTTCCTTCTGGCCTCGATACTACTTGGTGAGCCTGTCAAAGGCCTTAAAGCACAACGGTTGGACGTGCCGGAAAGTTCGATTAAGGCTCTGACTCACGGCCTGCGGAGTGCAGATTCGCCTTGATTTACCGTACCCGTTTAGGCATATTCGTCTGGTATCCGCTATGCTTAATTTTCGCTGTGATTCCGGTGTGGTTCGGCTAAAACGCTGAATTTTTCTGGGATTAGCACTTTGCGCGAGTGGCGGAACGGCAGACGCGCTGGCTTCAGGTGCCAGTATCCGAAAGGGTGTGGGGGTTCAAATCCCCCCTCGCGCACAACTAAGGAGGGCCCGGATCATTTGATCCGGGCCCTCCTTAGTTCGACAGTTTCTACCCGCTTCAGGGTAACCATTTTCGGGCTCGCCGTCGTCATGGTTGTAGGCGACAGTTGACCCCCACTCCGAGATGCCAGTAGGAGGGTGTGACCCTTCGTGCCCACGTGGAATCACTCAAGCGTGGGGATGAGTTACCGCAGCTGAACGTATTTAGCTCAAAGTATTTAGGCCTGCGAACCCAAGGTGCTTAGAACTCTGGGGAAAGATCCGGCTGTTTCAGCCCGAAGACCTCTTTGAGGGCAAGCGTAGCGGCGTGCAAGCCACCCATGCCGTGGACCCCGGGTCCTGGGGTGGTTGATCCGGAACATAGATATAGTCCGCGCACCGGAGTCTTCCAAGGCTTGCTGCCAGCAACTGGCCGGGCCAGTAACTGTTTGAGGCCGGTGGCACCAGAGCCGAAGTCGCCGCCGACGTAGTTTGCGTTGTATTCAGAGAGCTGCTGCGCAGTTGTGGCCTTTGAATGCAGAATAGTGTCCCGGAACCCAGGCGCGAATCGCTCAATTTGCCGGACGACGGCGTCAGTCATGTCGGTTGTCGAGCCTGCCGGCACGTGACAGTAAGTCCAGAGCACATGTTGGTCAGCCGATGTGCGGCCGGCGTCGAATTGGCTGGGCTGAGAAAGCAGAACATAAGGCCGTTCCGGATGGACGCCTTGAGCCACCTGGCGCTCTGAGTGCGCCATCTCGGCACGAGTTCCCGCCACGTGTGCGGTTCCCGCCTTGGCGACCTCCGAGTTTTGCCAGGGCACCGGAGCAGAGAGGATGAAATCGACTTTGCAAGCGGCATTGTTATAGCGGAATCGACGCAAGGCAGCAGCGTAGCGATCGGGCAGGCGGTCCCCAGCGATCGATAGCAAGGCATTGGTAGAGGTGTCTAAGAGCACAGCGTCCGCCTCTGCAACCTCGGAAAGACCGGTGATTGTCTGGCCAAGGTGGACTTTGCCACCGTGTAACTCAAAATCTGCCAACATGGCGGCGGCAATTTTGGCTGAGCCGCCGCGGGGGATAGGCCAGCCGACAGTATGTCCCAGATGAGCTAAAACCAGGCCGGCGGCGCTGCTGGCCAAGGACGGCATGACGCCAACCGGATGCGCAGCGGCACCGCTGATTAGCGCGGGTGCCTGCTCTTCGCGGAACCCTGCATTCCACCAGGGGCCGCCCTGCCAAAGTGCGCCGGTTGCCAGCGCTAATGGTCCGGCAATTCCGGACGGAACGCGCAGCACGGGATTGAGTGCTGTGGCCAACACCGACTCAGTATTGCGCAAGAGTGGTGCCATGAGGCGGCGGTAATTCGGCCCGTCCACGCCGAGCGACTCTACCGTTCGATTCAAATCACGATATGCCAGGCCCGCGCGCCCGCCGTCGAGCGGGTGGGCGTAGGAGAGCTCGGGTACAAACCAATCGACTCGCTGTTCAATGCCAAACTCTCGGAAAAATGGTGAGGCAAGAGCCATTGGATGCACTGCCGAGCACACATCGTGCCATGAACCGGGCTCGATCAGTTCTTCGGTTCGGGTACCGCCACCCACCGTATTTTTGGCTTCGTAGAGGTCAACAGACAGTCCTGCGCGGGCCATAACGACGGCGGCCGCCAAGCCGTTTGGTCCGGAACCGACGACTGCGGCATCGCTCACGTAGTTGCCTTTTGTTGTCCTGCCATGGCTTTTTGGTAGCTGTCTTTGATGCGGTTACCGACGTTTTTCCAGGTGCGATCGCGAATGAAGATGGAGTCGATAGCGATCATGGTGAGGGAGAACCAGGGCAAGCCCATTAGTACGGCGATGCCGATGTGGAAGGACAGGATGCCGAAAAGGGCCAGGATGCGGGTTGGTCGGGTCAGCAGCATCAGCGGGAACGACATTTGGATCACGATTGATGACCAGGAGATGATCGCGACCATGGGCGCCCAGTAGGTGAAGAGCTGACTCAGCTCTGGCCAGGTGCCGAAGCGGTCAGTCATCAACGGGTTGTAGATCGCGTATCCGGTAGACCAGGGTGTGCCGCCGGCTTTATACAGTGCGCCTGAGACGTACACGAAGCAGACTTGCGCGGTGAGCACGACCAGCGTCAGGTTGTGGAACAGGTTGCCTATTTGGGTATCGAAAAGCGGCTCGCCACGCCATTTACGCACTATCCACGGCGTTGTTGGCGTGAACGTGTTCGCGAACTTATTACGACGGCGCGCATCAAAAGAGAGCTTCGCGGCAGGGTCAGCGAACAGCATGAACAACAGCGCGATGCGGTACATGTTATCGCCCTGGTCACCGAGCATGTCGTTAGCTTCAATGAAGGAAACCCACATGATGAAGTAGACCGGTAACACAAACTTGAAACGCCAGCCGACGATGACCAGCACGGCTAAAAACATTAGGACAAGGTAGAGGAAGGTATAGACCGCGCCGTTGAGCATCGCATCGTGGAACATGCTGAAGATCCAGATTTTGGGGAAGTCGCTCTTAGCCGCAGCGGCTTCACCGTTCCAAGCTGATCCGGGTCCGAAGGAGTAAAGGCGGGTAGAGAAGTTAAAGAACAACAGTCCAAGCCCGGTCAGACCGAACACAATCCTGGCCACCGCTAAGCCGAAAAGCAATTTCTTCGAATCAAGTAACCACGTCTCAGTCCAAAGGTAACCACGTTGCAAGACACCAGCTACCACGCCGATGAAGTCCTTGAAGAAGCTAGCGATGAAGTTCGCCAAGCCAGTAACGAATCGCGCGAAAGCATTCGATGACGGTACTGAGGTTTTCCGGTCAGCTTCCTTTGCTGCCTCTGGCACTACCGTTTCTGGTTTCTCAGACGGGGTTTGCTGTGCTTTAGTGGTGTTCATCGGGGCAGCCTTTCATACGCGGCCTTGAAGACATCAGCGAAGTTTTGATCGGATTGACCCGGAGCTACTTCTAGCCCCCGCCAACCAGTGTTAGCGATCTGCTTCGGTTGCGGCGCCACCCCAGGGGTGTTGCGATCCTCGAACGGGATCACGTTCTGCCGATAAATTTCAAACTGAACCCGAGTCGCCGAGTTACCCCACACCGCTCGAGCGACTTGAGTGGAGTACTTAATCACCGTGTTCTCGGCCTCCAAATACGGGGCCACAACGTTCACGGTGCCATAGGACTGAAGCTTCTCATTTAACCGCAACGGCCAATCTGTGCCAGTGAAATAATTCAGATTCACCACGACCTTGTGGTCAGCAGTCAACGCGTCCCACTTGCCTTTGAATTCCGAAGCCAACTCGCCAGCTCCAATGCCAGCACGAGGCGGGAACAAATTATGCTCAATCATCGACGTTTCAACCGCCGTCGCATCCGCCCAATCAGTGGTGACTTCCTGACCATCCTGAGGCAATACCGCACGCACCCGCAAAATGTAATCACCATTCACCGGCTCGGGCGCAAACACACTCCAGGACTGGCCAAACATCGGAATCATATAAGACGACAGCACCTGCTGACCACCAGGAAACAACGCCCACGCACCGGCCGAATACGGCGCAATCCATAAAAACGAAGCCACAATATGCCACAAGGCGGCACGCACCGCAACGATCATCGTCGCGCGGACAATCTTCTTCCGGACCGGTTTAGCCGGAACAACCGTTTCAGCCATTGATAACTACCCTTCAACGCGACTGTGTGCTGGCCAGAAATGTTGATCCGGCCAGCACACAGTCTATTCATTTATAAGAGTGATTCAGCTCTCAAAATGAACCGTTACCGGTTTCTTGCCGCTTTTATGCGAGTCCCTGCACCGGTTGGGCCGGGATGGTTTCTTTAGCGTAATACACTACTTCGTGTTCTGTCGGTGGGATGTCTCCGATGCTGGTGTGTAGGCGGTCGTTGTTGTACCAATCGATCCAGGCCAAGCTGGCCCATTCAACCTCATCGATGGTTTTCAACGGCCCGTTGCGGAAGGGAGAATCTTCTCGGACGGCTTCAGTCTTGAACAGGCCGATGGTGGACTCGGCCAAGGCGTTATCGTAGGCGTCCCCGACAGAGCCGATTGATGCTGCGATGCCCTCCAGAGTCAGGGTTTCCCCGAAATGCAAGGAAGTGTACTGGGACCCGGCGGCGGAATGATGGATCAGCCCTTCTGCGACCGGATGCCTGGTGCGTGTCCGCTGCCATAAGCCCATCCTGAGTGCTGTGCTCACCAGGGCGGTGTCCTTGATCGTGGAGATGTTCCAGCCCACGATGTACTTGGAGAAACAATCAATGATGAACGCGACATAGACGAAACCTGCCCAGGTGCGCACATAGGTGAAGTCCGCAACCCAGCGCTGATTTGGGCCAGCTGCGGTGAAGCACCGATCCAATAAATCCGGGGCACGGTCATGGTTTCGGTCCGGCACCGTGGTGCGCACACCTTTGCCCCGTACCCGGCCTTTCAAACTCAACAAGCTCATGAGCCGGTTCACCTGCCGGTAAGAGACCTCGAATCCTTTCCGACGCAGCCAAGCCGTCATTTTCCTCCTCCCGTACATTCCCTCCGGTGTCCCTACCGTTCCTAGCAACGCATCCATAACCGAAGCCTCTGCCATGTCCCGGACCGAAGCGGTGGAGACCTTCCAACTACGGTAGGTCCGGGCAGTGACCGTTAAGCCCTGGCCACGCAGGACCTTGCAGATCACCTCGACTGCCCAGCCAAGGAAGCGTTGTTCATCGATGAATCCCCTGATCAATGCTTCGCGGGGGTCGAGTTCCCCCGCGAAGAAAACCGACGCAGCCTTCACAATCTCTAACGACTCACGCAGCTCACGATTCTCACGTTTGAGCGCACGTACCTGCTCCGATTCCGTCGTGGACATCCCTACCCTGGTCCCGGCATCAATTTAGGCCTGCCTCACCCAACGACGTAGGGATTCCTTCCCAACCCCGACTTTGCCGCCCACAGCAGCACAAGCAGCCATCAACGATGGATACTCCTGGAGATGATCCAAAACCAGCCGCACCGACCTGTCCCGAACCTCCCGCGAAAACTTCCGATTCATAACCATCAATGCTTCCTTCCAAACTCAAAAGGAAGCGGCATAAAACCGGTAACGGTTCACACTGACCACAGCGGGCGGCACGGGCGTGGGGGCCGTTTCTTCGTTGACGGCAGCCTACATTGCACAGTTACTGACCATCGGCGCTGCGGTGAAGTTGGCTGAAGGCGGCACCCAACCGCCGTTCTATATTTCCGCAAATATTCCAGGCGGAGACGATCACAATAACGCATGGGAGGCGCTCTATGATGAGCGGATCCGTCAGGTTTCATGAGCTGGGTCCGGTCCAAACCGGGCAGTGCAATGGCGCCAATCACACAGCAATGACAATCGCACCATCGAGGGAAGGCAAGAAATGAACATCCAAACGAAGTCTTTTGAACGGCGTGGCTTTCTACGCGGCGCGCTCGCGGTAGCCGTATTGGTGCCGCTCGGTGGCGCCCTAGCTTCTTGCGCTGCCGGTGGCGGCGACAGCAGCAGCGGTGGCCAGACCGGCTCAGTTTCCGACTCCAACCCCTTCGGCCTGGCCGATAACTCGACGATCGACGTCGTGGTCTTCAAGGGTGGTTATGGCATTGATTATGCTGAGTTCGCCGGCAACTTATTGACCAAGAACCACAAGGGCATCACGGCAAAGGTCAATGCTTCGACCGATATTTCTGGCGAACTGCAACCGCGCTTTGCTGGTGGCATCCCGCCGGACTTGTTCGATAACTCCGGCGCAAAGTCCATCGGTATCAGCACCATTTTGGATCAGCTGGAAGACCTTAGCTCGGTCATCAATGGCAAGAACCTCGAAGGCACTGCCATCAAGGACACTTTGTACGATGGTGTTACTGCCCCGGGCACCTTCAACGGTAAGCTCGCTGCGATTAACTACGCGTTGACCGTTTACGCTGTCTGGTACTCGGCTTCGCTCTTTGAGGCCAATGGTTGGACGCCGCCCAAGACCTGGGATGAAGCTCTTGCGCTCGGTGCAAAGGCTGCCGAAAAGGGCAAGAAGCTTTTCGTTTGGGGCAAGGAAGCTGCTACCTATTACATGGAGCTGGCAGTTAGCTCTGCGGTGAAGGAAGGTGGCAACGAGGTTCGTCTTGCCATTGAAAACCTCAAGGCAGATGCCTGGTCACACCCGGCCATTCAGTCGGTCTTTAACAAGATCGCGGAAGCCGTGCAAAAGGGTTACTTCGTGCCCGGTGGCTCCGGAACTCATTTCACCGCCGCACAAGCATAGTGGTCGAATAGCCAGGATGCCTTGCTCTATCCGTCCGGCTCTTGGATTGAAAACGAGATGAAGGCGCAGACTAAGGCCGACTTCAAGATGACTGGCGTACCGGCGTTTACGGTCTCATCAGACTCGAAGCTTCCTTATGAGACCTTGCACAGTGCGGCAGGCGAGCCGTTTATGGTTCCTACCAAGGGCAAGAACGTATCAGGTGCCAAAGAATTCCTGCGCACCATGCTTTCAAAAGAAGCAGCTGAATCGCTCCGGTGTGTCCGGAGGGTTTCTCAGACGATGAGCCTGTCGGCGGCTGCCGTGCTCTGGTAGTGATTGTAGTAGTGGTTTTCTAGCTCTACTGGTGGGATGTCTCCGCAGTACTGGTAGAGCCTTCGGTGGTTGTACCAATCGGCCCATTCAGCGGTGCCGATTTCGACTTCTTCTATAGTCCGCCAGGGCTTGCCGGGTTTGATCAGCTCGGTCTTATAAAGCCCGTTGATGGTTTCCGCCAAGGCGTTGTCGTAACTATCACCCACAGAACCGATCGAGGGGCGGATACCGGCCTGGGCCAGGCGTTCGGTGAAGGCCAAGGAGGCGTATTGAGCCCCGGCATCGTGATGATGAATCACCCCGGAAATCTCAGCCCCGGCCCGTTCACGACTCCAGATTGCCTGATTAACTGCGTTGAGCACTAGCACGGTGTTCATAGAAGCACTCGCTGACCAGCCCAGGATCCTCCGAGAGTAGGCATCGATCACGAAGGCAACATAGACCCACCCGGACCAGGTCGAAACATAGGTGAAATCATCTACCCATAGCCGATCCGGTGCCGTTGGTGTGAAATCACGGCGGACCAAGTCCTTCGCTCGGGCCGCCTTCGAGTCTTTGATCGTGGTGCGTTTGACCTTGCCACGGACCGCACCCTGTATGCCAAGTAACCCCATGAGCCGTTCTACCGTGCACCTGGCCACCGGCACACCTTCACGGTTCATCGCCAACCAGACTTTCCTGGTGCCGTAAACCCCGTAATTAGCGGCATACACCTTCTGGATCACGGGCTTGAGCACCTCATCACGTTGTTCTCGGTGAGATCGTGTTTTATCCACCCATTCGTAGTACGTGGACGGGGTGGTCTTCACCCCGTCCCAGTAAGCACCTGGCAGATCGACTCGACACCCCACCGCAATCCATTATTCTCGCGGTGACCGGCATGGTCCTTGATGTATTTCACGATCAGTGTTGTGGCGGTCGAGTTCGACCGCGAAAAAAGCTGAAGCACTCCGAAGGATCGCGTTCGCCCGTTTCAGCTCAGCGTTCTCACGCCGTAACCGTTTCAGCTCGGCCGATTCCGTGCTCGTTGTTCCAGTTCTAGTACCAACATCGATCTCGGCTTGCCGGACCCATTTACGCACCGTTTCCGGCACACCCACACCCAAAAGCTGGGCAACTTTTTGCATCGCCGCCCACTCCGAAGACGCACCCTCCATCTCCGCCACCATGCGCACCGTACGATCCTTCAACTCCTGCGGATACCGTGTCGTAGTCTTCCCTGCCATGTCCTGATCCTCTCAAACAAGAAAGTCTCCGGACACACCGGGGCGATTCACCCGACTGCTCACCGGCACCCAGACAGACCAGCGCGGAGTCACGCAACACCGGATCTGGGGTTCGATAAAGCGCCCAGTCACCCATGATTCCTGCCTAGAGTCCGTCTGCCCAGTTCCAATCGTTCTGCCAACGCCAATCTATCGGCTCGCCGCTGCGCTGATACCGAATATCGGTGCTCAACCTGATCACACCGTCCGGATCCACATTGTCAAGTGCCGCGTGCACCATATGGGCGGAGTGCACCACGACGTCGCCGGCTTGATAATCCGCTGCCAGCCACCGGGCATCATGCTTTTGCGCCAAACCGGGCAAGTCAGCCGTGATTGAAGCGGCCGGTTGCGGCAAGGTTCCAGCCGCTTCTTCTGCCAGCACCCAACGGTGGCTCTGTTCTAAGTAGACCAAGCCACCCCTGCTACGTGGACAATCCCCCAGCGGAATCCACATTGAAAGCACTTTGTCGGCGCCTTCACGCAAGTACACCAAGTCATAGTGCGCCTGCGTCGCGGTGCCAATTCCGGCATCACCAGGGCGAGTATGTCTGATGATTTTGCGCCGATGCAGATGCACGTCGTCGGCAAGAAACCACTTGAACCAGTCAACGATTCTTGGGTGAGCAGTTAGCCCGGCATATTCAGTGCCGGGAACGATCGAATCGAAAAGTACCCTGCGCAATGCTGCTTGGTCTGGCTTCTGCTCTGCGGAGATGCCTTGCCCCGGGTCGGTGCCGACGCGGTGCAGCCCAGTGCCCGCTAATGATTTGAAGTAGTAGTGTCGGAAGTCTTGCACATCCTGACTAGGCAAGAATCCTTTCAGATAAAGGTAGCCATCGTTGCGTATTCGATGCCACAGCGCATCGAAATCTCGCATTTCGCTGGCTGGAACCGGGTCCAGCAGGCCTAGTCGTTGCGGCGATTCGTCCAGGCTGTAGCCATTGGAGGTGAGCATTCTTCGAGCGTAGAGGTGTCTGCCGCGCTTGAAAATGGACTTTGAACGCGTACCGTTTGAACTTTTCTTCGAAATTAGCGGAGAAACAAAAAGGGGCGGCGGTCCGAAGACCACCGCCCCTTTAGGCGTTCACCGCGTTTGAGCGGTGAATGAAGTTTTTACCAGCTCGACTTCTTGATACCGGGCAATTCGCCACGGTGAGCCATGTCGCGGAAGCGAACACGGGAGATGCCGAACTTCTGGAGGGTACCGCGCGGGCGTCCGTCGATCGCGTCGCGGTTACGTAGACGGATCGGTGAGGCGTTGCGGGGCAGCTTCTGCAGACCCAAACGGGCCTCTTCGCGCTGCTCGTCGGTCGACTCCGGGTTAACCAAAGCCTTCTTCAAGGCAAGGCGCTTCTCGGCGTAACGCTCGACGATGACCTTGCGCTGGTCGTTCTTAGCGATCATTGACTTCTTAGCCATGTCTTAGCGCTCCTCTCGGAATTCGACGTGCTGACGGATCCTGGGGTCGTACTTCTTCAGAACCAAACGGTCTGGGTCGTTACGACGGTTCTTGCGAGTCACGTAGGTGTGGCCGGTGCCGGCCGTGCTCTTGAGCTTGATGATCGGACGTACGTCCTTGTCTTTAGCCATTAGAGCTTCACCCCACGTGCAAGGATCTCGGTGACGACTGCGTCAATGCCGCGGACGTCGATGGTCTTGATGCCACGTGCAGAAACCTGCAGCGTGACATTACGGCGCAGGGACGGTACCCAGTAGCGCTTCTTCTGAATGTTCGGGTCGAACCGACGCTTGTTGCGGCGGTGCGAGTGCGAAATGCTATGCCCGAAGCCCGGCTCAGCTCCAGTCACCTGGCAATGTGCTGCCATGATCTGCCTCCATTGATGTGTATGTTTAAGCGCAAAGCAGCGTCCAGCTCTACAAAATGATTTCTCAGATTTGGCCGACGTCGGGTCCGTGCAACTTGAGCCCCTCACTACCGACCGCTGCCTTCAAACAGCCATCGGAGCAATTGCCCGGGTTCCACGCCACTTAGCGCCTCACTAGTTTACCGGCATCGCGAGGGTTAAAGCCAATCAGCACACTAGCTACGCACTCAACCGTGCCGGAAAATCATTTGCACCCTCGCCGGACAACTCACTCGGATCAACTTTCGCCCGGAAGGAAAGAGAAGCAGACCGACTCTACTGCCGAGCTTCTGCGATGTCTTCACTAAATAACCCAGCGCGAGCAGCACAGATTCAAGGGGATAAGCACTGTGGATACCCAGCAGACGACGAATATCCTCACCGTGCGCAATTTCTTCAATCAACCGAGTGACAGGATCCGCGGGCGGAGTTGCAGTTAGCGGAATCGCCACTTCCAACGCGGTCAAAGTTCGCGTTGGATAGGTATAGCGCTCCCGGTCGACGCCGGCCTGGCTATTGCGATCAAAGTCGAAACGCGCGGCAATAATTCCGCGAACAAAGCCAGGTCTTGTGGTCTTGTAGACCAATCAAATGCGCCAGCACGCCGTGCACACTCCAGCCAGCAGACAACAACGGCGTACTCCACCGCTCCGCACTGAGATGGCGCACATCGGCAGCGAGCGCGGCTCGCTCTTCATGAGCCAGTCGCCACCTCCGTTTTTGTCCGAGCTGCCTAGGGACTTATCCGAGCATCGGATAGCGGTCAAAGAGGACAGGAACGCTATCGAGCTAGTCAATAGCAGCCAGGACCATGCGTGTGCCCGCCACGGTATAGCCAATCCCAGAACGCCATGCGTTCAATCAAAAATAGGTACTAGCCAGTCAACCCTGACGGTTGATTGGAAAACGCGCTTCTGAGCGATTCGATCGTCAGTGAATCCTAGGCAACTCTAGTGTCCCGAAGTTAATCGATAAACGAATCAAGAAAAGCCCTTGCCAGGGATAGCAGGTAAAACCGTGCAAGGCGACTACGGCGTACAGGCATACAACATCAACGCTGCAGGCGTGAAATACACACGCATATGGCCGCAGGGTGCGGTTGGCGCAAACAGCTATCAATGCCAAAAAGAAGATATCTCGCTAAACAACATCAACGCACCAACCAACATTGAAGGATGGAAGGTCTCGGTGCAGTAGAGCCATCAATGGCGCTGATGATTGCCGCCACTGAAGCCAAGCTACGCGCAAGGTTACCTGACTCTTAGATATCGTAAAGTTGGCAACTTTTCCCCTCTATCGTCTTGCTGGTCAGGTGTTCGACCCGGCAAGGGGCTGCACACCTGACCAGCTAAAAACGCAAAGCAAGCTACTCAGCACCTCTGACCTAGATCGAATACGGATCAACGTGAGCACAATGCGCAAAACTCCGCTTAAAGAGAACATTGCCACTCAGCTCCCCTAAACCCACACTGTGAGCTAAGACACGTCTTACCCTCTTTTAGGGGGGCCAGCGAATCGCAGCGTGCCCTGACAATGACGTCGGACGCAATGGGAGAGAACGTGCTGGTAATCCTCGGATTCTTGATGATTTTGGTCTTCATGGTGCTCATCATGACCAAGCGAATGACCCCGGTCCTGGCACTCATCATCGTGCCCACCGTATTCGCGCTCTTCGCGGGCGGCCTGCTTTGGGGTCCCAAAGAGCACAACATCGGCGAGATGGTGATGAAATCAATCGGTGGCATGGCCTCAACAGCTGCACTGCTGATGTTCGCGATCATCTTCTTTGGCCTGATGATCGACGTCGGCCTTTTCGATCCGTTAGTGCGCTACATTCTGAAGGTACTGGGCAACGACCCGGCCAAGGTCGTGCTTGGCACCGCTCTTCTTTCTGGCGCAGTCTCGCTGGACGGCGACGGCTCCACTACCTTCATCATCACCACGGCGGCGATGCTGCCGATTTATCTCAGACTGGGCATTAGCCCAGTAGTCCTCACCTGCGTGGCCGGCCTAACCAACGGCACACTCAACATCGTGCCTGGGGTGGCCCCACGATCCGCGCCGCGACCGCACTAAAGGTTCCAGCCACTGACATCTTCGTGCCCATGATCCCGTCCCTCATCGTTGGACTCATCATCTGCTTCGCATTCGCTTGGCTGCTGGGCATCAGCGAGCGCAATCGACTGCGCGCCCTGGACCCCATCACCTGGGCACCCGGAGCTGGCCAAACCATCGCGGCCAAGGGCGACAACTTCAGCAAGAAAACCTTCGGTGGCGGCCTGGGTAAGGCGCTCGGTGGTGCCGGCAAATTGGTCAAAGCGAAAGTTTATCTAGCCGACTCGGCAATGGCAGATACCGTGTTAGACCCCAACCGATCCACACTGCGTCCCAAGCTCATTTGGTTCAACTTGGCGCTGACCGTCATCGTGATGATCGTGCTGGTCATCGACGTCATTCCGCTGCCCTACGTCTTCATGCTTGGCAGCGCCATCGCCTTGCTAGTCAACTTCCCGAAGGTTGGCGATCAGGCTAAGCAGCTGATTGCGCACGCACCGTCTGTGGTCGCCGTAGTTGCGATGGTAATGGCCGCCGGCGTCTTGACCGGCATGCTCAGCGGCACCGGCATGGTGGATGCCATGTCCCAGTGGCTTGTGCAGATCATTCCGCCGTCAATGGGGCCCTACGCCGCAGTAATCACCGGCCTGATCTCCATTCCGGCAACCTTCCTGATGAGCAATGATGCCTTCTACCTCGGCATTTTGCCGATACTCAGCAAGACCGCCGAAAACTACGGGATCCAACCGGTAGAAATGGCTCGCGCCTCGATCACCGGCCAACCAGTGCACCTACAGAGCCCTTTGGTGCCAGCAATTCTGCTCCTCGTCTCCCTAGCCAACGTGGATCTGGGCGATCACCACAAGAAAGTGCTCTGGCGCGCATTGGTCGTCTCGCTCGCGATGCTCACCGTCGGCGTTCTCTTCGGCGTCATCCCGTTCGGCCGCTAAGCCGTGAATCTCTCGGAAGGAACTGCGTTGAAAAGAGACACATTGCCAACCATCATCCTCGTCCATGTAAAGGGCGACGACGGCGCCGCAGCAATTGCCGAGGCGATCAGCCAGGCGCGCTGGCGGCAAGCGAAGATCGTCGCGAGCGGCGACGCCAGTGCGACGCCGGTCTACGCCTCACCTGAAGCTCGAAGCGAAGTTGCCGAAGCACTCGAATCAGCTGGAATTGAGTATGAGTTAGTGCTGGCACGCGACAACACGGCCGAACAGGTCTTGGAACTGGCCGAAGGTTATTCTGCCGAGCTAATTGTGCTTTCTACCCGGAAACGCTCCCCCGTCATGAAGCTCTTTAATGGGCTCAATGGCGCAACAAATCATCCTGGAAGCGGACTGCCCAGTGCTGACAGTTCGCGGCCACTAGTTAGGAAAGTGGCTTAGCTGAGTGGATTCCGTAACTCTGGCCAGCGTGGATCCAATTCATCTCCTGATGAAGCTCCGCGCACTCGTCGGCCGATCCACGGCCCCACGTGGTCACACGTCCATTCGGCTTGCGCTTTGAGTCGCTCCGAGGTCGATTTTGCTGCAAAAACTGGTAACGCCGGTTCCGCTAAAGTCGAGGGCTTACCCAGCACGCCAAGCACTCGCTGCGCCATCCGTTGATGCCCCGCAGTGGACATATGGATCCGGTCTTCAGCCCACATCCGCCAGTCGTCAAACTCGCGGAACCGCCAAAAATCGATCAACAGCGTGCCGTGCTTATCTGAGATCTCCCGCACCAGCTCGTTATAGATCGCCGTCCGGCCGCGTAACCGAGCAAAGATCTTAGAAACTTTCGCATCGAAGCCAGTGAACATCGCCACCTGCGCGCCAGCAGCAACCAATGCACCAATCGCCTCGTCATAACGAACCATCAGCGCATCGATATCTACCGTGGGCCGCATCAGATCGTTGACGCCCGAGTAAATCGTGACCAAAGTTGGTTTCATCGCCAGCGCTGGAGCCAGCTGCTCGTCAAGAATTTGGCCCATTTTGCGGCCACGGATCGCTAAGTTCGCATAACCCCAGTCGCCGTTTTGCTCAGCAAGTTGCGCCGCAACGACGTCTGCCCAACCTCGAACGCCATTGGGCAAATCCGGCGCATGATCGCCCACCCCTTCGGTAAAGGAGTCGCCTAAGGCCAGGTACCGGTTCGCAAAGTCCACACCTTCATCCTAGGTACAGCGGCGGGGAGTATCGTGGCCGGTAAGTAGTCTTGAGTAACTATTTACGTATCGTTCACGTTATTTCGAGGAGCTAGCTGTGCTTGCCACCATCATCCATGCCCCCGGCGACATTCGCGTCGAGGACCTGCCGCAACCGACCATCCTGAACCCTAGCGACGCCGTCGTCCGGGTGGTTGCCGCTTGCGTTTGCGGCTCAGATCTATGGCCTTACCGTGGCGTGAAGCCCACCAAAGAGGCGCACGGAATTGGCCACGAGCTAGTCAGCGTAGTTGAGGAAATTGGTGCAGACGTCCAAACCGTCAAACCCGGTGATTTTGTCATCTCGCCGTTCGCGATCAGCGATGGCACCTGTGTCAACTGTAAAAATTGCTGGACCCAAGCGTGCGAGCACGGCACCGGCTTTGGTGGCGACGACGGATTCGGCTTGCCGGTTACCGGCGCACAGAGCCAATTTGTTCGGATGCCTTACGCCGATGGCACCTTGATCGCCACGCCAGAAATGCCCTCCGATGACCTCATCCCGCACCTGCTCACGCTCGCTGACGTCATGTGCACCGGCCACCACGCAGCAGTTTCCGCCGAGGTTGGGCCGGGCAAGACGGTCGTTGTGGTGGGCGACGGCGCCGTCGGACTT
Organism: Renibacterium salmoninarum ATCC 33209; assembly: GCF_000018885.1. Taxonomy (NCBI): domain Bacteria; kingdom Bacillati; phylum Actinomycetota; class Actinomycetes; order Micrococcales; family Micrococcaceae; genus Renibacterium; species Renibacterium salmoninarum. The sequence continues at coordinate 2,556,274 of NC_010168.1, read as the reverse complement.
TCCGGGGTGCTGGCCGCAGCGCGCCTCGGTGCAGGGCGGATCATCATCATGTCTCGGCACGAGGATCGCCAGAAGCTTGCCGTCGAATTCGGCGCGACCGACGTCGTCGCCGAACGCGGCGAAGGAGGCATTGCCAAGATCAAGGAACTCCTAGGTGGCTTGGCAGATTGCGCGCTCGAGTGCGTGGGCACCAAAGAATCGATGGACCAGGCCCTGCACGTGCTGCGTCCGGGCGGACACCTCGGCTATGTGGGCGTGCCCGTTGGCGAATCAGCGCTACCGTTGCGCTACCTATTTGAAACCAACATCCACGTGGCTGGCGGCATCGCACCAGCACATACTTACATTCCAGAGCTGCTGCCGGAAGTTCTCAATGGCACCATCAAACCGGGCAAAGTTTTCGACTTAGAGCCGCCGTTGAGCGAAGCTGCTGAAGCGTACAAAGCAATGGATGAGCGTCGCGCTATCAAGGTGCTGCTCCGCCCCTAATTTTGGCATTCACTGCAACGAAAGGATCATCTGATGAGCAACTTTTGGCTGGCCGTGGTGAGCGCTCAGCATGTTCGCCAAGGCGTGGAATTTGGCATTGTGCAGACCAACCATGGCAAGCCACAAGGCATCCGTCGGATGAGCCCAGGCGACGGCTTGGTCTATTACTCGCCGAAGACTAGCTACCCGGACGGTGAGCCGCTCAAGGCTTTTACCGCTGTGGGCCGCATTGCCGACGGCGAACCTTGGCAAAGCGATGTTGAAAACTTTAAGCCTTGGCGTCGCAAAGTGCACTACGACCTCAGCACAGACGTGTCACTTGCCGAGCTGCAGCCCCAATTGGAGTTCACACAAGAAGCCAATTGGGGCTACCAGTTGCGCCGAGGCGTGGTGCCAATCACAGAGCATGACTTTGCCCTCATTCGGCAGGCCATAACGAGCACTACCGCTTAGCCTCGGAATGCTCCAGATCTATGCGTTCGTCCAGAATGTGGCATAAATACCCAATGCTCCAGAGCAAACCGCGACTCAAGCGGTAGAGTGCACCTCGAGTAAAACTTTGCGGAATTTACAACCAGCATTCGATTGGGCGGGGGCCACGGATGACAAAGCGCTTTCAACACGGCCTGATTGTCGGCAAGGTCTGCCGCCGTCGAAAAGGCAATGTCGAACGCGTTTAAATTCCATCCGGCCGAAAGCAATACCAACTTCCGCTGCAAGCTCATCTGCAATCCGGTATTCGGGCCGCGGGCTGAATTTAGGCCTTCGCAGCAGCCTTATCCGCCATCGAAACAACCAGATCCACCGCCCATTTCAGCGACAGCGGCGAAGAAGCCACAATAGCCAAACTCAGCGTATTGTCATCGAAGCCAACCAGAGCATCACGCTTGACTGCCGGAATCTGGCTCAACAGCGGGGCCTTGGTAAGCGACTCTTTGGTGAAGTCACTAGAAAAGTCGATGAACATGATGTCGCTGACTAGTTCATTGGCTTTTTCGGTGGAGAACGAAAAGTAATAATCTTTGACGTCCTTTTGCCAGTCGAGCAAAACAGGGGCCGGTTTGAGGCCCAGCTCCATCAGGAAACGCGAACGCGGGTCACCCGTTGTACATAAGAACATCTGCCCGGTGGTTGCCGTGTCTACCCCGCTCCAGATGAAGGTCTTTCCCGCCAAGTTGTGGAACTTCGACTTTTCAGCCGTCATGATTGCATCAGTATCTTTGATCAGCTGCTCTGCTTTGGCGTTCCGGCCCAAGGCTTTACCCACAAGTCGGAGCGAATCCCGCCATGGCATTTGGTAGGCCTGACCCTCGGGGTACAAAACCACCGGCGCAATTTTCGAAAGCTTTTCGTATCCCTCTTGGCTCAGCTGCGAGTACGCCGCAACGATTACTTCAGGACTGGTCTTAGCAATCTCAGTAAAATTCCAGCCATCGGTCTCGGAATAGATCACCGGCGCAGCTGTGCTGCCCAACGGTGCGCCAAGTTGCTCCAACGCATCTTGTTTCCAAGGCGTCAGACCTTGCGCATCACCACCCCAAGCTACTTTTGGAACCCCCACTGGCACTACGCCCAGCGCCATGACCATATCGTCGTTGGTCCAGGAAATCGTTGCTACCCGGCTAGGCGCTTTGGCAATCACGGTCTCGCCCAAGGCATGCTTTATTGTCACGGGGAAAGTACCGTCAACATCGGATGCCGCGGAGGCTCCAGCGTCGGTCACGGTGCCAGTGGAACAAGAAGCTAGCCCCAAACCGATGGCAGCTACGCCCATTAGCGCAAAGCCTTGACGCCGAGAAAAGCTGCTTCGAAACAGATCAAGCTCAGACATCTTCAGATTTTCCCGTTCGCTAATATCCCATAAAGGCAACTTGTTTGCGATCCATTCCGACTTCACGGACCAGATAGCGACGCAACTCTTTGATCACACCGGCTTCGCCGGCAATCCAGGCGTACAGCGCACTGGATAACCCGTCGCTTTCGGGATCTGGTGATTCCCAAAGGATCACCTCATCTACGTTGACGTCCTCAAGCTCTACCTTGGCCACATGCGATCCCGGCAAACATGCCGCACGTACCGCAGCACCTAAAAGCTCGCCGTGCGCGGCTTGATCACGAGCCAACGATTTAATTTCGACGCCGGCTGGTGCCTTCAGCGCTAAAAAGTCAGCCGATTCTGGCACCTCTAAAATCGCGGTCCCGCTCACATCCGCAGCCAAAGTATCTAAAATGGCCGCAATGGCCGGAACCGCTGTCTCATCGCCAACCAACAAGAGTCGCTTCGACGCCCCGGGCTTAAACTCGATGCCAAGACAAGGCCCGGCAGCCGCATTCGGACCAATCAGAATCAGCTCGTCACCAATAACAGCGTCTGCCGCCCAGCTAGCCGCAGGCCCGGCTGGGCCGCCGTCAACTGGCGGATGCAGAACAAAATCTACGTCCACTTCGGCCTGAGCAGGGCGGGCTTCACGCACGGTATAGGTCCGCATGGAACCGCGCGTCGCCGGGTCCATGGCAAGCCACGTTTGGTACCACGAGGCATCTGGCTGAGCTATCAAGGTTTGGAAGTCCGGCAAGTTGTGCCCCGGCGAGGGCACCATGACTTTGATGCGCAAATCTAGCGTCTGGCCCGAAGCATCAGAACCGAAATCGCGCAGGTCCTCGGAGGAAAGGTAATCCGTTTGAAGTGCGGGCCCAAGTCCTGGACCTTTCCAACCTTAACGCTGAAGGCTTTCATCGGTTGGATCGTCTCAGTAACAGTGCTCATGCTTCTACTCCTTCAAATTCATCGGATTCACGGGGTAGTGCCGCTAAGTTATCTGGTGCTGACTGCAAAGTTCTTGAGTGTTGGCGGCCTTACGGCACCACCATGGGTGCCCCGGTCACCGGATCCGGCAAGATCACTGATTCCAAACCAAAAACTTCTCGAACCAGCTCTTCGGTCAACACTTTGGAAGGTGTACCTTGCGCAGCAATTGCGCCATTTTTCATCGCAATAAGGTGATCGCCGTACCTAGCTGCCAGGTTGAGTTCATGCAGAACAATCGCCACGGTGGTCCCCCGGCTCCGGTTGAGTTCGGTAACCAAATCAAGCACTTCAACCTGATGCGCCATATCCAAGTAGGTCGTCGGCTCATCTAAAAGCAGTAGTGGAGTCTGCTGGGCAAGCGCCATTGCAATCCAAACTCGCTGACGCTGACCACCCGATAGCTCGTCCACACCACGCTCTGCCAGTTGCAAAGTGTCGGTAGCCTCTAACGCCTCAGCTACGGCGTCGTCGTCCTCTTTGCTCCATTTTCGGAACCAGCCCTGATGCGGGTAGCCGCCGCGGCCCACCAGCTCTGAGACGGTAATGCCGTCAGGTGCTATGGGCGATTGGGGTAGCAGCCCCAATCGCCGAGCTACCTGTTTGGCCGGCAACTTGTGAATGTCAGTGCCATCGAGCAATACCGAGCCAGCACCGGGCTTGAGCAATCTTGCCAATCCGCGCAACAGGGTGGACTTACCGAAGGCGTTTGCGCCAACAATCATCGTCACCTGCCCCTGCGGAAGTTCGACGCTGAGCCCATCGACCACGGTCCGTTCACCGTAAGCCAGCGATATGCCCTCGGCCGCCAGGGTTGGCCCGGCTTGGCTAGCCGAGTGAGAATTCGCCTCGGTGCTCATCCGCTTCTCCTTCGAGAGTTCATCAGGGTTCTTTGCTTGTTTGTCTTGTTGGGGCAATCCGGCCATCAGCTCGCCGATCCTTGTTTGTTGCTACTGATCAAAAGCCAAAGAAGGAAGGGCGCGCCCGCAGCGCCGGTCACCACACCAACCGGCAAGCTAGTTCCCTGAATCAGGTAGGCCGCAACATAGTCGGCAGCGAGCACGATCGAAACACCCACCAGAGCAGAGGCAATTAATGAAACTCGACCACCCAGGAGTCTGCGCGCAATCGGCTCAGCGAGGAAAGAAACGAAGGCGATTGGCCCAGATGCCGCGGTAGCTAGCGCGGCTAGAGCCACACCAACAATGATCAGCCCCATGCGGGTCCGCCCGACGGCGATGCCCAAGCCGGCAGCAGTGTCATCGCCCAGTTGCAACCCACCCAATTTGGCGGTGAAAATCAGCACGAACGGAATAGCAATAATGAGGCCAATAAGCAAAAGCGGAGATTCGGTCCAAATTGGCTGAATTGAGCGAGCCAGTCAGCCAAAGCATGGCATCCTGAGCCCGGTTGATCTCGGCTCGTTGCATGATGAAAATGACAAAAGCATCTGCCATTGCGGCAATGCCGATGCCAATCAAAATCAAGCGACCACCAGAATCGCGGCCAGCAAGTGCACTGATCAATAAGGCAATTAGAATCGCACCGATAATGGCCAACACCGAAACCGTGACACCACTGGCAGAAAAAAGCACAATTGCAGCGACCGCGGTGGCGCTGGCTCCACCAGAAATCCCAATAATGTCCGGGCTTGCTAATGGATTACGTAGCAAGGTCTGAAAGATTACCCCGGACACGCCAAATGCCGCCCCAACCAGCAAGCCAAGCACCGCACGGAGCAGAGCCGCTGTGTTCACTAGCTTTGCGATATTTGATTTCTGCAATAGCGTCACAGTGCCACCGCCTTGCGCTTACGCACGAGCCAAATAAAGACTGGCGCACTGACAAAGACCGAGATGATTCCGGCAGCCACTTCACCCGGCAACAGAATTACCCGTCCGACGACGTCGGCCAAGACTAAGATCACCGGCGCAAGAAGTACTGAGTACGGCAGCAGCCAGCGGTAGTCGGTACCAATCAAGGCTCGCAACAAGTGCGGAACTACCAGCCCGATAAAGCCAACCGGACCCGCCAAAGCAGTAGCCGCCCCGCAAAGCAGCACAATGCCGATTGCCGAAACACCGCGCGCCAACATCGGGTTCTGGCCTAGTCCTCGCGCTAGGTCATCGCCCAAAGCCAAACCGTTGAGCCAACGACCAGTAAAGATGACGATCACGATGCCCACCACCATGAACGGCAGCACCGGCAAAATCTGTTCCCAGCCTTTGCCGGCCACTGAGCCCACTTGCCAATTGCGAAATGCTGTCAGTGCGTCCTGATTGGTAATCAACAAACCCTGCAGCAATGACACCAGTCCAGCGGAAAGTGCCGCACCCGCGAGCGCGAGCTTGACCGGCGTCGCGCCCTCGCGACCAAGACTCGCGATGGCGTAAACCAAAACGGCCGCTACGGCCGCGCCAATAAAGGCGAACCAGATATATCCCGATGGAGTGGTAGTGCCAAAAAGCACGACGGCGGCTATCACCGCGAGAGCCGCACCAGCGTTCACGCCTAGAATTCCTGGGTCTGCCAGTGGGTTTCGCGCCACGCCTTGCATCGCTGTCCCGGCCAGGCCTAAGCAGGCTCAGACGAGTATTCCTGCGATTGTGCGCGGAATTCTCGTCTGAACTACCGCCCAGTCGCCGCTTGGATCTGCACCCGGTTTGCCCAGCTGGTCAAAGTGCGTCAAAGCATCGAAAACCGTGCCCAGCGGGATCCCGCGCGCGCCCACCGCCACCGAGGCTAGGGCGACTACCACTAGGCAAACCGCAAGCAATAGCAGTACCAGCATTCGTCGAGACATGCTGGTTTTGCGATCCGCCTCGGCCTGTGCCGCAGTGGTGACGGTTAGCGTCTCACTCATCACTGACCTTTCGGCACTCCAGGCCAACCACTTGTTACTTCTTGCCTGCTGCGTCAACGGCCTTGACCAGCTCAGGCACGAATTTCTCTAGGCTCACGGCCCAGGCAAGGTTGAGCGTTTTGGACATGTCTGCAGCGTATGCACCCTTTTTGAGCGCGGGAATTTGGCCAAGGAGCGGGTGCGCTGCTCGTCGTCGGCCGCGCCTTCCAAGGTTTCGCCGCATCGCTCATCCCCGTGGGTATCTCGATTATGCGCGATGAACTACCCAAAGAACGCGTCGCTTCAGCAGTGGCGTTGATGAGCGCCACTTTAGGCATCGGTAGCGCTCTGGGTCTGCCATTGTCCGGTTTGATTTACGAAAGCCTCGGCTGGGAAGCCATTTTCTGGCTAAGCACTGTGGTGAGCGTGCTGTTGATTATCGCAGTGTTGTTGGTAGTCCCTGAATCCGAACTTCGCGCCAAAGGCCGCTTTGACTTCTTTGGCGCGGCGCTGCTTTCTGTCGCCTTGACCGCGCTGCTGCTGGCAATCTCCAAAGGCGACAATTGGGGCTGGTCCAGCGAGCCCGTCATTCTATTTTTCATCACCGCAGTAGTCTTTTGGGCTGCCTGGGTCCCCTACGAGCTCAGGGTCAGCCAGCCCATGGTGGATCTACGTACCTCGAGCCGCCGCCCAGTCCTACTAACCAACCTGGCATCCTTGCTAGTCGGCTTTTCGATGTATGCCAGTATGCTGGCCACCACGCAACAATTGCAGTTGCCGGAAATCAGCGGGTTTGGCTTTGGGCTGGCGGTCACTGTGGCTGGCCTTTGCATGGCGCCTTCCGGCTTAGCGATGGTCGCCTTCGCACCAATCTCCGCTGCCCTGACCAAAAGATTCGGCGCGAAAACCACGCTCATTGTTGGTGCAGCCGTTCTGGCCGGCGCTTATATTGCTCGAGTCTTCCTCACCGGCGAAGTCTGGATGATCATCCTGGGTGCCACCACCGTTAGCATCGGCACCGCAATTGCCTATGCGGCAATGCCAACCCTGATCATGCGCGCAGTGCCAATGGACTCAACTCGCTGCTTCGCGCGGTGGGAACTTCGACGGCGAGCGCGGCCATTGCCGCGATCCTCACCTCCTTTATTGCCCAGCACGGCTCCGTTACGCTGCCCACACTGAGCGCGTTCACTACGGTGTTCTGGCTGGCCTCAATCGCGGCTTTGGCGGCGATTACGGTTGACGTATTCATCCCAACGGCGAAAGAAATCGCCACGGCCACCGGCGCCATTCGGATTGTCACCAATGCACAAAAATCCGATCCTGCGGCGTCTGCCTCAATCGCCCCCGCTCGGCTAGCAGCCGATAATGAGATGGTGGTGCGCGGCGTCGTTGTAGGACCGGCCGGAAAGCCAGTCCGGAATGCGGTAGTGACTGCCTTGGATCTGGACGGCGAACCCGCCGATTGGTCACGCGCTGATAATGAGGGCCGCTACGCTCTGGCGCTGCCTGGTGAGGGTCGCTATTTGGTGGTCTCCAGCGCCGAAGGCTGGGCGCCAACATCAGAAGTCGCAGAGTTTGTTGCCGGCGAGCAGGGTCGAGTCATCACGCTGTCTGTTCGATTCGGTCTGAGCGGTACCGTGCGTTCTGGCGGCCGACGAGTTGAAGAAGCACTGGTCACTCTCACCAAACCGACCGGAGAATTTTTCGGTTCAGCCCGGACTGACGTGGCTGGAAATTACGAGCTACCGCTGCCACAGACCGGCCGCTATATTGTGACCGTGCTGGCAACCGGCGCCACCCGGGCTGTTGCTCGACAGGTAGTGCTCACTGGCCAATCTTTGGTGGTGGACTTTGAAGATCTACCGCTGGCTGAACTGGTGACTTCGTGAGCACCCGCGAGACAATCATCGCTGCCGCCAGGGACCTCTTTGGTGAAGAAGGCTATACCGCTGTAACCATCAAAGACGTTGCTGCTAGGGCTGGGTATTCGCCGGCCATGGTGATGAAGGTGATGGGCAGCAAAGCACAGTTGTACGCGGCCTCGGCGCCTACCGCACCCGTAGATCCGGATTCCACCTTGGCAGAACCGCTGGGCTTTCAGTTGGTGCGTCGTTTAGCTGATCGTCGTGATCGCGGTGAGCCTGAACCTTGGACGATGGCGCCAATGCGGGTACACGACGCGCCAGATAAGAATGCCGCCCGTGAGGAGATTCGCCAAAAGTATCTAGCTTGGCTTAGCGAGCGGCTGCCTAGCCAGGCCCAACAACATGCCGAAGCAGTAATGGCGATGCTCTTGGGCCTGGCTAGCGGAATGCGCACTTTGGACCTTTTTGCCGACGTCGAATCCGAAGATTTCGTGCAGACCTACGGAAGTCTGTTGCAACAGATTATTGACAGCTAGATATTTGCGGCCAGGAAAGCCAAAGTCTTTGCCCAAGCATCGGTTGACGCGCTTTGGTCAAACGCCCAGGGGTTTGAGTCGTTGAAGAATGCGTGCCCGGTGCTCGGGTAAACGACAGCTTCAAATTCGACGTCGGCCTCTTTCATCTTTGCGCTCCGCTCTGGCAGCGCGGTGGTGAGCCCCTCGTCAGTCTCGCCATAGAAAGCGAGGATGGGTGCTTTGACGTTTTTGAGCTCCGCGACGCTGAAGTCCGCGTGTCCGTAAAACGGAATTGCGGCTTTGAGCCTTGGCTCATGAACCGCCAGCGAGAAGGCGCTGGTGCCGCCAAAATAGAATCCCGCAATTGCCACTTTTTCGCCGACCTTTTCGGTGAGAAAATCAAAGCACACCTGGACTCGTTCAGCGGTCTTGGCCGCGTGTTCTGGCGACCGGATGGGCGCTAGCAAAGCCCTGAACGCCGTCTGCTGCTTGTTCTTTTCTTCGGGATCCGCATCTGGATCGAAGAGCAAGCGCTCGAATTCAGCGGCTCGCTCAGAGGTGATACCGGTTTCCGCCAGCAGACTTGGTGCTAGCACCAGGTAGCCAGCGGCTGCGAATCGGTCAGCCACATCTTTGGTGTGCGGGACTAAGCCCCAGATCTCGTGAATGACAATTATTGCCCCCTTGGCCTCGCCCACCGGGGTTGCTAAATATGCGTCAATACCGTTGCTCAAAGTAATCATCTCAGCCATACCGGCATCCTTTCATTTCAATCTGAAAACCGGCTATGTCCGGCGAGTATGCTGAACATTATGAGCGCAAAAATCGCGATTACTGGTGCAACGGGAAACATTGGTGGAGCGGTCGGGCTCGCGCTGAGTTCCGCCGGCGCAGAATTGAAACTCGTCGTCCGGGATGTCATCCGGGCGCCAAAGCTTGCGGGCGCAAGCGCGATCGCCAGCTCCGGGTACGCGGATAGCGAGGCGAACCGGTTAGCGCTGGACGGCGTCGAGCTGCTTTTCATGGTTTCCGCGGCGGAGGCGCCAGACCGGCTGGCGCAACATCTGGCATTTGTCGATGCCGCCACCGCAGCCGGGGTAAAACACATCGTCTACACCTCGTTTATTGGCGCTTCTGCCGATGCCACTTTCACGCTTGCCAGAGATCACTGGGCCACTGAAGAACACATCAAATCTGCTGGCCTGTCGTAGACATTTCTCCGTGACAACTTTTATTTGGATCTCCTGGCAGATTTCGCCGATGCCAACGGCGTCATCCGGGGCCCAGCGGCAGACGGTCGGGTGGCTGGGGTGACCAGCTCCGACGTCGCGGCGGTAGCGAGCGCAATACTTTTAGCGCCCGGAGCTCATGTGAATAAGAGCTATGACCTGACTGGCCCGGCAGCGCTAACGCTTACCGAAGTTGCTCAGATCATTACCGAATCAACCGGTAAACCCACAAGGTTCCTCAATGAAACTGTCCCAGAGGCATACGCTTCGCGGGCCGTTTTCCAGGCCGCGCAATGGGAAGTTGATGCCTGGGTCAGCACCTATACCGCGATTGCAGCTGGCGAAATGGCAGCAGTTACCGATCAGGTGCAGCAGCTGACCGGTAATCCGGCCACGTCGTTAAGCGAAGTTTTGCGCAAGGCCCAATCAGTTGAAATTCGATTCACCCAGTAACGCCGAAAGTCGTTCCCGGTGGGCCGGTTCAACACGCAACAACCGACTCGCAACAGAATCGAAGAAAGCGAGCACTGTCTCCGCGATAACGCATCGAGTGCCATCTGCGGGATCGTAGATGGCATATGCCAAGGTGATGCTGGCACCCTTGAGCGAACTAACCCACAAATCGACCCTCGCCGGAATATTGCGGTAATTCAACGGTGCTAGGTATTTGATCCGATGCTCCACCACCAAGATCTGTACTCCGGCTGGCAGGTCGTTGAAAATCGGAATCGACACCTCGCTACCGGGCAATCCTGTACCCGTTGGCTGGCCGAAAGCGTGGACGCGGGCTTCTTCGAGGATCCGCACAATTTCGACATTGTTGATATGCCCATAGGCATCCATATCGCCCCAGCGCAGGGGTATTTGCAGCTTCAGCCGGTTTTGCTCCATGAGGCTACGCTACGCCGAATCAGACCGAGCTAGCTCCCCGGCACAAACAATCTCCGCACCACCGTGCCATCAGCCAGCGCATCCAAACTTTCGTTGATCGCGCTCAGCGGCTTGGTATCGGTGTGCAAAAGCTCAACTGGCAACCTGCCGTCGCGCCAAAGCTGCACGTACCGTGGGATGTCCCTAGCCGGCACAGCATCGCCCATATAGGAACCCAGCAGCCGCTTTCCTGTTCCCGCAAACTGCAGCGCCTGGACACTCAATTGCTGATCCGGGTGAGGCAACCCCACCGAAACCAGAGCCCCGCCACGCGTTAGCAATGCCAAAAACGCTTCCATCACCCGTGCGCTACCAACGGCTTCAATCGCAACATCGGCGCCGTCGTCGAAATGCATTGCCACCAAATCAGCGGCCTGCTCGGGGACCGCAACAAAATCGGCCCCGCACCGCAGTGCCAACTCGTGTTTGGAGGCTAATGGATCCACCGCGATGACGGTGACTCCCTCGATTTGCGCGGCAGCCATCACGGCCATCAACCCAACCGCGCCTAGACCAAACACGATCACTGACTGCCCCGGCTGAACGTCCGCCGTGTTCAACACCGCGCCAACGCCGGTCAGCGCAGCGCAACCAAAGAGCGTGGCGACGTCGGCGGGCACATCGGCGTCCACCGGCACCAACGACTCGCGGGCGACCACAGCCTACTCGGCAAAGGCGTATACGCCCAGGTGGTGATTGATCCGCGCCCCCGCATCGGTGTGCCGTGCAGCAAGTCCCCGCTGCCATTGGTCTCTGCGCCACGGTGGCACAATGCCGGCCTTCCAGCCGCACAAGCTCGGCAGCTTCCACAAGCTGGCACAAAAACCATCACCACCTGGTCACCCACACTCAGATCGGTAACACCCTCGCCAAGGGCGGAAATCACGCCAGCCGCTTCGTGCCCCAAAGCCATCGGCAGTGGGCGTAATCGGGAGCCGTTGACTACCGACAAATCTGAATGGCACAGGCTCGCCTGCTCAATTCGCACCAGCACCTAACCCGCACGAGGCTGCGGAATTTCCAGCTCCATAAGTTCCAACGGTGCACTGCTTGCGTAGGGCCGCTGAGCGGCAGAAGTCATTAGAACTGCAGATTGCATCATGAGCTGGATGCTACCCTGAAGTAGTAATCCCGTGAAGTTTTCTAAGGAACGGTATGCGATTCGCAGCCATCGGAAGCGAGGCGGCCAACTCGGCCTACTTCGCGCCGGGCTCCGCGTCGATGTGCAACTGAGCTTTCCGACATAGCTCCCTGCCTTCGACGTTCTGAACTAATTCAGTCGGAGCAATTAGTGTAGGTCGGAATTTTGCTATGCCCTGTGCCTTTTTTGCGCACGTTCCTGCACCCAAAACTTTTCGAAGACAGGGTCTTTATCATGCAGAATTTTTCAACCGACGAAATCCGTCACAGCTTCACCAACGCCTCGCGCAGCGAAGTCAAAGCCATCAACTTTCCAGCTAACTTTGCAGAATTGGATTGGGAACAGCTCGACTACTTGGGTTGGCGAGACCCCAAAATGCCACAGCGAGGCTACTTGGTATTTCCGGCTGATACCGGTTTGGTCGGAATAGCTTTGCGCGCCCCCGACGGCGGCAGTGGAAAGATCCGAAAGATCATCTGTGACCTTTGCCGCGACGTGCGCGCCGAGACGGATGTTTATCTCTATGTTGCACGCAAGGCAGGGCACGCGGGGCGCGAAGGCAATACCGTAGGCACGCTTATCTGCTCGGATTTCCGTTGTTCACGCAATGTCCGGGTTGAACTGCAGCCAAGCCAACGGCACGCCGATTGGGAAACCACTCGGGCTAGCCAAATTGCCACCCTAACCGAACGCACCGCGAAATTCGTGGAGCGAGTTACGAGCTAAGCACTGAGCACAGTGCTGGCAGCATTACCTCGGTGATGCTGCCAGCACAGCCTCAACCGCCTGCGCCAAAATCGGCTGCGTAGTGCCAAAATTGAGCCGAAGACAATCGGCGCTGGCTTCGCCGCAGGAGTTGCCAGGCACAAAAGCCACTTTCGCTTCGCGTAAAAAGTACGACGCCGGCCCCTCGCCAAGCCGGTAATGCTCGCCAAGGTCCACCGCGGAGAAATCGAGCCAGGCAAGGTATGTAGCCTCCGGCGCAATCGTTTTCAAGCCGGGAATCGCCGAAAGGCTCTGAAACAAGAACTCCCGGTTGGCACGCAGCTGAGTCAGGAGCGCATCCAACCATGGCCCGCCATCTCGGTATGCGGCAGTAGCGGCCCGAGCACCCAAAGGTGAGATTCCGTGGGTATCTTCCTGCGTCCAGGAATCCCACACTGCCCGATCTTTTGCGCTGGCCAAAATCACTTGGGCGGCACAGAGCCCTGGAAGATTCCAAGCCTTCGACGTAGATACCAACGTCGCAGTATGGCCCGAAGCTGCCTCATCGACGGAAGCGTACGGCACGTGTACGCCGTCGTAAATCAAGGGAGCGTGGATCTCATCAGCTACCACCCGCGCACTGTATCGCGCCACGAGTTCCGAGATCGCACTGAGCTCAGCGTGGCCAAACATCTTGCCCAAGGGGTTGTGCGGATTGGTCAGCAACAACGTACCGGCGCCAGCTTTCAGCGCTTCCTCCACAGCGGCCAAGTCCAACATCCAGCGACCGCCGTCGTTGACAAAAGGAACTTCGATTCGTTGCCGTCCCATGGACTCGATCAAACCGAAAAACGGCATATACGCCGGAACTGGCAGAATTACCGAGCTCCCTGATGGGTTGAAGGCGTCAATTGCCGCTTCAACCCCAGTAAGGACCTCGGGCAGAATCCGCATGGCTTCCGGCTCAAATTTCCAGCCGTACCTGACGCGGCTAAATTCTGCGAGCGCTTCTGCCAAGGCATCCTATCGAGGTGGCGTGTAACCAAACGACTCTTCCTGGACAGTGCGTTGTAGTTCCGCGACGATAACTGGTGCGGTAGGAAAATCCATTTCGGCTATCCAGAGCGGCAGCACATCCTCCGGATGAAAATTGCATTTAATCCCTTGCCTTGTGCGCAAGGTCTGCGCGGTGGGCGAATTGAAATCGAATTTTCCTAGGTCAGTAGTCACAGCGCCATGTTACGCGCTAGCGACTCCAGCTAAAGGGAGCAGGCTTCCGAGCGCCAGGCAATGCGACGTCGGCCCGCCAAGTATGAATCCATTCGTGCAAAACGAGATCCGCCGGAGGCTCACCAATTTCGGCGAAAAGCTCCTCATTCGTCACGGGCCCTCGCTTGGACACCAACCGCATTGCCATGAACGCACGCACGTAAACATCGCCGTCGGCCACCATAGCACTGCTCAAAATACATTGCCTTCTCATCAAAACCCAGCACTCGGGTTTCCATCGTGTACTTCTGCCAAAGCACAATCGATTTGCGGAAGGATATTGTCTCCGCACTCATTACCGGAGTCCATTTTTTGGCCCGGATTGTCTTCCACATCCCCGAGCGCATCATCAGATCGAATCGCCCTAAGTCCATCAGCGAGAAGTACATTCCGTTGTTGATGTGCCCGGCGATGTCGATATCAGTAGGCCAGGCTCTCATTCGAACCGAGGTGTGGCTCCATAAACTCGCGGCAGCTTGACGCGAGGAAACGAAGAAGTGCCAAATGGTCCGCAGTAACAGGTGCATGAGGCCATGTTACTGGGGAGTAGAGAGCAAAAATCTGCCGTCCCGGATACATTTTCAGCATGCGGATGCTTCATTTGCCGTAATTGCCGCATCCCTATGCTGAAATTGCATCCCGGCGCGGGGCAGAAACGCATAGGCTCGGAACCATGGCTGACGAAAAGACCTCCCCAGACACCGAATCGAAAGAACCCGAAGTCAGTGACGACTTCGTCACTCGAGCACACGAGCGAAATGGCCTCCACTACACCTCGACGGCGGGCCGCTTGGTGTTGCGGAAAGAGGAAAGTAAAGACGGCAAGAACAAAGGACTCAAAGCAAAGGCAGAAATCTTCGTTACTTCATACACCGTCGAGGGCGAGAACCGCCCAGTAGTTTTCGCCCTCAACGGTGGGCCCGGCTCAAGCTCGGTCTGGCTACACATGGGGCTCCTCGGTCCCCGTTTGGTAGATAGCGGCGACGTCGGCGCACTCACGCCAGCACCATACGGACTCCTCGACAATGAGCAGACCATCCTCAAACACGCAGATCTAGTGATGATTTATCCCGTGAGTACCGGCTTCTCTCGAGTGGTCAAGGGCGGCAAAGATGGCGAGTTCCACGCCTTTGTTGAAGATCGCGACTTAGTAGCAGAAGTCATCCGGCTCTGGACCATGCGCAATAACCGCTGGCTCTCGCCCAAGTATTTGGTTGGCGAGTCCTACGGCACGCTGCGCGCCGTCGCCGTCGCCGCTCGGCTTTTCGATGCTTACGGTTTAGCGGTCAACGGGCTCGGCTTAATTTCCACCGTACTGAACATGTCTACGCTGGATTTTGAGCCCGGTAGCGACACCCCGTATGCGCTACACGTACCTACTTAAGCCGCGATTGCGCACTTCCACGGTCGGCACCCCGACCGGAGCCTCGCCGAGGTCGTTGAGGAGGCCGAGGAGTTCGCGGCAAAGGACTTTGGTTACGCATTGAGCCAAGGTTCCAGGCTGAGCACTGAAGAGTACGACGACGTCGCGGCCAAGCTCGCTGCCGTCACCACCTTGAGCGAAGGCTTTGTTCGGCGCAGCAATTTACGCTGGGACTACTCGGAATTCTCGGCCGAATTGCTCCGCGAAGAAGGTCTCACGGTGGGCCGAATCGATGGCCGTTTCACGCAGAAAAATTTGCGCGGTCAAGCCTCGATCAACTGGGATGACCCTTCGCTAAACGCCATCAACGGCCCATACGCCGCAGCAGTTAATCACTACATCCGGGCCGAGCTGGGCTATGAAAATGATCTGCCCTACGAAATTCTCACCGGCCGGGTACAGCCTTGGAGCTATAAAACCTTTGAAGGTCGCCCCATCGAAGTAACTGGGGACCTGGAAAAGTTGCTCAACTACAACCCGTCTCTGCGGGTTCATGTGGACTACGGCTACCACGACGGCGCCACGCCGCACTTCGCCGCCGAGTATTTTTGGGCGCACCTGAACATCAGCGATGAAGCTCGAGATCGTTTCAGCCATCACTATCACGAGGCCGGGCACATGATGTATTTGAATCCGCAATGCCGGGCAGCACAGCTGACCGCGTTAGCAGCGTTCGTCGGCCAGTGAATAAAGCAGCGCCGTACGTCGTTACGCTGGGCACCGCAGGCGGACCACGATGGTGGCGTGATTCCGAAGGCGCCGTTCCGCGCTCCGGAATCGCGACCGCCGTCGTCGGCGATGCCGTTTACCTGGTGGATTGCGGTGACGGCGCGGGCGGGAACTTGGCAAGAGCCGGCCTAGATTTCAATGCACTTCGCGGCGTATTCATCACCCACCTGCATTCAGACCATGTGGCGGGCCTTGCGCCGTTATTGATGTTTAGTCTCTATGAGATGGCGTTGTGCCGGGTGCCTGTTCAGATCTTCGGGCCCGGAAATCGCTCTGGCTACACCGGCTACCCCTAAGCTCTCGCGCAGCGGATGGTGGCACCGGAGAATCCGACGCCGGGCATCACCGAGATGCTGGACCTGTTGGTTCGCGCCAATGCGACTGATTTCAATGAGCGGATTCTGGATAGTCAACGAGCCCGTCCAGACGAGATCTATCACGCTAACGAAATCCAGATTCCAGCATCTGTTGGCTTTCACCCGGACCAAAATCCGGCACCCCGACACGAGCCATTTGTGGTTTATCGTGACGAGCTTGTCACGGTAAGCGCCGCCCTAGTTGAGCATCCGCCGGTGGCCCCCGCGTTCGCGCTTCGATACGGAGCAGGGCTCAGTGACAATTTCTGGTGATACCGCACGCTGCGACAACCTGGTTACCTTAGCCCAGGGCACCAACCTCCTACTCCATGAAGCAATCGATCTGGATTGGGTGCGCGAACGCTTCGACAAACCAAACCCGGTTGCGCAGGCCACGCTCTCCCATCACCTGCGCTCGCATACCGGAGCAGCCGACGTCGTCGATCTAGCCATAGCGGCCGGCGCTAAAAGCCTAGCGTTGCACCATCTAGTGCCAGCTAATGCGCCCGCGGATGTCTGGCAGCGAGCGCTGGCAAAGTTCGACGGTGCATCGCATCTGCCGGACGACCTTAGCAGAATCCCTTTCGGCGCAATCTAGACCGTTCACCTGGCTCTCTTCGGTTTCCACCCTCCTCGGATGCATCTTCAGCATGCGGATGGTCAATTTGCGATATATACGCCCACCCCAAGCTGAAAATGCATCCGAGGAGGGTGAAGGCGAAGAAACACGTCAAAATTTAACTGTTTACAAAGTACACATAATCAATTATGTTTACGTCATACACAAATACTTTTTTGGAGGATGACATGGACATTTTGATCTCCGGCGCTAGCGTAGCTGGCCCGACTCTCGCCTGGTGGTTGCGTCACTCCGGCTTCAATCCCACAGTTGTGGAACGCAATCCCGGAGGCCTTCGGCAAGGCGGGCAACCAATCGACGTACGAGGCCCGGCGCTAGAGGTCATGGCGCGGATGGGTTTGCGCTCGGCCCTTTACGAACATCGGACGGCCATGCGAGGCATGACAATGGTCGACGCCGATGGCAACGAGATCATGAGCAGTTCCGAACACACTCTCACTGGCGGCGAAAGCGATAGCCCGGACGTCGAGATTCTGCGTGACGAACTCGCCCAATTGATATTCGACGCCTCGGCTGACATCGAGTACATCTTTGGCGATTCAATCAGTGCGCTTGCTGAACACGAAAAAGGCGTCACGGTTAGCTTCGAAAGCGGCCTGATTCGGGAGTTCGACCTGGTTATTGGCGCAGACGGATTGCATTCACGGACCCGTTCGCTAACCTTTGGCCCGGGGGCTGAGTTCTTCACCCCACTGCACACCCACTTGGGCATCTTTTCGACGCCAAATGTGCTCAATTTGGATCATTGGCAGGTCATCCAGCAGCTTTTTGACCCGGCCGATCCAGAGGCTGGCACCATGGGAATCTTTTACAGCGCGCGCGGCAATAGCGCGGTCCGCGCGATGCTTGGCTTTGGTGGGCAACTTCCAGATGATTTTGATTACCGAAATACTGATCAGCAGAAATCGCTAGTCCGGGCCGCCTTCAGCAAGCTCGGTTGGGTCATTCCAGAAATACTTGATGCGATGGAAGAAGCTTCCGACTTCTATTTCGACTCCGTCGGTCAGATTCATCTGGACCGTTGGCACCGCGGGCGAATCGCTTTAGTTGGCGACGCCGCTTATTGCCCCTCACCGCTCTCTGGACAAGGCACCTCAGTGGCACTCGTGGGCGCATTCGTACTAGCCGGCGAGCTAGCCAAACATAACGCTCATCAGGACGCGTTTGTTGCCTATGAATCTGAGTTGCGTGAATGGGTGAGCAAGAACCAAGCCTTGATCCTGACCAATGCCGATAAATATGCGTCTTCGGCAGATAGCAAGGAAAATGCGGCTAAATTGGCGGCAGCAAACGCCGCTTTCGACGCCGCGGTCAACGGTTACCAGCTCAAGGATTACGCGCAGGGGCAGCCCAGCCTGGTCAGCGCACGCTCTGAATTTTCAGGACGAAAAACGCACCAAGCAAGCCAATGACGGCAGCGATCACATAAAGACTCACGTAGCCGCCCAGCATTTTGACGAAAACGAAAGCGGTTGGCGCGGTGAGAACCTGCGGCAATGAATTAGCCACGTTGATCACACCTAAGTCCTTGCCGCGGCTCACGGCGGCAGGCAGCACCTGCGTCAACAAGGCGAGATCAACAGCGAGAAAGGTGCCGTTGCCAACACCCAATATGGCTGCGCCAAGCAACGCGCCGGGCCAGCTGGGGAAGAATGCCAAGGTCAAAGCGGCCATCGCAATGATTGCTGCCGATGCCAGCACGAAAGGCTTACGCCTGCCGATCCGGTCAGTCCAGACCCCGCCAATTCCAGCCGTGATCATCGTCAATACGGCGTAAATTCCGGTAAGAATCAACACACCAAATTCCGGCTCGGAGTACCCGACCTTATCGCGCAAGAAAAACAGCAAGTACACAATGCAGATTTGGACGCCAAACTGAACCAAGAAACGAGTTAGCCAGGCCCAGCCAAAATCTGGATACTTTCGCGGGCTGATCCAGAATCCCCGGAAGAACTCAACTAGCGATAGTGGACCGCGCTCAGCTTTGCCCAACTGTTCGTCGTTACTTCGCAAAAGATAAAGTACGACGCCGGCCAGCAGCGCTGCAGCACAAAGCCAGTATCCGAGGGCGAAGTTCTTGGCTGCCGCGGCACCTATTCCGGCGCCCAGCAAGATGCCAATCACCGTGCCCATTGAGGCCACACCGCCAACCACGCCGCGTTGCGATACCGGAACTCGATCCGGGATCGCGGCGGTGATGGCCGCTAACATCCCGTTACAACCCAATTGCGCTAAGCACCACAGCGCCGCCATTACGGCAACGCTTGGGGCTACTGAAAGTCCCAGTAACGCGATAGTGCCGGTGATTGCGCCAGCCAAAACCCAGGGCACACGCCTGCCAAATTGGGAGGTCGTTCGGTCAGAGAAGGAACCAAAAAGTGGGTTGGCTACTAAAGACACAGCAGCTCCACAGCCGGTAACCAGAGCCAAGATTGCCTCTTTGTCCCTCTCATCGAAGGAGATCGCTTGATTACCCAGAAGTACCTGAATCGGACCAAAAAACGCCGCGTTTATGCCAACGTTGACCAGCACTACCGAGCTAATCCAGAGCGGCTTGACCTTAACAACCGGCTCCGCCAATGCCGCTGACAGCGGCGGCGGAGCCGACGCTCCAGCTTGTTCTGTCGCCATCGACTGCCTCCCAAAGTTTGCTATTGCCGGGTAATCTGGAATTAGCCTACCCTCCGGAATATTTGAACTAGCTACCGCAACCGGGCGGCACATCTGAATGCAATGCCGAAGGAGTGAACTTGTCATTACGCCGCGCCGCCGCATTGCCGGCCCTGATGCTGGTTTCACTCGTGTTGATTGCCACTGGTTGTTCACCAGCGAACGGGCCAAGCAGTCTCAGTGGACCGTCGTCGAGCGCTAATGCGCAAGGTTCACCAAGCGCCCAAAGCTCTCCCTCGAGTAAAAATCGGCAGGGCACTGACAACACTCCGGTCACACCAAATAGTGACTTCACTTTGCCGGAGGCCATCCGGCCGGGCGTCTACGACTCGCAAGGCAGCTTAGAGAAACAGATCGGCGAACTGGCCGGCGTAACAGTTACCGACGACAAGCAACAACGGCTTGTCGATTTTTCGGTCGCTTCAATCACCGTCGATTACAAGTGCCAAACGGACACTGACATCAAACCTAGCAATGGTCATTTCATTGCAGTAGAGCTCTGGGTCCAGACCAGGGCAGCGCTCGCTAGCTCCCAAGAACCCTTCTTTGGCGTTAGTCCTAAAGAATTCGATCTGATTGGCCCAGACGGCAAAACGGTAACTAGCACTTTGGACACCAGGGCTGGGCATGCCTGCTTAGATAATGGCTTGGGCTTGCCGGCCAGGATCGCCTCTGGGCAGAAGATCCGCGGCTTAGTGGTGCTAGATTCGCCCATCGCTTCTGGATCGCTTATGTTGTCCCAACGCACCACTAAGGGTCCAGGATGGATCTGGGATCTGCCGCCGGTGCAAGCTGCGCGTTAGGCGCAGCTCTGCTTCGATCCCGCACAATGCGGCGAAGATCACCCACTTATTAACGACAATTCCGCAGTCCGGGGATATTCTCGTTTCACGAAAGCAACTATTTTTTTGGATGCATGGGGCATCCCTGAGCTCAGACTACGGAGCACGACGTGTCACACACGATGACATCAAATAACCAGAATAGACGGCTTCCAGAACCCGGCCAGGCATACAGTCACCGCCAGATCATGACCATTTTGGTCGGTCTGCTGTTGGGTATGTTCCTCGCCGCACTGGACCAGACCATTGTTTCCATTTCCATCTACACCATTTCCAATGACCTCAATGGTCTCTCGCTCCAAGCCTGGGCCACCACGGCTTACTTGATTACCTCCACGGTAAGCAAGCCGCTGTACGGAAAGCTTTCCGACATCTTCGGTCGTCGGCCGCTCTACGTCATCGCAATTTCAATCTTCTTAGCCGGGTCAATTTACGCCGGCTTTGTCCACTCCATTGGTGAGCTTGCTGTGGCTCGTGGCATCCAGGGCCTTGGCGCTGGTGGCTTGATGTCCCTTGGCCTGGCCATCATCGGCGACATTGTTCCGCTGAAAGACCGCGGCAAATACCAGGGCTACTTCATGTCCGTATTTGGTATCTCCTCAGTTCTGGGCCCAGTAGTTGGCGGATTCTTTGCCGGTTCTTCGCAGATCTTATGGCTGGAAGGCTGGCGTTGGGTCTTTCTGATCAACGTCCCGATCGCCCTTGCGGCGCTCGTGGTGGTTTGGATGTTCCTCCATCTGCCAAAGAAGGAAGGCGCACGCCAAAAGGTCGATTATTGGGGGGCTGCCAGCATTACCTTGGCCTTGGTACCTCTGCTTATCGTGGCTGAACAAGGCCGTGAATGGGGCTGGAGTTCAGGCGGATCGTTCCTTTGCTATGGCCTAGGCGTCCTTGGCATCATCGCCTTTATCCTGGCTGAACGAATGGCTGGAGATTCGGCACTGATCCCGTTGCGGTTCTTTAAGATCCCAGCTTTCGGTGTTTCAGCGCTTTTGAACTTCATCATCGGCATTGGCATGTTCGGTGCTATCGCGATGCTGCCAATGTACTTGCAGCTTGTTGCTGGCCTCACGCCGACTGAAGCTGGTTTGTTGATGATCACCTTTACCGTCGGTATTTTGGTGGGTTCAATCACCAGCGGTCAAGTCATCTCCAGGACTGGCACTTATCGAGTGTTCCCGATCCTTGGCACCTTGATTCTTGGCGCATCTGCTTTGGCAATGGGCCTGCTGCTGGGCGTCGACACCTCGCTGCTCGTACCGGGCGGCATCGCGATTGCTTTCGGCCTGGGCCTGGGCTTCTGCATGCAGCCGCTCACTCTGTCGATGCAATTCGCTGTACCGCCGAAAGACATGGGCGTAGCTACTTCTACGGCAACGTTCTTCCGCTCAATGGGTGGCACCGTGGGTACTGCAGTGTTCATCTCGATGCTCTTCGCCACGGCGCAAGACAAAATCGCCACGCTCCTAGGCGATGCCATGAAGAACCCTACTTATGCCGCGATGTTCAAAGATCCTGCAATTGTGAAAAACCCAGACAACAAAGGGTTCTTGGACTTCATTCAGAACGCGCAGAACGGTGGTGCCAGCAATTTGAACGACACCTCCTGGCTGCGCAGCGCTAATAAAGCCCTCACCGAACCGATTCGCAACGGCTTCGCCCAGTCCATCGACTTGGTGATGCTCAGCGCGGCCGTTTTGGTTGGCGTAGCCTTCCTGGTCACCTTCTTCTTGCCCAAGAAGAAGATCACCGATCCAAAGGAAGCTTCAGCAGCTAAAGAAGAGGCAGTTGCCGCGCTCTAAAACGAGTTCTGAGTTCGGATCTGTTCAATAATCCGCAGGGCCGCTAACGCGTCGAGAGGATCGACCGGTGGCGGCCCTGACTCGTTAATCGACGCGGCTAGCAATTCATAAAATCGCGGATAATTCCCACGGACGGTCTCAATCGGTTGCGCCGTATCTCCTAAGCCCAAAAAACCCCCATTTTCCTGCGGATCAATCCCATACTGATCTTGCCCCGGACCAACGCCCGCCTGAATTTGAGCCTCCTGCAGGTCGCCGTGTTGCTTGAAATAGGCAGCCTGGCTGCCCAACAAACGCATCCGGGGCGCAATCCGTGCCGAGCTAAGGTTCATGGTCAAATGTGATCGAACACCGTTCTCATGCAACAGGGCCACAAAGGCATCGTCATCACTGTGCCCGTCAGCTCGGCGCGCGTTGAGCTCGCCGTACACCTTCTGTACCGGCCCAAAGAGCTGCAAGGCCTGGTCGATCAAATGCGTACCCAAGTCAAATAACACTCCGGTTCCCGGCCCACCTTGAGCCTTCCACGGCTTGCTGATTTGTGGAGCCCAACGTTCCATTGCCGATTCGAATCGGAACACCTCGCCCAGTGATCCGCTGCGCAACAAGCCCTGCAACGTTTGAATTTCACCGTCCCAGCGTCGATGTTGATACACAGTGAGCAATCCGCCCGCTCGTTCGGCGTGCTGGACGAGCTCCATTGCCTCAGCGCTGCTGGGAGCAAACGGTTTATCTACGACGACGGCCAGGCCCGCATCAAGTGCCGCGTGTGCGAGCGGCAGATGGGTATCTGGTGGGGTACCGATAACCACCAAATCGAGATCCGAAAACGGCAGCTGCTCAAAGGAGTCAACAATTGCGACTCCTGGATAAGACTGCTCTGCTTGGCTGCGCCGTTGCGGATTCCCAGTGACAATCGAAACTAGTTTGTAATCCGCATTGGCCGCGATGGCCGGGGCGTGGAAGACACTTCCAGCTAGGCCAAAGCCGACGACGGCGGCCCGGATTGCTGGCGAGCCGCTCATTTAGCGACTCGATGCAGCACGTCGCGAGTCAGCTCAGCAATGCTCGCGTAACCATCCACAGCCATCAGCAAATCGGCCTCGGCGAGGATGCTCCGAATAACATGCTCCACGCCAGCGGCACCGGACAGCGTTAGCCCGTACACATAAGGTCTACCGATTCCCACCGCCTTCGCGCCAAGCACCAGCGCCTTAACCACGTCGGTACCGGTACGCACACCTGAATCGAATAACACCGGAAAATCGGTGGCATCGACGACGTCGGGCAGACATTACAGCGCCGGTAAGCCGCCATTGGCCTGCCTGCCGCCGTGGTTAGAACACACGATGCCGTCAGCACCGAAATCTGCGGCTTGCCGGGCATCCTCGGCCGAGCAGATCCCCTTGATCAACAACGGTAAATCGGTCATCGCACGTATCGCGGAGATATCTCCCCAGCTCAGCGTTGGTTTGCCGAAGATCCCGGCCCAGGTGAGCTCAGCGGCATGTTCGGTGCCCCTGGTTGAGCGTTGACCAGTTGCTGAAACCGTGGGTCAGTTCGATAATTTTCTAGGCAAAGTCCACGGAGCATCGGCAAATACGCATTGGCTAGGTCCCTAGGACGCCAACCGTTTACCCAGGTATCAACGGTCACCACGATTCCAGTAAATCCGGCTAGCTCAGCCCGTTTGACTAAATTCTCGGTCAGCTCACGATCGTTCGGCGGGTACAGCTGGAAAAAGCAAGGGGTGCCGCCTTGAGCTTGCCGCACCTGTTCCAGCGGTGCAGCTGAAAGAGTCGAGGCAAACATCGGCACCCTGGTGATTGCCGCTGCCCTCGCGGTCTCTAGATCGCCGTCGGCACGGCAGACGCCGAGTACGCCAACTGGGCAAAGGAAAATTTGGGCTCGGGTAACGGTGGCCAAATAGTTCAATCGACAAATCCCGTTTTTCCGCGCCCCTCAGCATCCGCGGCATCAGGCCCCAGTTCGCGAAAGCCTCGGTATTCGCTCGCTGGGTTTGCTCATCGCCAGCGCCGCCAGCTACATACCCCAGTATCTCCGCGCCGAGTTCGCTGTGGGCCGCGGCTTCCAGCTCAACGCTCGAAATTGGCAAGGCGGGCTTTCTGCCCTGCGTGCCAGCAAGGTAGATCCCTAACTGGTAATCAGCAAAATTGGCCATGAAAATCCTCAATTCAGCAATCAGTGGATGCAGCGTCCGAAACTGCTTCAACCCTAATTGAGTAGGCAAGCGCCGTCGATAACCACAGCCCACAATCACCAGAGCTTGGCAGCGGTCACAATCTAGGCCGCCGCGCCCACCGTTCGGCTTTGATCGCGCCATGAAGTTCTAACCGCACCAAGCCGTTCAGCGGGTCAGCACCAAGCAAGCTTTTGATTCGCGCCAGTCGGTTATAAATCGAACTGCGATGTAAATGCAGCCGATCGGCCACGTCCTGGACAGAGCCGTTATTGTCATAGAGCAGTTCAAGTACCGGCATCAGCTCCGCGTTTCGATCGCTTTGATTGAGTTGACGGTAGTAAACCGAGCTCATTCGGCCCCAAGTACCGCTTGCCAGCAACTGATAGAAACCTACGGAATGACAATCAACCAGTTCTCCAAGACCCGGATCTACCGCACCAGCTTGAGCCGCAATTTTCGATTGCAGATACGATTTGGCGAGTAAGGAAAGATTCGAGAACGGCTCGCTAATGCCAAAAACCATTCTGGTCGAGGACCGCCCCAAGCGCTTGCCAAGTTCAAGCTGATACCGCACTAAAGCGGCCGCATGATTGGCACGCCCCACAGAGTCACGAAACAACATCACGGCGTGCGTGCCAGTTCCAGCAGCAAATAGAGCCGCGTCCAGACCAATGGTGGCTTGCAAAGCCGCACTCCGGTGCGTCAGAGTCGCTGCAATCAAATCATCTGAAGCTAATATCGAATCTTCAGAAACATCAACGGCGCAGATCAATTGCCAGGGGCCGCGATTATGTACTTCCTTCCAGCTAGAAATCCCGCCTAAGGCTGCCACATCACCGTTACAAGCGGCCAGGAATTCCTGTTCGCGACCTCGACGGTGCTCGGATTCAGCGGTATTGGAATCGAGCAGTAATGAGGCTAGAAGATCCAGTTGATTGCGCACGCCAGGAAGCTGCGCCAGGATTCCGGTTGCCGAGTCCTCCGTCTCGTCTTGTTGGACCCAAAGGTAACCAACTCGGTATCCGCGAACCAACAACGGCACACATACCCTGCCGAACATACCGAGTTGTTCGTTTGCCGGCAAGGCAACCGGGCGAACAGCGACGGCGATTCCACGCGAAAGCTGCCAAGCGCTGACGTCAGCGGGTACCTGTTTACTCAACAAAAAGTTGATTCGGACCTTATCTGCATGCGGTTGATTTGAGCTGTAAGCCAGGAGCAGACCGTCAACATTTTCCAACGACAAGCCGCGGCCCAAAGCCATGGCAACTTCCTCGACCAGGCCTTCGACATCGTGACTACGCAAACTGTGCTGAGGCATATCGACAGGATACGATACTTGACGCACTACAGCTCGACATATGTCGAACAACTTGACCGAAAAGTCAGCGCAATATCAAGGTTTCACTCGACTACAAGAAAAGATCATCTGTCCGCCAGCTCACATTCGGTCCTAAAGTTAAAGGGTTATAGATCGCACTCACAACGGAGTTTTACCATGATCATCGGTGTCCCCAAGGAAATCAAAAATAACGAATTCCGGGTGGCAATCGCTGCCTCCGGCGTGCACGAATTTATTAGTCATGGCCACACCGTTCTGATCGAACGTGGCGCAGGCGTTGGCTCATCCATCAGCGACGACGAGTATGCAGTTGCCGGAGCCCAGCTGGTTGAATCCGCTGATGATCTCTGGACCCGCTCAGACATGGTCATGAAGGTCAAAGAACCCGTCGCTGCCGAGTACCACCGCTTCCGCGAAGGCCTTGTCCTCTTCACCTACTTGCACCTCGCAGCAGAACCAGAGTTGACTGCAGAATTGGTCAAGTCCGGCGTCACGGCGATCGCCTACGAAACTGTCCAGGAAGGCCGCGCACTGCCGCTGCTCGCTCCGATGTCCGAGGTCGCAGGTCGTCTTTCCGTACAGGTTGGCGCACAGTCGCTGACGGCGCCCGCTGGCGGTAAAGGTGTGCTGCTGGGCGGCGTGCCCGGAGTTCGTCCAGCCAAGGTTGTTGTACTCGGCGCTGGTGTTGCTGGCACCAATGCTGCCGCAATGGCGCTTGGCTTGGGTGCAGATGTCAGCATCTTGGACATCAATATCAATCGTCTGCGCGAGCTCGACGCGATTTACCAGGGCCGCCTGAAGACCATTGCTTCCAACACTTTGGAAATCGAGAAGTCGCTTCTCGACGCGGATCTGGTCATTGGCTCGGTCTTGATCCCCGGCGCAAAGGCACCAAAGCTGGTCACTAACGCACTTGTTGCACGGATGAAGCCGGGTTCAGTTCTGGTGGACATCGCCGTCGATCAGGGCGGTTGCTTTGAAGACAGCCACCCCACCACGCACGAAAACCCGACCTTCACGGTGCACAATTCGCTGTTCTACTGCGTAGCAAATATGCCTGGTGCGGTACCTAACACCTCGACGTACGCGCTGACTAACGTCACGCTGCGCTACGCCGTCGCGCTGGCAAACTTGGGCGCAAAAGCTGCCCTGGAAAGCAATGCAGCGCTTGCGGCAGGCCTCAACGTGGCTGGCGGCAAGGTGACCAACAGCTCGGTCGCCTTGGCGCATGGCCTAGAGCTATCCGAGAACTGGCACGCGCTGGTCTAGTTAGCCGGTCCAGCTAGTCGTTGGACCAAAAAACTCCATAATACGAATTGATGGTCGGCATTCATGCCGGCCTCTTTTCGTTGGTAGTTCAGTAGGTTGGGCTGCAAAGCGCTGAGCATTACTAGCGCCAACCCGGCTTCGTCGACGCCCACACCGCATTCGCGTAACAACATCGTCACGTGCATTCGATGGAAGGATGCTACTCGAGTATTAAAGCGATACCCACCGGCATCTGCGGCTCGTTGCAGTTCTCCATTGACGCCAAATCGATCAATCACGGCGCGCCCGTAAGCCAAAAGGCGTTCCTGCGCGGGTGCACCAGGGCCAAACGGTGGCGGCCCGAAGATCAAAGATCGTTGAAAGTCCTCTTCGGTATGACTCAACAACGAGTCAAGCAGGCCAGATCGGCTACCAAAACGGCGAAATATTGTGCCTTTCCCCGTGCAAGCCCGATGCGCTAGCTCGTCCATCGTGAGGCCTTCAATGCCATTTTCGGCGATGATCTGCGCCGCGATATTGAGCAATTTCTCTCGATTGCGCGCCGCATCGCCCCGCTCTGAATCGCTCCGGTGTGTCCGGAGGGTTTCTCAGACGATGAGCCTGTCGGCGGCTGCCGTGCTCTGGTAGTGATTGTAGTAGTGGTTTTCTAGCTCTACTGGTGGGATGTCTCCGCAGTACTGGTAGAGCCTTCGGTGGTTGTACCAATCGGCCCATTCAGCGGTGCCGATTTCGACTTCTTCTAGAGTCCGCCAGGGCTTGCCGGGTTTGATCAGCTCGGTCTTATAAAGCCCGTTGATGGTTTCCGCCAAGGCGTTGTCGTAACTATCACCCACAGAACCGATCGAGGGGCGGATACCGGCCTGGGCCAGGCGTTCGGTGAAGGCCAAGGAGGCGTATTGAGCCCCGGCATCGTGATGATGAATCACCCCGGAAATCTCAGCCCCGGCCCGTTCACGACTCCAGATTGCCTGATTAACTGCGTTGAGCACTAGCACGGTGTTCATAGAAGCACTCGCTGACCAGCCCAGGATCCTCCGAGAGTAAGCATCGATCACGAAGGCAACATAGACCCACCCGGACCAGGTCGAAACATAGGTGAAATCATCTACCCATAGCCGATCCGGTGCCGTTGGTGTGAAATCACGGCGGACCAAGTCCTTCGCTCGGGCTGCCTTCGAGTCTTTGATCGTGGTGCGTTTGACCTTGCCACGGACCGCACCCTGTATGCCAAGTAACCCCATGAGCCGTTCTACCGTGCACCTGGCCACCGGCACACCTTCACGGTTCATCGCCAACCAGACTTTCCTGGTGCCGTGCACCCCGTAATTAGCGGCATACACCTTCTGGATCACGGGCTTGAGCACCTCATCACGTTGTTCTCGGTGAGATCGTGTTTTATCCACCCATTCGTAGTACGTGGACGGGGTGGTCTTCACCCCGTCCCAGTAAGCACCTGGCAGATCGACTCGACACCCCACCGCAATCCATTATTCTCGCGGTGACCGGCATGGTCCTTGATGTATTTCACGATCAGTGTTATGGCGGTCGAGTTCGACCGCGAAAAAAGCTGAAGCACTCCGAAGGATCGCGTTCGCCCGTTTCAGCTCAGCGTTCTCACGCCGTAACCGTTTCAGCTCGGCCGATTCCGTGCTCG
The DNA here is from genome assembly GCF_000018885.1 of Renibacterium salmoninarum ATCC 33209. Taxonomy (NCBI): domain Bacteria; kingdom Bacillati; phylum Actinomycetota; class Actinomycetes; order Micrococcales; family Micrococcaceae; genus Renibacterium; species Renibacterium salmoninarum. The sequence goes on along the minus strand of NC_010168.1, from coordinate 2,527,550 downwards.
TTGTTCCAGTTCTAGTACCAACATCGATCTCGGCTTGCCGGACCCATTTACGCACCGTTTCCGGCACACCCACACCCAAAAGCTGGGCAACTTTTTGCATCGCCGCCCACTCCGAAGATGCACCCTCCATCTCCGCCACCATGCGCACCGTATGATCCTTCAACTCCTGCGGATACCGTGTCGTAGTTTTCCCTGCCATGTCCTGATCCTCTCAAACAAGAAAGTCTCCGGACACACCGGGGCGATTCAGCCGGAGCGGCCCCAAAATCGTCTTGAAAGTAGCTTATTTCGAGCCGCGTTTGTCCATTTACCTAGCAAATGTACAGTTGGCCTTCCATCACGGAGACTCGGTCGGTGATGGTGGGTAGCGAGTTGGAAGTGCAGATGGTTGCGGTTTCGCCGAGCCGTTAGCCCCGCACCAAGTAACTAGCCAGCACGCCTTTGTGATCCGTCGGCCACGGCGAATCAGTCAAAACGAAGGAGTCCTGCGACGTCTCATCTACGCGTTCATTGCGCACTATCGACCCCTTCGGGCCCACAACCTGCGTGTCAACAAGCCGCAGCCGGGAATCAGGATAATGGAAAACGTAGTCGATCCGGTCTCGCTCATCAGCCTCCGGTGCCCACGTGAGCTTGCTGACCGGCGCATTCGGGTTACTTGCAGGCCAGGTGAACCCCGGGTGTGAAACCGGATTCGGATGCTGCTTCCGATAAGCATCTACAAAGCCTGCCTCGCGTAAAGCTTGGGTTGATCCCCATTTGAGCACCACACCGTGGTGATCGAAGAGCTGTGCCGTGCGCCTAGTCCAATCCAAAGTTGACGGCTCATTGAAGTCGCCGCCCATAATCACAACCCGGCCACGCCGTCGTTCCTTCCGCGCGTCGGCGATAAAACCAGCGATTTCAGCCGGTCGTCCGGAGGCCTCATTGACGCGATTGACGGCAGCTGCGTCGGTAACCGCGCCGCCAGGAATCTTGTCCCAGCCGTACTCGGAAAACTCTCCCGACGGCACGCCAGCCCCGTAACCGCGCGGCAAGTAGGTGGCATACCAGCGGTACTCCAGGTGCGCAGCATAAGCAGCAACCTCAATCGATCCAACGGTCACCACAGCTTTGGTCATGAACGGGAACTGGGTGGCCTCGCTGATCGGGTAGGAAGACAGAATCGCAGTGTCCCCGGTGATTGTCTGATGGAATTCCACGCCCAGCGCGGTCAGCTTCGCCGCGATCTCCGGCGTCGTCTCCTTGGCCTCCGGAATGAAGACGAGCGACGCTCCGGATTCCTTGATCACGTTGGCAATCATGTCTACGCCACCGCGGCAACACCTTTGCCGCCGTACCAGGCGTTGAGCGCCAGAACCTTACCATCCTGCTGGCAGGGCTGCGACGCCGTGGCCGGCGCGGCGCCAGCCCAGGACAGCGCCCCCACCGCGGCAACGCCCGTAATACCGGCAATAACTTTTCGTCGTGAAACCTCGCCCATAACCGCCCCTTGTTCAGCACAAATGTTCAGCACGAATATTTGCCTCGGAGACTAGCACATGATGCTTGAAGATGAGAGTTACTGGACAAATAGAATCAATTTACTTCACCGGAGCAATGGCCTTCGTCGTGTGCGAACCCGCGAACGCCATGCCAGCAATCTTGACTATCGCGCCGAGAATCAGCGCACTAGCTTCGCCCGGCATGAGCAAATGCGACTGCGTGCCAATCGTGGCAGCGGCAACCGGGACTCCCAGCTGGGCAGCGGAAAGCGCGCCAAGCGGAAATGGTTGCCCCAGCGGTCGCATCGCCAGATGCGCAAGCAACGCGGCCACACCCAGCACCACGCCCAGCAGAATCATCGCCGGGTTTGTAGCCAGCTCACGCAGATTGAGCGAGGCACCAAGCCAGACAAAAAACAGTGGACCCAGAAAGCCTTCAGCCACCGCGAAAAGTTGTTTGGCCAGTCGCCTCGGCTCACCCACCGCGGAGACCACCAGGCCGAACGAAAATCCGGCCAACATAATCGAAACGTGGTTCAGCGTCGACAACGCAGCCAGCGCGAACAAGATAGCTAACTGGATTCTCAACTCCAGCGCGAAGCCGCGTCGCTCGGAAACTTCATGTAATTGCTGACGAAGCCCACGTCGTTCCACCTCACGGAGCAAGAAAAGAGTGCGACGGCGCAGGCGGCAATAGCCAGCGCGCCCAGCGCCGCTCTGCCAGCATTCGCGGGATCGATCGCCAGCGGCAGCGCAATAATCGCTGCCGTATCAGCAATAGCAACTTGCGCCGTCATCACTAAGACTTTTGGCCCGCTCAACCCCAAAGACTCAACAATCGGCAACACGAGCGCCGCCGCCGCCGAAGCGATCAGCACCACATAAAGCGGCGCGTGCGCGATGCCGAACAACAGCGCGACGCCGATGCCTAGCGCAGCCGCCAGCACCGCCGTCGCCAATACCCGCAACGCGCCCTGCCCTAGCGCCTCGCGGATTTTGGCGTCGCGCACCGGGACGTGCGTGCCGGCAACGAACATGATCAAGGCAAAGTCGACGTCGGCAAGAAAGGTGAAAGTGCTATCGCCAGCATCAACCCATTGGAAACCGGTCTGGCCGATCGCGATACCGGCTAAGAGCTCGCCAAGCACCACTGGCAGCCGCCACCGCGGCGGCACCGCAAGCAACGGTCCGAGTAGCCCCACGAGCACGACGAGTGAAAGCGTGGGGAAACTCAACATGGTCAATCAGTGCCCGTCGCGCTGGGCAGCGCTGCGATTTTTACCGGAATGTCAGTGTTCTCATCGGTCAGATAGCTTGCACAGACCCGATGATAGCCATCGGCGATCTGCGCGTACCGTCCAGCAGCCAGATCGCCGCGGACCAACAACACCGGCGAGAGCTGCTTGCCCGCCTCGATCTTGTGCAGATCGGAGGCAACGTGTGCGTTATCCCTAGCGAGCAATGTCAATCCGGAAGCGCGCAGGATGTCTTTAGCCTTCTGGAAAGTCACCGGAGCCGCCCGCAATTGCTTGACGACGTCGGCAACCTCGCCGTCGCCGGCTAGCAGCGACAGATAGTTCGCCGCTGCCAGGTAATCCTGTTCTTCTGGCTGCTTCAGCCACTTGACCTTAGGCATCTCGCGGCTACCAGGCGTACGCTTCAGGCGCCGGGCCGCCGGGTCCAGGGAAAATCTCGTCGAGCTTGGCTAAATCTGCCTTTTTGAAACGGATCTTCAGCGCATCCAGCGAGCCCTTGAGCTGATCCACCGTCCGCGGTCCGACGATTGGACCGGTTACGCCGTCCTGGGCCAGCCGCCAAGCTAGCCCAACGTTGGCCGGATGATGCCCTAGCTCTTTGCTGAATGCTTCAAAGGCTTTGATTTTGTCCCGGTTGGCGGCAAGTAGACCTTTCCGGTAATCATCGGTGCCGCGGACCGCCGTCTTACCTTTTTGCAGCACGCCACCCAGTAAGCCGCCAGCCAAGGGCGACCAAGGAATCACGCCCAGCCCATAACTTCGCGCCGCGGGCAGTACCTCAAGCTCAATATTTCGATTCATCAAGTTGTAAATTGACTGTTCGCTGACCAGCCCCAAGAAGTGCCGAGATTTGGCAGCTTCACTGGCCTGCGCAATATGCCAGCCGGCAAAGTTGGAAGAGCCAATGTAAAGCACTTTGCCTTGTTGGACCAGCACATCCATCGCCTGCCAGATCTCGTCCCATGGGGTGTCTCGCTGCACGTGGTGAAATTGGTAAAGGTCAATGTAATCGGTTTGCAGCCGCTTGAGCGAAGCCTCAACTTGCCGACGAATATGTTTCGCAGACAGGCCTTCTGAGTTAGGTCCTTCGCCCATTGAGCCATAGACCTTGGTCGCCAGAACCACATCTTCACGTTTACCGGAGGCTGCGAACCAGTTGCCAATGATGCTCTCCGTGCTGCCCTTTTTGTCCCAGCCGTAGACATTCGCGGTGTCAAAAAAGTTGCTTCCGGCGTCGAGGGCACTTGCCATGATTTGGTGGCTGTCTTCTTCGCTCGTAACGGGGCCAAAGTTCATGGTGCCCAGGACAAGACGTGAGACTTTGAGGCCGCTACGGCCAAGGTGGGTGTATTCCATGATTTTTCCGATTCTTGAAAGTGAATGGCCGGTTGAGCGGTTGGTCTAGACCGACTCAACTCCGCAGGCAGGAGCCTGTCAAGACCCGCCGCGCCCGAAGCATTCGCTACTCTCTGAGCGAAATTATGACCAAAAACTGTGGAAAACATGGGGAAAACCGCCAAATTCCGCGGAAATCTCGGCGATTTTGCTGGCCAATACGGGTCTAGCTGGTATGTTTTCGAACAGTGGTTAGAACGCACCCCGTGTTTTAGCTCGATCCGAGGTCCAGGAGGACATACATGGCTAAGAACCGTAGTGAGCTCGTCGCTGAAGTTGCTGCCAAGGCTGAAACCAGCCAGGCTGCCGTGAACAACGTGCTCGACGCGCTGTTCTCGACCTTCGAGAGCTCCGTCGCCGCTGGCGAGAAGATCACCATCCCGGGCTGGCTCGCCGTTGAGCGTACCGACCGCGCTGCCCGCACCGGCCGCAACCCGCAGACTGGCGAGACCATCCAGATTGCCGCTGGCCACAGCGTCAAGCTGACCGCTGGTTCCAAGCTGAAGGCTGCTGTTGCTGTTGCCAAGAAGGCTCCCGCGAAGAAGGCTCCGGCCAAAAAGAAGTAATTTTACTTCGATTCGCTTCAGCTGAGGGCGGTTCTCACTTAGGGGAGCCGCCCTCAGCTGTTTCCGCGCCCAGCCGTTTCGGATAGCTAGACGGCTTCGCGTTAGCTAGACAACCTGCGTTCTGGCTAACGAAATGTTGTCTAGCTATCTGAAACGTGAATGGACGCAGACGTCCGGCGTGATCCTCGCAGAGCGGAAATTAGCCGCGAGCGCACCCAGTGCCGGACAATAGAGGGGTGCCAGTTGCCGTATCCAAACAAACCAGTCCAGCCAGCGCTGCCGAAGGCGTCCGAAACCCGTGGTTGTTGTTTGCCGGATTAGCGCTTGCGCTTGGACTTTCTGCGGAATTGCTCTTTGGTGGCGCAGTTGCCGCACCTACTCTGCTTGACCCCGGACCACTTGTGCGTTGGGGATTGCCCGCAGCGCTCGCCGTGCACAACATTGCCATCGCGGCCGTCGTCGGTGCGCTAATTTTCGCCGTAGTAATCCTGCCTAAAGACAAAATCGCCAAAGGCCGTTCCAGTAGCAGCACCAATAAGGACGAGCACCCAGCGTTCGCTCGGGCAATGGCGCTGGCCTCGGTGGCAGCCGTTGTGTGGACCGTTGCCGCAATCGCGGTACTGATTCTGACCTACCTCGATCAATCTGGTCTCTCCGTCTCTGGCAGCCCCGACTTCACCAGCGGCTTGGTCTACTTCATGACTGACATTGATTCCGGCCGGGCATGGCTGGCAATCTTTATCTTTGCCGCCGTCGTCAGCACTTTGTGCTTTGGCATTCGCTCACTCACTGGCCTGGGGCTGACCCTCATCCTGGCCGTCATCGGTATGGTGCCGCAGGCGTTAATCGGCCACTCGGCCTCTGCAGCGGACCATGAAGGCGCGGTCAATTCACTCCTCCTGCACATTGTTGGAGTGGCGATCTGGTTCGGCGGCATTACGGCGCTTACCGTGGTTTCGCCCAAACTTTCAGTACCCGAAGCTTTAACAGCAAAAGTCCTCAAACGCTTTTCCTCGTTGGCATTATTCGGATTCACGATCGTTTTCGCCTCTGGTGTGGTGAATGCATCCATCCGCGTCACCAGTTGGGACGTCCTTTTCAACTCGCCATACGGTCAATTGATCCTGATCAAAACCGCGGCAACCTTGGTGCTCGGCGTGATTGGCTTCATGCATCGGCAGTGGATTATCCCGCAGCTAGAGAAGGGCAAAAAGAGCACCAAACGAGTGCTGTGGCAGCTCATCGCCGTCGAACTTCTCATTATGGCGGCAACCAGTGGCATTGCCGTTGGCCTGAGCCGCTCCGCGCCGCCGCAACCCACTAGCTACGCGCCCAGCACGCCGCCCGCTGAAATTCTCTCCGGCTACCCATTGCCGCCGGAACTGACGCCGATTCGCTGGATTAGTGAGTGGCGGATTGACTGGCTTTGGCTCACCTTCGCCGTGGGTACTGCGGTAGCGTACTTCCTCGCGGTGCGAAAGATTCGACGCCGTGGCGACAGCTGGCCGGTACTGCGCACCATATCGTGGACAGTAGGCATGATCGCGCTGGTCTACATCACCTCGGGCGGCCCCAGCGTTTACGGCCGAATCCTTTTCAGCGCGCATATGGTGGACCATATGGCGCTCACAATGGTGGTGCCGATTTTCATGGTGCTCGGTGCGCCGGTCAGCCTGGCGCTCAAGGCGTTGCCGCCGCGCGCTGATGGCAGCAGGGGCATTCGCGAATGGATCCTGGTCGTGGTGCACTCAAAGTTCTCCGCCTTAGTGACGAATCCTTTGTTCGCCGCGGCCAACTTTGCTGGCAGCATCGTGCTGTTTTATTACTCGCCGATTTTTGGCTACGCCTTGCGAGACCACATTGGCCACGAGTTGATGAATCTGCATTTCACCATCACCGGCTATCTCTTTGTGTTGTCCTTGATCGGCATCGATCCAGTACCCCGCCGGGCGCCCTATCCATTGCGGCTGTTACTGCTTTTGGCGACCATGGCATTTCACGCCTTCTTCGGCGTCGCCATCATGTCCTCCACAACCCTGCTGCAGGCTTCCTACTTCGGCAATTTTGGCCGACCGTGGGGTCTGTCAGCCATTGCAGACCAGCAAATGGGTGGTGTCGTTGCCTGGGGGATTGGTGAGATTCCTACCGTTCTGGTGGCAATCGGCGTCGCTGTGCTGTGGTCTCGCTCCGATACGCGCGAGAGTAAACGTACCGATCGCGCCGCCGACCGGAATAACAACGCCGATCTCAATGCTTATAACGACATGTTCGCTCGGCTCGCGAAACGCGATTCTGACCACGACCAGCCAAAGGCAGGAAAATAATGACCGCAGGGAACGCTGCCGTGACGACGCAAAGTGCGCCCAGAATTCGGGCCTCGGAACTGGTTGGTCGGGGTTGGCTCAACACCGGTGGCCAGAGTCTGGATCTGCAGGCTCTGCGCGGCAAAATTGTGCTGCTAGATTTCTGGACATTCTGCTGTATCAATTGCCTGCACGTCTTGGACGAGTTGCGCCCGCTGGAGCAGAAATACGCCGATGTTCTCGTAACGGTTGGCGTGCATTCGCCTAAATTCGAGCACGAAGCCGATCCAGTGGCGCTCGCGGCCGCCGTCGAACGTTATGAGATCCAACATCCCGTTCTGGACGATCCGGAATTGGTGACCTGGTAGGCCTATGGCGCGCGGGCTTGGCCGACTCTGGTGGTCATTGACCCAGAGGGCTATATTGTGGCGAATCTTTCTGGTGAAGGTCATGCGGCCGGCCTGGAGTCATTCATCCCGGAACTGATCGCAATCCACGAAGCGAAAGGCACCTTGCACCGCGGTGACGGTCCTTATGTAGCGCCGGAACCGCGCGCTGGCACCTTGCGTTTCCCGGGCAAGGTTGCACCGCTGCGGAATAGGAATTTCCTGGTCTCGGATACCGGTCATCATCGTTTGGTGGAGTTGGAAGCCGACCTGGAGACCGTGGTGCGCGCCTTCGGCACTGGCACTAAGGGTTTTGCCGATGGTGCTGCGCAAATGGCTCGGTTCAACGAGCCGCAAGGCTTAGTGCTGCTGCCGGAAGTTTTGGCCGCCCAGCTGGGTTACGACGTCGTCGTAGCGGACTCGGTCAACCATCGTCTGCGCGGGATTTCCTTGACTGATGGCTCAGTGCGAACCTTGGCCGGAAATGGTGTGCAGCGGTTGCTCGATGCCGGCCCTAACACAGTAAATGACGACGGCGAGGGCACCTCTGGCGTGCTCAGCGGCGATCCGCTCACGATCGCACTCTCCTCGCCGTGGGATGTCACCTACTCGGAGACCCTTGGCCAGGTAGTGATCGCGATGGCCGGCACCCACCAAATTTTCGGCTTCGACCCGGCGGCGCAGACGGTAAGTATTTTGGCCGGCACCGGCTTGGAGGGTCTGCTCGACGGCGCTGCTGATCAGGCTTGGTTCGCCCAGTCATCCGGCCTGGCCGTGGACGCGAATGGCGATATTTGGGTCGCCGCTTCGGAAACTTCGGCGCTACGCGTTTTGCGGGTTACGGACGGCCGCGTGAATCGGGTGGAGACTGCGGTTGGCGAAGGGCTGTTCGACTTTGGATTCCAAGATGGCGACGCCTCAGCGGCCCGATTGCAACACCCGCTAGGCGTTGCAGCGCTGCCAGATGGCTCCGTCGCAATAGCGGATACCTATAACGGTGCTGTGCGCCGTTACGATCCGGCGTCGAAGACCGTGAGTACGCTGGCACGCGATCTAGCCGAGCCTTCCGATGTGGTTCTCGACGGCGATTTGTTGATTGTCGTAGAAGCAAACCGGCACCAGCTCAGCCGCGTTGCTCTGCCCAAGGAAGCGCTGCAGGTGGATGAGGGGTCTGCCCAGACTCAGCGACCGGCAATCAACGTCGCTGCAGGCGATTTTCCTTGGCGGTGCGATTCAGTGCGCCTACCGGAAAGAAACTCGATGACCGTTGGGGTGATCCAACTCAGCTGAAGATTGCTTCCACACCGCCGGAGCTACTCCTTGACGGCGGCGGGACATCGATTGGCTTGAACCGGACCCTCACGCTCAATGGTAAAATTCCGGAGGGCATTCTGCACATCACGGCCAGAGCGGCAGCTTGCGATGGTGAGCCTGGTGGTGAAATTCCCGACCACGCGGCCTGCCATCTGTATCAACAGGACTGGGGCATCCCAGTCCGTCTAACCGCGGACGGCGAAACCAGCCTGGCGCTAGACCTACGCGGAATGCACTAACCATCTTCGCTTCTAACTTCCGCCGAGTGTCGACTTGTGGCTGGTTTTCTTCCAGGAAACCAGCCACAAGTCGACACTCGGCGGAAGGGGAGTGCTTATGCCGGTCTTGTGGTAAACTTTGATGGTTACTTCTGAGCCCATCAAGAGCGCTGCCCCACCGAAAGCCCCTTCCACGATCTGAACCGATACATCGCGATTCCCCGACTAAGCGGGTTGACGCTCAGCGCAGATGGCCGGCGATTGGTGACCACAGTTGCCAGCCTGGATTCGAAAAGTACCGCGTATCGCAACGCACTCTGGGAGATTGACCCGCAAGGAGTTACGCCAGCTCGCAGGCTCACCCGCAGCGCTAAAGGTGAGAGCTCGGCAGCATTCAGCCAAGATGGTCGGTTGCTCTTTACCTCGGCCCGCCCCGATCCCGAGGCGGATAGCGAAGAGTCAATTGGCGCGCTTTGGGAATTGCCCGGTGAGGCCGGAGAAGCGCGATTGCTGCACGTTCGCGAAGGCGGCATGAACGGATTCACCGCGAACACTAGTTCTGCGCGAATCCTGCTGAACGCAAGTGTGCTGCCCGGCGCGGCGGATGAGGAAGCCGATGCGGAAGCGAAAAGCACGCAAAGAACACAAGATTTCCGCGATACTGCATTCTGGTTACCCGGTTCGCCACTGGGATCACGACCTCGGACCCGACCAACCCAGGCTTTTTGTGCTGGAAGATGAGCCGCAAGTCTCTGGAACGGTAGATGTCAGGGCCACGAAGCTTCGGCTCGTGACCGAGGAGATCGGCGTCGGCTTGTGCGGGGCTGGAACTGAATTGAGCCCGGATGGAAGTTTCGCCGTCGTCGGCGTATTCCGCCCGGTTGCAAAGGCAGATAATTACACACGCTTGGAGCGGATAGACCTCGACACTGGCGAACGTAGTGTGCTGATCGACGAGCCTGATGCACGATTCACGCCCGGACCGATCAGCCCAGACAATTCGCAGATGGTGGTGACTAGGGAATCAATCACTGACCCGGCGCAGGCGATGGAGCTGACGCTCTGGTTGTTTGATTTCAGCACCGGCAACATGAAGCAACTGGTGGCAGAGTGGGATCACTGGGCGGCTCCGCAGGCTTGGTTACCGCGGGGAGAGCGCCTGGTGGTTACCGCGGACCATAGGGGTCGTTCGCCAATCTTCTTGATCGACATAAGCTCTGGTGACGTTACGCAGATCAGCACTGACGACGCTTCCTATTCGAATGTCTTGGTTTCGCCAGACGGTAATACGCTCTACGCCTTGCGGAGTTCCTACGCCTTTCCGGCCGAAGCGGTTCGCATCGATTTGCAGTCGGGAGAGGTCTCGGCGTTGCTCGGCCCCGTGGCCCGTCCCGAACTTCCTGGCCGGATCGAAGAAATCAGCACGACGGCGGCCGACGGAGCCGAAGTTCGCGCATGGTTAGTTTTGCCGAAAGAAGGCAAAGCACCGCACCCAATGTTGCTGTGGGTGCACGGCGGGCCGTTGGGCTCATGGAATAGCTGGTCCTGGCGCTGGAATCCAATGATCATGGCAGCCCGAGGGTATGCGGTGTTGCTTCCGGATCCGGCGATGTCTACTTGAATCGCTCCGGTGTGTCCGGAGGGTTTCTCAGACGATGAGCCTGTCGGCGGCTGCCGTGCTCTGGTAGTGATTGTAGTAGTGGTTTTCTAGCTCTACTGGTGGGATGTCTCCGCAGTACTGTGTAGAGCCTTCGGTGGTTGTACCAATCGGCCCATTCAGCAGTGCCGATTTCGACTTCTTCTAGAGTCCGCCAGGGCTTGCCTGGTTTGATCAGCTCGGTCTTATAAAGCCCGTTGATGGTTTCCGCCAAGGCGTTGTCGTAACTATCACCCACAGAACCGATCGAGGGGCGGATACCGGCCTGGGCCAGGCGTTCGGTGAAGGCCAAGGAGGCGTATTGAGCCCCGGCATCGTGATGATGAATCACCCCGGAAATCTCAGCCCCGGCCCGTTCACGACTCCAGATTGCCTGATTAACTGCGTTGAGCACTAGCACGGTGTTCATAGAAGCACTCGCTGACCAGCCCAGGATCCTCCGAGAGTAAGCATCGATCACGAAGGCAACATAGACCCACCCGGACCAGGTCGAAACATAGGTGAAATCATCTACCCATAGCCGATCCGGTGCCGTTGGTGTGAAATCACGGCGGACCAAGTCCTTCGCTCGGGCTGCCTTCGAGTCTTTGATCGTGGTGCGTTTGACCTTGCCACGGACCGCACCCTGTATGCCAAGTAACCCCATGAGCCGTTCTACCGTGCACCTGGCCACCGGCACACCTTCACGGTTCATCGCCAACCAGACTTTCCTGGTGCCGTAAACCCCGTAATTAGCGGCATACACCTTCTGGATCACGGGCTTGAGCACCTCATCACGTTGTTCTCGGTGAGATCGTGTTTTATCCACCCATTCGTAGTACGTGGACGGGGTGGTCTTCACCCCGTCCCAGTAAGCACCTGGCAGATCGACTCGACACCCCACCGCAATCCATTATTCTCGCGGTGACCGGCATGGTCCTTGATGTATTTCACGATCAGTGTTGTGGCGGTCGAGTTCGACCGCGAAAAAAGCTGAAGCACTCCGAAGGATCGCGTTCGCCCGTTTCAGCTCAGCGTTCTCACGCCGTAACCGTTTCAGCTCGGCCGATTCCGTGCTCGTTGTTCCAGTTCTAGTACCAACATCGATCTCGGCTTGCCGGACCCATTTACGCACCGTTTCCGGCACACCCACACCCAAAAGCTGGGCAACTTTTTGCATCGCCGCCCACTCCGAAGATGCACCCTCCATCTCCGCAACCATGCGCACCGTACGATCCTTCAACTCCTGCGGATACCGTGTCGTAGTTTTCCCTGCCATGTCCTGATCCTCTCAAACAAGAAAGTCTCCGGACACACCGGGGCGATTCAGTACGGAGCTTTCGACAAGGCTAGCGGTTGGCTCAAAGCCGCCGACACGCTGACGAACAAAGCGGTAACCTTCGATGCCGCGACGGCGTATCAGGTGATGCTCAAGAATGTGGATGGAACGCCGCCTGAGGATTCGCAATTCCCTGGCTGGGCAGGGAACACTAGCTATCTCGAAAAAGGATATATTCCAGCGGATGCGGCCTATAACAAAAAGGGTCAAGACGATGATCGAGCCTTCCCTGGTTCGGCAACTATGGAATATGCCTTGGCGGACTGCTCTGTTGCGCTCGTTGCACAAGGCCAAGGTGACACTCCGAATGCACAGGCCCTTCGCGAGCGAGGTGGCAACTGGGCTAATGTTTGGGATCCTCAGCTCAGTTCTCAAGGCGAGACCGGATTCCCTCGCGTGCGGAACGTGGATGGCAGCTGGGGTCAGGGGGACCCGACGTCGGCAAATGTTGGCTGCCAAGAAGGCACTCCTTGGCAGTACCAATGGCTGACTATGCAAGACATGCCGGGGCTCATTAAAGCGCAGGGCGGAGATGCGAAGACCGTCTCCCGGCTGGACGCCTTTTTCGACCTGCCGGGAATCATGAAAGATCCGGAAGGGACTGCGCGTAAATCCTGGGTTATCGGTGCACTGAACTATGACAATTCCTTCCGGTTCAATCCGAATAATGAACCGGATACACATACGCCGTGGCTTTATGACTACGTCGGCCAACCAGCCAAAGCATCGGCAGTGTCCAGCGCTGCGCAATCTTTGTTTGTCAACAAACCAAGTGGTGTAACCGGTAACGATGACTTAGGGGCCATGTCATCCTGGTATGTCTTCGCGGCGCTAGGCATTTACCCCGGCATGTTTGGCACCGGAGATTTCTTGCTCAGTGCGCCATCGTTTAGCTCAGCAACCTTGAAATTGCCAGAAGGCAAGGTGCTTACCTTGAGTGCGCCAACAGCAAAAACGGACAAGCTTCAGTTCATTGACGCGCTTAACCTCGGTGGCCAGTCCATTGATCGAAGCCACCTCAACTGGAGTGAGCTTAAAGCTGGCGGAGACCTGAAATTCACCCTCGGAACTGACTCGGACAGCGCTTGGGAGACCTCTGCTACGGCGCGGCCAAAGAGTCCTTGCACTAGTGTGCCAACCATTGCCAACGTGCCGCCGTTGAGCGCCGAGGTGAATAAATCTCTTACCGCGCAGGTCGCAACAATCGACGCCAAACCGTCGCTTTTGACCGGTGCCCGAGCGGAGGTTGTCTGGAAAAATGGCAGCAAAAATACTGCCGAAATACAGCCACAAGGAATGGGACAAATCGTAACTTTGAAGCAGAGCTTCAATAACTCGGGTCTCCAAGAAGGTGTGCTCAATATCTTTGACGGCACGGGTGCGATGATCTTGAGTACCAACGTAACGGTTCAGGTGAGCGAAGCGTCGTTACCGGCAGTAACTCCCACTCCAACGGTGCCGTCGGGCGAGTCCGCTCACCCAGAAACAGGGCCGTCCGCTGATACTTCAGTTTCTGCGGATGCATCTTCAGATTTGGCCAATACCGGTGCTAGCCCAGCATTGCCAATATTGCTAGGGATACTCTTACTCATCGTCGGCTTGGTGTTGCTGCTAGCCATCCGACGCGGGCGGGGAGCTAAACACTCCTAGTTCACCTTGCCAACAAAAAGGGAGTTTCAGTCCGTGGACTGAAACTCCCTTTTTAGATTCTGCTGTTTCTCATGCGGTTCGCCTAAGAAAAACAGTGTTGGTCGGGGTGACAGGATTTGAACCTGCGGCCTCGTCGTCCCGAACGACGCGCGCTACCAAGCTGCGCCACACCCCGATGCTTCGCCACCCAAAGCGGCAAAGCAACTTCTCAAGAATAGCCGACTTAGCCCTAGTACCCAAACCCAAGTGGTTTGATCCGGGCTCAGCCCGAAACGAGCGACTCCTGCCAAGCTCCGTGTAGCGCAGCGAATCTTCCGCCGTCGGAAATCAGCTGAGCTGGCGTACCATCCTCAACCACTTTGCCGTCGTGCACTACCAAAACTCGGTCGGCAATCTCCACCGTAGACAACCGGTGCGCGATGATGATTGCCGTACGCGAAGAACCAGCCACTGAGCCGAGCAACTTTTTGAGCCCCTGCTGGACAACGAGTTCGGAAGGGATGTCCAAAGAAGCGGTTGCTTCGTCCAGAATGAGCACTGCAGGGGCAGCTAAAAACGCGCGGGCAAAAGAAATCAGCTGGCGTTGCCCAGCAGACACTCGACCGCCGCGCTTATTAACATCGGTGTCGTAGCCTTCGGGTAACTCCATGATGAAGTCGTGTGCGCCAACCTCTCGGGCCGCCGTTTCAATTTCAGCTCGGCTGGCTGATGGCTTGCCCAGTGCTATGTTTTCCGCGACCGATCCGCTGAACAAAAATGCCTCTTGGGTTACCATCACAATCGCTCGGCGTAGATCTTCCGAGGAGAGCTCTTTGAGCGGCACGCAGTCGAGCGTTAATGAACCGGCCGTGACGTCATAAAATCTGGCCACCAGCTTTGCTAGCGTCGATTTTCCAGCACCAGTTTGGCCGACGACGGCGACCGTTTGGCCGGACGGGATGGTCAAGTCAAGATGTGGCATCACTAGCGGGCCGGCGCCGTAGCCGAATTCCACGCCCCGAAAGACCAACTCGCCCCGCGGGTTTGGGAGCGGAATCGGATTCTTCGGCGGCCGGACGGTGGGCACCTCTTCCAGTAAGCCGGAGACCTTTTCCAAAGCGGCTTGTGCTGATTGGAAAGACGTATAAAACATCGCCATCTGATCCACGGGGGAAAAGAACCGTTTGGTCGCCAAGATCAAGGCAAGTAGCGCGCCAACCGCAAGACCACCGCTCAGCACGCGGAAACCGCCAAGCAATAAAACTACCGCGACCGTGACGTTGCCAATAAGAATCAGCCCTGGTTGAAAGATCCCCACCAAGTTGATCGATTTTAGCGTTACTTTGCGGTAATCCTCGGAGAGTTCGTCGTATCTGGTGCCATTGGTCTTTTCCCGACGGAATGCTTTGACCGCACGGATTCCGGTCATGGTCTCAATGAAATGCACAATGAGCTTGGCCGAGACCACTCGCGAGGCACGGAAGGCAACTTGTGAGCGTTTCTGGTACCAGCGGAAGAGCAAGGTCACGGGAACCGCGGCAAACAGGATGACTACTCCGGTCTGCCAATCGAGCGCGAAGATGCTGATCGCCGTCAGAACCAGGAATACCGCGCCAGAAGCTAGGGAGGAAACACCCGAATCTAACAGTTCGCGCAACGCCTCCAGATCTGAAGTTTGCCGCGAAATGATGCGACCGGAAGTGTATTTTTCGTGGAACTCCAAACTCAATTGTTGCGTGTGTCGGAAGACCCGTCGGCGCAAGTCGAGCAGCATTGCCTGGCTGAGCTGCGCCGTCGTCCGGACCTACCCGGCGGTCATCCAGGCAGTCAAAACCGCGGCAAGTAAATAGCCGCCACCTGTGATCACTAGCTGCCAAGGATTACCATCGCGCAGCGAAGGCAGCGCATGGTCAATGCCGAAAGCAATCAGCAGTGGCCCGGCAACTCGGGTGGCTTGGGATAAGACCACTAGGACAATTGTCAGGTTGAACCGGCCGAATCAACGAGCCAAGCAACCGCAGTGAACGCTTGCGGACAATCTTCGAATCGGCCTGGTTGAGTTTGACCCGGTCTCCGTCAGCGGTGCCGATGCTCATCGGGAAATCCCTTCCAAATCGTCGTCTAAGTCGTCTTCTAACTCGCTGTCCAGGTCCTTGGGCTCTTCGCTGAGGCTGGCCAGCACGTAGCGGTAGTGCGCATTGCTCGCTAGCAACTCAGCGTGGGTGCCAACCGCGCTCACGATGCCGTTTTCCATCAGAGCAACCCTGTCCGCTAGCGCCACTGTTGAGGGTCGATGCGCCACGATCAAGGTGGTGGTAGAAGCAAGCACCACGCGGAGTCGCGCTTCCACGAGTTCTTCCGTTCGAACGTCCAACGCGGAGAGCGGATCGTCTAGCACCAACACCGCGGGCTTGGCAGCGATTACCCTGGCGAAGGCAATTCGTTGCCGTTGTCCGCCAGAAAGACTCAAGCCTTCTTCGCCGATCAGGGTTTCAACGCCGTCGGGAAGCGAGTAGGCAAAGTGTGCCTGGGCGGTTTCTAAGGCCTGATCCAGCAGCTCATCAGAATGTTCGCAATCAAGGCCCAGCAGCACATTGTCCCGAACCGAAGATGAAAACAAAATGGTGTCTTCGAAGGCGACTGAGACAATCCGGCGCAGCTCATGCAGGGGCAAGTCGCGGATGTCCACGCCGTCCACGGCAATGGAGCCGCCAGTGACGTCGTAGAGCCGCGGTGCCAGTTGCAAGAGAGTACTTTTACCGCAACCGGTGACGCCAACAAGGGCCATTTTCTCGCCAGCTCGAATGCTGAGGTTCAAGCCTTTTAAGGTGTCTTCAGTTGAGTCTGCGTATCGAAAAGAAACATCGCGGAAGTCGACACTTCCGCCGACCGTTGCCAAGGTTTTTGGTGTTGCTGGATCGACGATCGTGTTCTCGGTGTCCATAACCTCAAAGTGCCGGTCGATCGCGGTTTTTGCGCTCAGCGACATCGCCATCAGCGGACCAATAAACTCCACCGGACCGGCAACAACAGCAGCGGTGGCAAAGAAGGCGACGACGGCGCCAACCGTGAGCTGGCCGCCGGCCACTAGTAGTATGCCCACCGTGAGTGCGGTGCCCAGCGCGAGCTCCGGGAGCAACGTGACGATCATCGAAAAGCTGGCCAGCGATCTGGCTTTGGAAATCTCAGTTTGGCGCAATTCTTCAGCTTGGCCACTGAAGTTGGCCAAAGCTTCTCGACTGCGGCCAAAAGCTTTCAGCACTCGGATTCCGTGCACAGATTCCTCGACGGCGGTGGCAAGATCGCCAGCTTGATCCTGGCTTTTCCGGCTCGCTTCGCGGTATTAGCGGCTGAACCGGAAGCCGCTAATCACGATCGGAATCGCGGCGGCAACGAAAATCAATCCCCGCACCCAGCTGAGCGTGAACATCAGGACAGTGCCAAGCAGCACCGTGGTGGTATCCACCACCAAAATGATTGCGCCAAAGGCCATCCAGCGGCGAATCAAATTCAGGTCGCTCATCGCGCGGCTCAGCAGTTGGCCCGAGCCCCAGCGATCGTGAAATGAGACGGTGAGATTCTGCAGGTGTTTAAAGAAGGTCGTCCGCATCTTTGACTCGACTGTGGTGGACGGCGAGATCACCAAAAGCCGGCGCAGTGCGACGAAGCCAGCTTCCAAAATACCCAGGACAAGCACGACGACGGCGGCAAGCCAAAGGCTAGCTGCTTCACCGCCTTGGTGAAGAGCTGAGCTGATGAGAACTTGATAGACCTGGGGGATGAGCAAGGCCACGATACTGGCAGCGAGAGCGCTGAACAGGCCCATCACCAAGCGCGGCATGATGGGTTCCATAAAGGGATAGAGTCGGCCGATGGATTGCAGGAGTGTGTTCTGTTTTAGTTTCGTATCAGTCATGCCAGCTTCTTTTTGACCCGAGCAGAGTAGTTGACCAGAGTAAATATCCTAGTCCTCTTTTGTGCGCCAGGTCACGACATTTCGGTTGACTGAGACGTGTCTTCGTCGGGTTTAGACCTGCGATTTGAGAATGTGGCCAGCGATAATGAAGGCGGTACCGGTACCGGTACCGAGGATTGCGGTTACGCCAGCGACTGTGCTCCAGACGACGGTATTAAGCTTCCAGCCGGACCTTTTTCCGTACATCGAAATGATGCTCGCGAAGACAATCGCGAGCATTGGCGCGAATTGGGACAGGCCATTGAGCCAGCCTATGAGCAGCTCGGTGCTTGAAAGCGGCGGATCTCGTTGGTCTAGCCGAGAGACTCCAAACACCAACGTCAGGAACGCGATGAATCCGGCAGGAATACAGGCCAACCTCTTGAGGCTCATGCACATGAGCTTAGTCCTCCTG
Organism: Renibacterium salmoninarum ATCC 33209; assembly: GCF_000018885.1. Lineage (NCBI taxonomy): Bacteria > Bacillati > Actinomycetota > Actinomycetes > Micrococcales > Micrococcaceae > Renibacterium > Renibacterium salmoninarum. The sequence continues at coordinate 2,509,654 of NC_010168.1, read as the reverse complement.
TGCATCAACGGAGCTCGCGCGAAGCTCCAGTGTGCACTCACGGTTGTGGTACCCAGAATCAATACCGTGGCCGCAATGAATATTGGCCAATCGTGCGGATAGACATATTTAGAGGAGAGCACCTCGTAGTAAGCCTTGCTGGCAAAGAGCAAGAGCGTTGGGATGCTGATTGCCCAAAGGACGTTCAGGAGATATTCGGGCAGATGTAGCCAGCGGCCCTGCGGTGCCCGGGGCTTCAATTTAGGTGGAGTCCGCGAATTGGCAAATTTGGCAAAAAATGGGTGGGTTTGGCGGCAGTCAGACTCAAATCGGGGACTCTGCTCAGATCGCTTAGGTAGCTTCAACATAGTCGATCATGTAGAATTCTTCCCACAGGGATCATTTGCACATACCAGCGCGCTTTTTTGTCGGGATTCTGCCAGTCGACGGCTGCGCTTGAAATCAACGTTGCGTCGAATTTCAAGTAGTTACCCGAGCTGTTGCCACTGGTATCGATGATTAGGTCTAAATGGTAACTGGCCGGTTTTGACAAATCGGTATCTGGGCTCGCGGTGCGGAGGGCCTGCAACAGTCTCGCGTTGAGCGTCACCTGTCCATTGAAGTACTGCAACCAAGCCGCGCCTGCCTGATTGGTGAAAATTGAGCTGGTGTAGGCGTTGCCGTAGGCAGAAGCGAGTAAGTTGACTCAATGAGCGGGGGCTGTGCGCCACTGCGGCAACCGCATAAATTCTGAGCCAGAATTGAGCCACGTTGAAAAGGTGTTTAGCACGCTGGTCACCATGCTCTATTGGTCGCCGGCCGGAATGCGCAAAGCCTGCATGCTGCTCACTTTTACTGCTGGGCATTCGGAAGGGAGCGCAGACGCGTTCGGGTCCGCCTTCGGAGTGCGAGCTGTCATTGGGTTTGGCCGGGCTGCCGGTTGTGGCGGCGCTGGCGGCCCGAGGGCGGCTGTTTGGCTGGCGGAAAGCAGCCCAGCCGAGGCAAAGAATCAAGCTGCACGCAATGACTGTGCCCGTGGTGACGGTGTTGCGGGTCCAATTCTTGCATTCGGCCAAGGCATATATTGCGGCTGTTGCGAGGACCGCGCTCAGTGCGGCGGGCATCGCGAATGCGGCCAGAAAATAGGCTGGACCGGCGCCCGGAATTGCGGACGGGTCTTTGCCAGAATCGGCCTCAGGAGCGGAGGCAAGCAAGCCCAGCACCACTGTCGCGGTCGAAAACAGTGCAATCAGAGCACTAGCCAGCATCGTTCCGTAGAAAGCCGCCGAGCTGATGATCTTTTCCGCCCCACGGCGCAATAAACACCGAAGCTCTGTGCAGCAAGCAGCCCTACCGAGCTGGTGAGGGCAAGGAATGACTCGATTTTCCGGTTGCTGGTATCCGGCGGCGACGCCGTGTACCAACTGATGCTGGTGAGCAGAGTTAGTAAGGGGAGTGCGACACCCCAGCAGATGTTGAGAGCTTTTGTCTTTCTGCTGGACGTCATAGTGCTGCTCCGAGATACTGGGGCAGTGCGGCGTAGCCACGAGAAATAGCCAGGAAGATCGCGCCGGTAATCAGCACGACACTGGCCGTAGTCAGTCCAACAATGAGCTCGCGTCGAAGCGTCCATTTGAACTCGGCAGCCAGAAAATTGACGATTGCTTGAAGTACCATGACGACCGGAGCGGCCGCTGTTGCCGCGCAACCCCATCGATACGCAGCCTCTCGCGCTGGCGATACCGGCCAGCCGGGGAAGTCCCAAGGGCCGCTGACACCAGACAAAAAGATCAGGTCGATGATCAGAATGAGTGGAATAAGACAGATGAATCCCGACGCATATTTACTGCTGTTCCAGAACGAAATGCGATCTGAATGCAGCCACCAGGAACCAATCAAGCAAAAGCCTAAAAGGACCACTGCGCCGAAGGCATATCCAAGCCAGCTTGAGGCATTGCTCGAAACCCAAGTAGGCGGACCGAAGGCGAATATTTAAGTGGCGACCACCAAGCTAGCTGTCGGCGTGAGGAGCCAGGCCACGTTCAGGAGGATTTCCAAGCACAAGGCTTCCCAGCTCGGCTTCTTCGCAACTTCAGGATCATTCTTTGGGACAGACGCTAAATAGGATTCAATACTTGCCACATAGGACAGCATGCCCCAATCGATGGGCTAAAGCGTCATACCGCGGGCGGAGATTGGGAGCGTAGTGCATGCGGACCATTGGCGAGAGCTAATCATTCCTGTTTTAAATCAGATTGTGATCTGAGATAGCGACGCAGGCCAGGAATGGCAAAATCTACTTGGCCATGTCCTTTTGACTCAATTAATCCAGCGGCGATGAGCCGGGTCCGGTAATTAGCGGTGACATTCGTTTTGGCATTCAGCCGCACACTAATATTTCCTGCGATCGAGGGGCCATTATCTTCAGCCATTGCGTTGAGGAAAGCTAAGTCTTTCGGCGAAATTGTGGAAAGAGCGGCCTCAATTACTGTGCGCGCGTTCCGCCGCCCGGCGGCATTGATCGCGTTGTCGACTGCCTGTGCCGATATTTCCCCACCGTGATTTTCTGCTTCACGCCAAAGGAAGTAACCAACGAGTTGAATGAGAAAAGGATATCCACCGGTCGCCTTTGCGGCTTTGTGGGTTAGTGTAGATGAGATTTTGAAGCCGGCTTGATTGAAGATTTCAGTAAATGAGCTCTCCACATCTCGCACTGCAGCTGCATGTGAGGTCAATCTTGTCGGCTCGTCGAAGAAAAGTGGCAACACCTTCGTTGAGTAGATCCGACACTGCTGCTGGCAGTCCGGCGAACACAAGCCCTATCGGAAGTTGGCCCTGAATGAAGTGCTGGACACTTGCGGCTAGCTGGGCTAGTTCATTCCGATCAGCGGCGTGGATTTCATCGACGGTAATAATCAAGCCCGTGCCACGAACGCGAAGCAATTGCGGTAACTCGTCGGCCTTGTGAACGGCTGCCGAGTTCTTCGATGGCCTGATGTACGGCCTCGCCAATCCGCCCCATGAATCCGGCGGTCGCGGTTTCTGAAATGACAAGCCACCCGCGCTCTCTAGCCATGTCCTGCGCGGCCCCGAGCATAACTGTCTTCCCGATGCCCCGCGCTCCGGTGAAAATGGTCAGCAGTCCGGGTGCCCCTGAACCGAGGGACATGCCGTAATCGAATTCGTCTAGGACCCCAGCGCGTCCGATTATTTCCGGTGGAGTAGCGCCAGCGGAAGGCCGGAATGGGTTTTGCATCAAAGGTCCTTGTGAGTTCGCGTGTATCTTGTGAGTTTAGTGTTGGTTGTGTGTTTTGTGAATATCTTAGTGCGATTTATGTGAAGGCAGCGAGCCGACCCCTCACCGCATTCAAAGATTGACAGCGGATAAATCAAGGAGAAGGATAATCTCGAGCTCGACTCAGCTGGGGGCCGCAGCGAACTCAAATCCAGATGCCAATCTTGGGCAGAGCCTTGTACCGAAAGAACCTGAGTGAAACTAATTCAACCGTTGCGCCTTGTTTCGTTACTGGTGGCATTCTGCATTGCTGTCACCGCAGTCGTTTTCCTGCTGCCGGGCAAGGCCACAGCGGCCGAAGGCGCGGCTGGCGCTAGTATCTCGGCGGCCTCCGTACCGGCTAATAGTTTTGGAAAAGACGCTGCCGTCTCACAAGACATAACGCTGGGCGCTTACGGGGACGGTTCTGGCTACCACCTGCAGATTGCCTCCGAAAAGGACGGCTTTGCCTGGCGGTCGCTGGCAGTTATCAAACCACAAGGCAAAGACAGTTCTTCCTGGACCGGGTATCAATGCCTTTCGGGGGACGGAAAATATGCAGCGGTCGCAATATTGCCCTCATCTGCCGTTGACATTTCTGCGGCACGTGACCGTGGCGCTTTCGCCTAATTCAGTAGAGATCGCCACCGGCAATGTATTACCAATAGCGAGCGGCGTGGCGTTGAAATACTTCTCGCCAGCGTGTGACGACGTCGATGGTGCGGTCTTCTCGGTCTACCTGGGTGAAAACCAGCAGTCCACCGAGCTGCTGTCCGTCGACTTGGCCAATGCCACGATCAGTGCACGCGCAATTGCACAAGGTGAGGTAACGTCCGCCGTCGAAAGCTCTGGATCCTTCATCGGCGTGATGGGCAACGAGCTCATCTCGCTGCCACACAGCTCAACCGATCACAAACCGGTGCTTCCAACTAAACTCGCAGGTGTTGCGGGAGCCGCCTTCAACCTGCGCCCCAATCGAGCCGGCATGATAGATTTCCTCACTACGACGCCGGACAATGCCAAGACCTCCTTGTTTCGTTGGAATGGCAAGACTGTCGAAGCGCTTGGCCAGGGCGAAACCGCGACAGTTGGATTGTTCGGCGGACGTAATGGCAAAAACGTAGTTAGTGGCGTCGACGCCAATGCGCCTGGCGTCAAAACGGTCAACCCTGCACAGCAAGGGCAATCAATGGCATCGTCATCGTTGGATGGCGATGCCATTGTTTTTCCTCTGCCAACGGATCACCTGGACAAGCCTTCTTCGACAACCGCGGCAACTGTTCCGCAAGCTACCCGCATGGTGTCCACCGCCACCGGTAAGTACGTAGATCAAAAATATGACCAGACTGCGACTAAGGTCTTCACCGAAGCATCGGCCGAGATCCCGGCAGGCGTGGCTGACGACGGTAATAATGCCGAACGAAACACGATTGCACCAAAGGGGAGTAAATTATTCGCTCCAGATGCCCAAAAGCTATCGACGGATGCAGCGCCAGAGCAGAAATCTTCACAATCCTTAGCGAATGACGCCCCAATCTGTTCGGTAGCCAGGCTCGATCCAGCAATGCAGGTGATGCAGCCATCAAATTCTCAGGTCACCTGGGCTGCGCAAATGGCCGAGCAAGGGCTGCTCACTGGCTCTGCCTACGCGAGGCCGCAGAATTTCGAGAATATGGGCTTAGTGCCGTACTCACCGAGTGATGACTTTCCGCCGATCTCACTTGACCACCCGGCTGGAACAACCGATCTAGTTCCCAGATCAGTAATGCTGGGCATTCTAGCTCAAGAATCCAACTTCAACCAGGCGTCCTGGCATGCGCTGCCTAGCGTTCCTGCTGATCCGCTGATCGCCAACTATTACGGCGTCGCTGGTTCCATTGATCAGATCGATTACCCGAACGCGGATTGTGGCTACGGCCTGGCGCAGGTCACCACCGGCATGCGCGCCGGCGATGGTTCGTTCTCGCATCACGGCCAGATGAAAATCGCGGCGGATTACCAGGAGAACATTGCCGCCGGTCTGGAAATTCTGCAATCCACCTGGAACCAACTCTACGAATCCGGAATCATCGCCAACAACGGTGATCCGTCAAAGTTGGAGAACTGGTATTTTGCCTTGTGGGCTTACAACTCGGGCATCCAGCCGACAGCTGCCTACGGCAACACCACAGGTTGTACGCCGAGCGCTACTTGTACTGGGACCGATGGCACCTGGGGGTTGGGCTGGAGCAACAACCCGCGCAATCCGGCCTATCCGCCGAACCGTAAACCTTTCCTGCAAAGTACTTACGCTGACGCGGCGCACCCGGGCGACTGGCCGTATCAGGAGCGGGTATTGGGCTGGATGGCTAGCCCGATCATCCGCTATGGCTATTTTGGCTATGGCACCCCGGATTATCACGGGAGTTCCTGGGTCAAGATCCCAAGTGTTAACGCAATGTGTGATGACAGTAATCACTGCAATCCCAACGACGCCAGCGGTTCATACTGTTCGCTGTCGGACTATGAGTGCTGGTGGCACAAGCCGGTCACCTGGGTAAGCGATTGTGCGACGTCGTGCGCGACCTCTGCTTATGACTATGGCGCTGGGACGACCGAGCCAAGTCACGCCGATCCGCATCCGCCTACTTGTTCATTGGGCCCGACAGTTCCCAGCGGGCCGGGCGGCGCGCCGATCATTGTTGATGATGAACCTTCACCACCGTTACATATTGCTGGCTGCGGTCAGATCAACTGGTCCAGCAATGGTAATTTCACGATGGATTACGGTAAGAAAGCGCAAGGCGTCACGGTGGGGCAGATCGATATGCATCAACTAGGCGTTGGATTCGGTGGCCGAATTCTGTTTACGCACACCGAATCGGCGTCGGATACTGCGGTGATCGATAAAGGTACCTGGACACCGAACTTGCCAAGTTTGCAGTATTACAAGATCAAGCTGCACCTACCGGAAGCAGGGGCAACCGCAACCGACGTGGTCTACACCATTAATCCTGGCGGTGGTGTGGCGCCCTGGAAGATCAGAGTGAATCAGGATTGGGGCTCGGAACAGTGGGCGACTATCGGCACTTTCGCGATGCAAAATGGCGGCAGTATCAGCCTGGACAATGCCAGCAATATGGACGGCGGAATCTTCGACGTCGCCTATGACGCTGTGGCTTTTATCCCGATGGGTGGCTCACCGGGAACGCCAATTGGCGGCCCGCAAGGAATTCAGGACGCGCCAAAGGGATCAAATCCTGCATTCGTTAACTGTGGTTGTGTGCAACGTACCGCTGGTGACCCAGTGCGTACGCAGACCGGCTACTTTGGTGAAAGCATCACTGACTTGAGCACCCCTGGGAATGGAATGGCGCTGAACTTGAGCCGTTCCTATGCTTCGGCCGTGGCTGATCCGAATGGGCCGAATAAGACGCTCGCGCAGAACGGACCGTTTGGTTGGGGCTGGAGTTATTCATACGGGCTTTCCGCGACGACTGCGGCGAACGGCGACGTCGTCATTCATCAAGAAGACGGTTCGCAGGTGGCATTCAAGCTTTCTGGTTCCACGTACACGACCGCTGCGCCGCGCTTTGACGCCACACTTAGCAAGAGCGGGTCCACTTATAGCTATGCGCGCCGCGGAACCTCGTTCTTTACTTTTGACGCCAGCACGGGCCGATTTAGCCAAGAGACAGATCTTGCTGGCACTAAGGCAAGTCCCGCTTATTGGACGAAACTGAGCTATGACTCGGCCGGGCTGTTGAATCAAGTGACTGATCCGGCTGGACGCAGCTACACCTTCGGCTGGGCTGCTGGTCACATAACCAGTGTGAAAGATCCGGCTAATCGCGAGGTGGATTACGGCTACGACGCGAGTGGCAACCTCACTGATGTTTACGGGGTCGGTACGTCGCGAAGCGACGATGACCACGCAGTTTTCGGTTATTCGGCTGCAGACCTGATCACCTCAATGACGAAGCCGGCCAACTTCGGCAAGAGCGCCACCCCGGCTCCGGTGACGTCGATGGTGTACGACGGGCAAGAACGAGTGACAAGCCAAACTGATGCCATTGGCCAGGTAACAAAGTTTGTCTACGGTCCGGATTCGGCAAATAATCTGGTGGCCGGTCAGACCTTGGTCACTGACCCGGCGGGGCATAAGACTCTAGACAGCTACGACGCCAATGGCTTGCTCACCAGCGAGACTAAAGGTTGGTCGACGGCGGACGCTGGTACGTGGACGTACACCTATGATCCGATTTCCCTGGGTATTTCAACTAGCCGGGATCCTGACGGCCATACTCAGACGTTTGCTTATGACGATCACGGCAATAAGGTCTCCAGCTCAGACCCGGCCGGAAATACCACCCCGATGGCTTATGACGACGCCGGGCACAATGTGCTGAGCGTTTCACCCTCTGGTCTGCGTTCAGCGACCACGTACACCGCCGCCGGCATGCCTTCGCAGGTCTCGCTGAGCGATACAGCGTTGGGGACCGACGTCGGAAATTCCACCGGCACGGTCGGCAATCCGGATGTGCGGGTGACTAAATTCGACTATGCCGATGCTGCTCACCCCAGCGAACGTACTTCGACCACTGACGCGCTGGGGAAGTCTTCGACGTCGGGCTATGACAACTTTGGTGATGTGGTGAGTAATACCGATCCATTGGGGAACAAGACCTTGTTCCGCTACGACACCCTTACGGGGCGTCGCACCTCGATGGTGACGCCGGAAGGTTTCGCTGCTGGAGTTGCCGCTGGTTGTTCGCCGCCAGCAAAGGGTTGCACCAGCTTCGGTTTCAACGCGTGGGGTTTACAGACCAGCGTCATTGATGCGCTGGGACATAAGTCGAGCGCTGTCTTCGATGCCAACGGTCGAAAAGTGTCTGACACTGATGCCAATTCGCACACTACGACGACTACTTTCGATCCGATTGGTCAGGCAACATCGGTCACAATGGCCGATGGCAGTAACACCAGCACCAGTTACACAGCATCCGGCAAGGTCTTGGAACAGGTTGATGGTTTAGGCAAGCACACGAAATATGGCTATGACGGGCAGCATCGGGCAATAACTTTGACCGATGCTGATGGCCATATGACTTCGACTGCTTACGATCCCGCTGGGCTCAAGAAGCCGAGTACCGATCCCCGAAATGTTGTAGCCACCTTTGGCTATGACTCCGCAGGTCGGATGGCTTCGCTGAAATATTCGGATGGCACAGCAGGCGTTAGCGCAGTGAGCTATGACTTGGACGGGCGGCAAACTGGCCTTACCGACGGCACCGGGGCAAGCGTCTGGTCCTATGACGTTTTTGGCGAGTTGCTTTCGCACCGAAATGGTGCCGGAGCGCGAGTTCTCTATGGCTATGACGCGGATTGGCACGAGTCGAGCATCGCGTACCCGGGGCAGCAAACCCCGGTTCAGCAGGGCTACGACGATGCCGGGCGGTTGCAGTCAATCACTGACTTTTCTGGCAACAAGATTACGGTTGGCTACAACCACAACAGTCAGGTGACCTCGCTGGGATATCCCAACGGAACCGCGGTGAATAGTGTCTTTGATGATGCGGATCAGTTGAGCAGTTCTGCGTTGGTCAAAGGATCGATAACGCTGGCGTCCCTTTCGTACGCCAGAGATAACGCGAATCAACTAACCGGGCAAACGCCAACGGGCTTGCCGGGCGCCGCGGAGAAATACAGTTATAACTCGGTGAACGAAGTGACTTCGGAAACTTCCGGACCCACGTCGTTGTCCTATGGCTACGATGCGGCGCACAATGCCACGACGGTGCGGAATGGTACTCAAGCATTTAGTGCTTCTTGAATCGCCCCGGCGTGTCCGGAGACTTTCTTGTTTGAGAGGATCAGGACATGGCAGGGAAAACTACGACACGGTATCCGCAGGAGTTGAAGGATCGTACGGTGCGCATGGTGGCGGAGATGGAGGGTGCGTCTTCGGAGTGGGCGGCGATGCAAAAAGTTGCCCAGCTTTTGGGTGTGGGTGTGCCGGAAACGGTGCGTAAATGGGTCCGGCAAGCCGAGATCGATGTTGGTACTAGAACTGGAACAACGAGCACGGAATCGGCCGAGCTGAAACGGTTACGGCGTGAGAACGCTGAGCTGAAACGGGCGAACGCGATCCTTCGGAGTGCTTCAGCTTTTTTCGCGGTCGAACTCGACCGCCACAACACTGATCGTGAAATACATCAAGGACCATGCCGGTCACCGCGAGAATAATGGATTGCGGTGGGGTGTCGAGTCGATCTGCCAGGTGCTTACTGGGACGGGGTGAAGACCACCCCGTCCACGTACTACGAATGGGTGGATAAAACACGATCTCACCGAGAACAACGTGATGAGGTGCTCAAGCCCGTGATCCAGAAGGTGTATGCCGCTAATTACGGGGTTTACGGCACCAGGAAAGTCTGGTTGGCGATGAACCGTGAAGGTGTGCCGGTGGCCAGGTGCACGGTAGAACGGCTCATGGGGTTACTTGGCATACAGGGTGCGGTCCGTGGCAAGGTCAAACGCACCACGATCAAAGACTCGAAGGCAGCCCGAGCGAAGGACTTGGTCCGCCGTGATTTCACACCAACGGCACCGGATCGGCTATGGGTAGATGATTTCACCTATGTTTCGACCTGGTCCGGGTGGGTCTATGTTGCCTTCGTGATCGATGCTTACTCTCGGAGGATCCTGGGCTGGTCAGCGAGTGCTTCTATGAACACCGTGCTAGTGCTCAACGCAGTTAATCAGGCAATCTGGAGTCGTGAACGGGCCGGGGCTGAGATTTCCGGGGTGATTCATCATCACGATGCCGGGGCTCAATACGCCTCCTTGGCCTTCACCGAACGCCTGGCCCAGGCCGGTATCCGCCCCTCGATCGGTTCTGTGGGTGATAGTTACGACAACGTCTTGGCGGAAACCATCAACGGGCTTTATAAGACCGAGCTGATCAAACCCGGCAAGCCCTGGCGGACTCTAGAAGAAGTCGAAATCGGCACCGCTGAATGGGCCGATTGGTACAACCACCGAAGGCTCTACCAGTACTGCGGAGACATCCCACCAGTAGAGCTAGAAAACCACTACTACAATCACTACCAGAGCACGGCAGCCGCCGACAGGCTCATCGTCTGAGAAACCCTCCGGACACACCGGAGCGATTCAGTGAGAGGTGTCATGCAGTCGGCGGCTTTTCCGAGGCGGTCTGGATCACCAGTTGAAACTAGAAGCGAGCACCAGGTTTGATAATCGCCTTGACCCGTTTTGGGGAGCAAAGCAAAGTCTTGAAAATCGCTAACTGCTGATGCGTTAGTCGAGGTGTACGTCCGGTTTCCAAAATCAATGCCTGATTCATAACCGTTAAAGATCATTGCAGCTTTGAACAATTGGACCATATGGGAAGTCGAATCAGTAGTCCCTACCTGGAGGACTCCTTGTGACTTGATTCCGTTTCGAGTTCCTGGTCCCAAGTTGCCAGTTGCTACACCGTCACCCATACCAAGCGAAAACTGAATGCCCAGCATCAATGCCTGTTGCACTCCACGTGAAAAGTATCCGTCACAGGGGGAGATATCGAAGTCGCGTCTAGAGGAAAAATTCGAGTTAAGCCATTGCTGCACTTCACGAATCGCGGACCGGCCGCCAGGTACAAGAACGAAGGCATTCATGCTAAGCAGGCTCTTGAAAGTTTTTAGGTCTAGTTTACTGCTTCCAGGTATGCCCATATCGGCCTTGAGGTTTATTATCCCAGACTGAGTCTGCAGGCTGAACTGGCCGTCGATATCCCCTGCTTCATACCCCTTACAGTACATAGCGCATTGAATGATATAGATGAGATTTTTATTTGGAGTGTCTTTGTCGATATTCCCATGTTGATTGAGGTAATCGTTAAGCAACCGGGTCGTGTTAGCGCCGAAACTATCCACCAAAGGAGAGATGCCCAGCTCATTTTGCAGTCCCCGAATGAGCCCGAAGATCGTTGGCCAGCCAGTCCGCCCGTCCTCAGGAACGACGTCAAATCCGACTACACCACGGTATTTGGAATTCAGCCATTTCTGAGCCTTGAGTACTTTTTCATCGACCATCGACATTTGCCTCTTCTTCGATACTGGTGACAGCTAGCGTTCTAGGTCCATAACCGGCTATGACCTAAATGAGATTTTGCATACTTGTCACTAACATGCCGGACCATCAAGGTTAACTTGCATGGCGTATTTGTAGCTGGGATCAATTCCGACATCTTTGGAGATTGATGGCTGGAGCTTGCTAGGGGTTCTTATCAACCCGAATTTGGAGAAGTTACGACAACTCTGACTCTAGGATCCGCAGGTCCAGCCCCGAAGGAATGAGGTTCCCCGATGCCGCTCGACCATAACCGCATGACTCCCATGATCCAAGGACGGCTTTTCCCGTCTTTACGAACTGACCGGACTTAGACGCTGACGTGTCAAAATTATGCTCCAGGAGTAGGGCCCAGTCGCCACTCTAACGCCTTCTCCAGTTCCCCTGGGTGCCATCGCCGTCCAGTTTGGCGCTCCTGCGGTGGGTCCGCCAAATACGTAATATGAGCGCGGGTTTACCCATCCAAAATGACCTCCCCCGTATACTCCATCATACGTTTGAAGATGGTAAGTTCCACCAGTAGCGACTCTCAGCCAGGTGGCTTGACATGCCCTAGACCACCTAATTTCAAGCCCGCTATGGACCCAGCCAATCGTTATGGCATCATTGCCGCAGCCTGAATTTTGGGGATCTTGATGGTAGCAGCTCGAGTAATATCAGGAGGCGGCGCTAGCCGCTGAGGCCAATGCTAGCGAGCCTGAGAGCAAGCCCAGCGCAGCGAAAATCGAAAGAAGGATTCTTTTCAAGGACGAGTTCGACCTAATAATCATTTCAGTAGATTATTATCGTGTGCCTGCTTAGTCAAGCGTACAAAGCGCTGTTTCGATTAGGTGATTCGGATTTCAATCAAATGAGATACTAGTCACCCAACGCGGCTGGCTAGTTCTAACAAAACAGCTTCCGGTCGGCAGGCAAACCGCACTGGCGCGAAGCGCGAAGTCCCGATTCCGCCGGAGACATTGACCGGCGTCGAACGCCCGTTGCTTTGCCAATCGTTGAGGCCTTTGGCGCGCCAGGTTGGCAAATCACAATTGCTCACCAAAGCTCCGTAGCCTGGGATGCAGAGCTGGCCGCCGTGAGTGTGGCCGGCCAGGATAAAATCTGCGCCGTCGGCGGTGAAATGGTCCAATACGCGCTGATAAGGAGCGTGTGTCAGCGCAATCTTCACATGGGGGGACGAATCCTGGCTGGAGGACCCCATCGGCCAGCCAGCGTAGCGTTCGCGATTTAGATGTGGGTCGTCCACGCCGCTGAAGTCGAAGCGGATTCCATTGATGGCCAACGACTGATTTCGGTTGGTCATTTCGACCCAGCCAGCAGCGCCAAAGCCCGCATGCATCCTGGCGGTATCCAGATGAATCGGCTGATTTTTTGGCGCTTTCCGCTTGCGCTGCAAATACACTGCCGGGTTCTTAAGAATCGGGGCGTAGTAGTCATTCGACCCGGACACAAAGACACCAGGAAAATCCATCAAAGGAGCCAGCGCTTCGAGGAGCGGCGCAATTGCTTTGGGGTTGGTCAAGTTATCGCCCGTATTGACTACCAAATCTGGTTTCAGATCAGCGAGGCTCTGCAACCAATCCGTTTTGCGTTTCTGCCGGACATCCATATGAATGTCCGAAAGGTGCAGCACCCTGACCGGCGCGGAGCCAGCGGGCAAGACCGGTACGGTCTCTCGGCGAAGATCGAACCAGTTGCGCTCAATCAAGGCTCCGTAGGCAACGCAGGCCGCGCCAACCCCAGCCATGGTTCCGACGCCGGTCAGCCAAGGATTCCGACGTCGGACCGGTTCAGCAGCGCTCATCAGGGCTTGGTGCCGCCGTCTGCGGGCGGAGCTGGCGTATTTGCGGGTGGGCTAGCCGGTGGGCTCGACGGTGAGGTGTTCTGCTTCGGTGGTGCCGGCGGTGGAGTTCCGTTGACCATTTTTGCCGGTGGCGTTGGGAATGCGGCTTTGTTGTAATTGGGAGCCACTTGTTGCATCAATTTACTAAACGCTGTACCGGCAATATTTGCACCGTCTAGTTGGGCGTATGGGACGCCATTGATCGTGACACCTTGGTTGACGTAGTTGTCTGACAAGGATCCCGTAGGGTTGCCGAACCAAGACGCGGTAGCGATTCCACTGGTGGTACCAACCACCCAAGTATCCTGGTTTCCGGTTGTAGTACCAGTCTTACCGCCAATATTGGCTGTGGATTGGAAGGCGCGCAAATTCGGATTTATCAACGAACCGGATCCATCTCTTCGGGCAAAAACTTGCTGCATTGCGTAAAGCATTCCAGCTGCTACGTCCGGCGTGATGAACGTTGATTTGCAGTTTGCTGATGGCACTGGCAGCTGTTTCCCGGAAGGATCGGACACACTTGCAATCGCAATTGGGCTGCAATAAGTGCCCTTGTTGGCGAACGTGGCAAAAGCATTCGCCATCGTCAGTGGGTCGATACTGTTTGAACCTAGTAGGTCCGACGCATATTCGAATGACAAAGGCTTCCGAGTATCACCGGTAAGAATGCCAGCGGCCTCGGTAATTTTCTTGATGTTACAGAAATCGAGCTGGGCTGCTGCCGCAAATGTCACGGTGTTGATTGAGCTTACTAGACCGTCGAGGACATTCCAGTTGTTGTAGTCTCGGAGGCTGTCATTTGAAAGCAGGGGGTTGTCAGCTGTTCCCGCATAGTTGCTAGAGGTAGTTCCACAGCTATTTTTCCAAGGATAGCCTGCTGGATACCTTCGCTGACTGCCATCGACGGTCGCATTCATGGATTTCCCTGCTTGCAACCAAGCAGCAAAGGTGAATGGTTTCATCGTAGAGCCGACCTGCATCGTGCCGAGGCCGTTTAACGAGTTTCCATCTAAGTCTGTCTTGGGGACGCTGAAGTTGTATGAAGTTTGACCATTTGCGGCTTGATCAGACATTTTAAAGTTCTGAGCCATAGTGAGGATTTTCCCGGTACCGGGTTCCACGCTCACCATCGCTGAGCCACGGTTCAATCGTTGGATATCGTCGGGGCTGCTCGTTTGATCTTCAAGGTCTTGAGTAATTTTTTGTGCGTTGGGATCCAACGTGGTTTTGATGCTCAACCCGCCTTGATAGAGCAATTGTGCTCGGTCGGCCTCGGTAGCTCCGTAATCGGGATTGTTTAAGAAAGTTCGGAGCACATAGTCGCAGAAGAACGGCGCCATCGACGCGGTAGCGCAACCCTGCGGCTTCGGGTGCGGGGTGACAGCTACCGGAGTGGCAATAGCCGCATCGTGGTCGGCTTGGTTGACCATTTTCAGCTGAAGCATCCGATCCAAGACCTGGTCCCGGCGGCTCTTCGCATTGTCGGGGTTCTTGACCGGATCGTAAAAGCTGGGACTATTTACCACGCCGGCCAAAAGTGCGCCCTGCGCCAACGTTAGATCGGTCGCATTGATACCGAAATAGAACTGTGAAGCAGCCTGAATGCCATAGGTTCCGTTGGCAAAGTTCACGATGTTCAAGTAGCCCTTCAGGATGTCCTGTTTGGAGTACTGTTTTTCCACCGCAATGGCGAGCTTCATTTCGCGAATTTTGTCACCCGCAGTTTTGTCGCCACCTAGCTTTGCCTGATCACCCTTACCTGCTGCTTCGAGGTTCTGAATGATCACGTTGTTTACGTATTGCTGCGTGATAGTGGAGGCGCCCTGGCGGCCACCTTTGGAGAAGAGCGAAACTGCGGCACGCAAGATGCCGGTCGGGTCGACGCCGCCGTGTTCGTAATAACGCGAATCTTCAATCGCGACGACAGCGTTCTTGATATTGGGCGACATCTGATCGATGCCCACCTCAACCCGGTTCTGGTTGAACAGGCGGGCGATCACCGTGGTGCCATCTGAGGCGTAAATATTGGTGACACCTTGCGGTGCGCCAACCTGCAGCTCTGCTGGCAGGTTGTCAAACGCCGTAATCGAATTGCTGACGGTGCTACCACCGAGAGCGGTTACGGGCACAACAAGCCCCGCTACCAGGACGCCGCAGAGCACACTCACCGCAAGGAAGCCGATGAGCTTCCCCAGCGTGGTGGCAGTGTTGATGATCGGATTCTTTCGCACAGCCATTTTCCCAGTCTACCGGGGGCAGGCTAATCTGAGGGTATGACCAAGTGGGAGTACGCGACTATACCGCTCATCATTCATGCCACCAAGCAGATCCTCGACCAATGGGGTGAAGATGGCTGGGAGCTCGTGGAGGTCATCACTGGCCCGGACGGAAAGGGCCTTGTGGCCTACCTCAAGAGGGAGAAGCAGTAATCGTGAGCGAAGCCCAAACTGGCGCGTCAACACAGGCGAGTGCTGCCGCAACCTCCGCCGTCGAGCAGCGCCTGGAAGAGCTCGGCCTTACCTTGCCGCCGGTGCCTGCACCGGTCGCCGCTTACGTGCCTGCGGTGATTAGCGGTAACCACGTTTACACCTCGGGCCAGCTGCCTACGGTGAGCGGAAAACTCACAGCAACCGGAAAGGTCGGCGCTGGTGTCTCGGCAGATGACGCTTATGACCTCTCCGCGATCTGTGCCCTGAATGCTTTGGCCGCAGTCAAGAGCGTCATCGGCGATCTTGACCGGGTAACGCGAGTGGTTAAAGTTGGCGGCTTCGTCGCCTCAGATCCAGCATTTACTGGGCAGCCCGGAGTGATCAACGGTGCATCAGATTTGCTAGGAAAAGTATTGGGCGATGCCGGTGTGCACGCCCGTTCAGCGGTGGGGGTGGCAGTATTGCCATTGGACGCACCCGTGGAGGTTGATTTGATTGTTGAGTTCCAGTAATTCAGCGACAGGATCCGCACTAGCGAAACCAGCTTTCAAAAGCCGGTTTCGGGTCTGGCAAGACGAGCTCGAGGCTGCGCAAAGCTGGGTAGAACACGGCGAGCGTACTCCGACCAAAGCCCGTTTCGCCTCCTCGCTAGTGCTTTTGCGCGATAGCGCGCACGGCCCGGAGACGTTCCTCAGTTACCGCCAGCACTATTCGCCCTTGGGTACGGTGGCCTTCCCCGGCGGCTTGGTGGAAGCAACCGACGACGTCGACGCCAGCAGCCGCTGGGCCGGCCCCAGCCCAGCGGCTTGGGCTAAGACCATGGGCACCGAAGACATCGCTCTCGCGCGCAAGCACGTAGTCGCGGTTATTCGGGAGACTTTTGAAGAGACCGGCATCCTGTTGGCGGGCACCGACGCCTCGTCACTGATCGACGTCGTACCTTCGCCGGAATGGATGAAGAAGCGTGAGGCGCTGGCCGCACAGGAATTCTCCTTCCAAGACATCCTGAGCAAACGCGGACTGGTGCTGCGCACCGACCTGCTTAAGCCAGTGGTCAACTGGATTAGCCCGGATTTTGCGCACCGACGCTTCAATACCCGCTACTTTGCTGCAGCTGCTCCGGTGAACCAAACCCCCACCCCGCTGGAGAGTAAAAGCCTCTGGGGCCGCTGGGCCTGTCCACCAAAGCTTGTCGCGGAGCCGAACAGCACGGCCCTCGGTGACGAAATCGGTCTACCCAACACCGTCGGTCGCCCGTTATTCGAGCTAGTTAGCTCCGGTTTCGATCTGATCCTGAGCAAGATCGCTATCTCGCGCGGCTGCATCGCCTACTTGAACCACAAACGTTCCGGTGCCGCCTACAAACCACGCCTCGTGGTGGAAGACGGCGAATTTTGGCTTGAAGTAGATGTGGCCGCGATGCCGGACGGCATTTGCCGCGAACGCTAAACCTTAAACAGCGAATGCCACCGTTATTGGTTGGAGCCGCCGAAATTTCGGCGGCTCCAACCAATAACGGTGGCATTCGTACGTTAAACGAGGACTAACGGCTGCAAGCGAGGACTAGCGGCTGCGCTGGCGCAACCGGTTGATATCCAGAATGACGACGGCGCGCGCTTCGAGGCGCAACCAACCGCGCTGGACGAACTCGGCTAGTGCCTTGTTGACCGTCTCGCGCGAAGCGCCAACGAGTTGCGCCAATTCTTCCTGAGTCAACTCGTGCGCCACCAAGACGCCGTCGGTAGCCGGCCGGCCGAAGCGCTCGGACAAGTCGATAAGCGCCTTGGCCACCCGGCCAGGAACATCGGAGAACACCAGGTCAGAGAGATTGTCGTTGGTGCGACGTAGCCGACGAGCAAGCGCCTGCAGCAGCTGGGCTGAAACTTCCGGACTAGTCTGCAGCAGCGCACGCAAGCTCTCGTTGCGCAGACCGGCAAGGCGGGTCTCCGAAACGGCGGTGGCAGTTGCGGTGCGCGGACTCGGATCAAAGAGCGCCATTTCACCGAACAATTCACCCGGGCCGAGGATGGCCAGCAATGACTCACGGCCATCCGGCGCGGTTCGTCCCAGTTTCACCTTGCCAGAGACGATGAAATACAGCTGATCGCCCTGATCACCCTCATGGAAGACCGATGCGCCACGGGACAAGTCCACCTCGGTGAGCTCATCCGTGAGCAGCCTAAAAGCCTCGTCGTCCAACGTGGCGAAGAGCGGTGCCCGGCGAAGTACTTCGATATCCATGAAATCTCCTGTGTAAAATTCAGCGCGTTTGATTCGATATTTCTTCGATTCTTTCAGATAATTGGCGTAAATGTGACTAACTTGGCATTCCCGGGATGCCGAGGCGGTGCAATGTTCGATTCGAAGCGCTTGCAAATCCCGCTCTCAAGGTGGCCGGGTAGACTATAAGTTCGACTTTATCGAGACGGGAATGGTGCATGTTCGGTCTGAGCTGGCTCGATATTCCGCTGCTTATTTTGTTGATCTGGCAGCTCTTCTATGGTTGGCGGGTTGGTTTTCTGATCAGCCTCTGCGGCATTCTTGGCTTTGCCGCGGGTGCGGTGGGCGCCTTCTTCGCGGTCCCCTTGGTCAGCAACTGGGTGGGAGACTCTGGTTGGCGACTGGCCGCCGTCGTCGGTTCTGCCCTGGCTTTTATTGTGGTTGGGTATTCAATCGGTGTTGGCATCGGCAGTTGGCTGAGTCGGGGCGTCCGGCTGAAGCCGCTGAAGGCAATCAACCGAATCTTTGGCGCAGTTGCTTCGTTTGTCATCGCGGCGTTGCTGATTTCACCAGTTGCGTTCAGCTTGTCTAACTTGGGCGTGCCTTTTGTATCGCAAGTGATTAGCCAATCCGGCGTGATCCGGACAATTGATTCCTTCACCCCGACGCCGATCAAACAGGCGATTGCGCAGTGGCGTTCCGCAGTAGTCAGCCAGGGCATCCCGCAGCTCTTCAACCAGCTGGGCCCGGTCACTCAGACGCCGCCTGATGCCCGCACTGATACCCCCGCATTGAACAACGCGGCGCAGTCGGTTTTGAAAATCACCGGAACGGCCTTCCAATGTGGCCAAAACCAGACCGGTTCAGGTTTTGTTGCCGCGCCCAACCGAGTGATTACTAACGCACACGTTGTTGCCGGGGTGAGCCAGCCCGTCGTCGAGACGCCGAACGGCGCCATGCCTGCGCGAATTGTTTTCTTTGACCCGGAGCAGGATCTTGCGGTACTCGCCGTGGACGGGCTCGGCGTGCAACCTTTGGCTCTGGGAGCTGAGCTGGCCAACGGATCGCAAACCGCTTTTCAAGGATTCCCCTTTGGCGGACCATTCCAATCGAAGCCAGCCTCTGTGCAGAGCAAAGGCACCGTGTTAGTGCCAAATATCTACGGCGGCAATAATCACCCTGAAGAGGTGTACCAACTAGCCGGTGATGTGCAACCAGGTAACTCTGGCGGTCCATTGCTGGACATGAACGGCAAGGTTGTTGGCGTGGTCTTCGCTAAAGCAGATTCTAATCAGCAGGTGGGTTACGCCTTCACGCTGAAGGAAGTCTCGCCGGTGGTTGAACAAGCCGCAGGGCTCAACCGGGAAGTTTCTTCCGGCCAATGCACTAAGAAGTAAAAGCTAGAGCTGCAAGGCGGCCAGGCGCTCAATTGCGAATTTGTATCCGCTAATCCCGGCGCCAACAATCACGGCAGTGGAGACGGCCGAAAGGTGCGAATGCTGCCGGAAATCTTCCCGCGCGTGCACATTGGAAATATGCACCTCGACGGCGGGTAGTTGCACCGAGGAGATCGCATCCCGTAATGCAATTGAGGTATGTGAGTATGCGCCAGCATTAATGACAATGCCATCAGCAGTTCCGCGGGCGGCATGAATCGCGTCGATGAGATCGCCTTCATGATTCGACTGGATACATTCCACCGAAAAACCTAAAGCCTCAGCCGTTTCGATGCACAGCTCATTCACTTCGTCCAAAGTCGCGGTGCCGTAGACCGCGGGCTCGCGAGTGCCGAGCAGGTTCAGATTAGGCCCGTTGAGCACCAAGAAGTTGCCGGTGGAAGTCATGGCTTCAGTATGCCTTATTGCGGGACTGAGACCAGCCATAACCGGCGAACTTGGCCAGTCAAAAAAGAGACAGCCTCAGCTGGCAGCCCTTCGTCGGAAATCATTTCGTCGATCTGGTCAAAGCTAGCAATTGAGGAGACGCCAAGGGTGCCCCATTTGCTGTGATCGGCAAGGACCACCACTCGATGTGAGGTGGCAATGAGCGCGCGGTCCATTTCAGCTTCGGGCATGTTTGGCGTGGTAAAGCCGGCGTGCGCATCCATTCCGTGCACCCCCATAAAAAGCATGTCCAAATGTAGGTGTTGCAATGATTGGGTAGCCATCGGTCCAACCAATGCGTCCGACGGCGTTCGCTCACCACCGGTCAGCAGCACGGTATTGCTGGAATGTGCTTCATGGAAGACGTTGGCCACCCGAACCGAGTTGGTGAAAATAGTTAGCCGTTTCGCGGGCACCAAATACTTTGCCAGCGTCCAGGTGGTGGTCCCGGCGCTCAGACCCACAGCCATGCCTTCTTCCACCAAGGAAGCTGCGGATCTGGCGATAGCTTCCTTTTCCGGCGCGGCCTGGGTGGACTTTAGTTCAAAACCTGGCTCATACATGCTTGATTGAGATCGGGTTTTTGCGCCACCGTGAATCTTCTCTAACTCGCCAGCATCATGTAGCGCATCGATGTCTCGCCGCACGGTCATGAGCGAGACACCCAGGGTCTCAGCGAGATCTGCAACTCGGACGACCTGCTCGCGTTTGACAGTGTCCGTGATGACGCTGCGTCGCGCTTCAGCCAACATGGCTCACCCTTTGCTCGAGCCGAGAGTCAGCCCCGCGACGAATTGTCGCTGCAGCGCTAGGTAGATCAGCAGCGTCGGCAGCACCGTGATGATTGCACCGGCCGCAATTAAATTGTAGTTGTTGAAAAATTGCCCTTGTAGATTGTTAATCCCTGCGGTGATGGGCAGCAGATCACCACTTTGAATAAGCAACAGCGGCCAGAAGTAGTCGTTGTAAATGAAAATGACTTCCAAAGTAGCTAGCGCAGCGAGGGCTGGCCTGCACAACGGCATGATGATTGACCAGTACTGCCGCCAAATGCCAGCGCCGTCGACCAACGCGGCCTCGGTCAAATCACTGGACAGCGCCTTCATGTAGTTGCTCAAGACGAAGGTGCAGAAGCCAATTTGGAAAGCAGTATTTACCGCGATCACCGCGAACGTGGTGTTGAGCAGACTGCCCGAGGGGCTGATCGAATACGGCAGCTCTATGTGCTTGAAGATCTCGAAAAGCGGAGCGGCCAGGACTTGCGGTGGGAGCAAATTTCCAGCGGTGAACATGATCAGCAGAGTCAAATTGAATTTCCAATTGACTCGGCTGACAGCGAAGGCCATCATCGATGCCAAGAATAAGGTGATGGCTACCGTGGGAATGGTGATGACCGCCGAATTGATCAAGTATTTCAACATGCCGCCTTGCGTCCAGGCGTCAATGAAGTTCTGGAAATTGAAGCTGCCACCAAAGCTGAAATAGCCGTATTTATCGGTTGATTCTTTGGGCCGCAAGGCCGTGAAGATGCTCCAAAACAGCGGGATCAACCAGATCACCGCCATCACGATCAGGAACAAGTGCGTCCCGGTATGTCGCTTTTTCTGCGAATCTTTGCTGCGATTCTTTACCGGGGTCTTTACTGGGCCATTTACTGGCGCGACGTCGGTGCTCATGCTCGGCTGTCCTTTCGGAAGGTTCGGACCAAGTACCAGACAATCGGCACGAGCGAAATGATCAAGAGAATTACCGCCAGCGCGGAGCCGACGCCAATGACTTGGCCTTCGCCGACTAAGTTTTGGATAACCAAGGCGCCGAGTAGCTCCAGGCCATTGCGCCCCTTGTGGATCACCCAGACCACGTCGAAAGCTCGTAATGACTCAATAATCGTGATGACCACAATGATGATGTTGACGGGCTTCATCGCGGGAAACACGACTCGAAAGAAGGTCTGCGAAGCGCTTGCGCCGTCTAAAGAGGCCGCTTCCCGCAAGGTCGGATCAACACCTTTCAAGCCAGCCAAATAGAGGATCATGACGTAGCCCGCATGCCGCCACGTTGCTGCGATCATCGCGGCCCAAATATTGACGTTTGAATCGCCGAACCAGTCGACGGCCTGCGGGGTTCCGGCGGTGCCAAGGAAGAAGTTCAGCAGGCCGTTGTCCTTGTTGTAGAACAGCTGCCAGATGATCCCGATCAGCGCCATGGAGAGCATTACCGGCGCAAAGAAGACGCTCTGGTAGATCCTGCTGCCCCGAATCTTTTGATCCAAGAGCACCGCTAGCAGCAGACCCAACGGCGTGCCGATGATGCCCAAAAAAGCAACCAAAGCACGTTATGCCCACGGCAGGCCAAAACGGCGGGTAGTCCTGGCTCACATATTGATAGTTATCCGCTCCGGCCGCTTTGAGGTCGGAGAGATCCAAGCCGTTCCAACGCGCGAAGGAAAGTGCGATCGAAAGTAGTGTGGGCCCCCAAACCAGCAGAACCTGGACGAGAGTAGGGATGCCAACCATAAAAGAGAGCACCACGACGTCGCGACGCGTGAGGCGTTTGACTCTACCTTTGCGGGGTTTTTTGGGGTTTGACGGCGCGCCAGAGGGTGCCAGCGGTCGATGTTTGGCGGCGGTGCTGGTCATGGTGATTTGCTCGCTTATTGTGCTGCGTAGAGCGATTTGGCCTGGGAATCCAGGTTCTTCACGTCGTAGCTTCCGTCCTTGATGAAGCTTTGTAAGGCAGGAATCATCACGTTGCTAGCCATAGCCGGTAACGCGTCTCGGTCGAAGAACTGACTGATGTTTTTCGCATTGGCGATGGTCGAGGCGCATTTTGTGTTGAGCGGTGAATATTTCGAGGTGTCAGCGCCCTTGGCCGTGACCAGGTTTGAGGTGTCCACGGAGGCATAAGCGTTTTGACCCTCCGGGGTGCCGATGAACTCGACAAAATCTCGAGCGGCCTGATTCTGACCACCTTTTTGGACAGCATGAGACCGTCAATTGGCGCTTCGACTGAATCTTGGCCTTCCACCGCAACCGCCGGGAATGGCAAGAATTCGATGTCTGCAAGCACCTGCGGATCGCTGAATTGCTGGGTGACGAATGAGCCCAACAGGTACATGCCAGTCTTCTTCGCTTCCAGGGCCTTAGCGGCATCTTGCCAAGTTTGGCCTAGTGCAGCGGGGTCCTGATAGGGCAGCAGCGCTTTCCAGGTATCGAAGAGGTCGCCGACTTTCTTCTGGTCCCAGCTTTCTTTGTGTGCGCACAGATCCATGTGGAACTGAAAGCCGTTGAGTCGCATGTTGAGGTAATCAAAGGTGCCCATCGCGGGCCAGCCGTCTTTGTCTGCAAAACCGATCGGGATCAAGCCATCTTTTTGCATTGTGGCACAAAGCGTCTTGAGCTCATCGAAGGTCTTCGGCTCGGCATAACCGCGTTCTTGCCACAGACTCTTGCGGTAGAAGAAGCCCCAGGGGTAGTTGTAGTTCGGCACTAGGTACTTCTTGCCGTCGCCGGCAGTTGAAGCCTTCTTGAGTGCGTCGGAGAAGTTGCCGCCAATCTTGTCCCAAATATCATCTAACGGCGCTACCAATCCCTTCTGCGCGTAGTACTTCATCCGGTAGCCAGCGAACCAAGTCAGCGAATCATCAGGGCTGCCTTGCAAGTAAGAGTTGATCTTTTCCTGGAAATCATTGTGCGGCACGGTATTCACCGTGACGCTGTCGCCTTTTTTGGCTTTGAACGCGGCCACAACGGCCTCTACCGCGCGTTTCGGGACGTCGTCGGAGGCGTTCGAGCCTAAGGGCGAGGGAGTTCGAGCTGGCATTAGTGCCGCCGCTTCCGCAAGCAGCTAGCAGCGGTATCCCGGCCAGGGCCACGGCGCCTAAGCCAATGCCATTAAGCAGATCTCGGCGGTCCAATCCTAGGTCGTTTTTGATGAAAGATGAGTTTTCGTTGGTTGGCATGATGTCCCCTTTGACAGCACGAGCAGTGATCTATCTCACTAGGCTAGATCAATAAAGATCGTTAAGGAACAAAAAAATCACAAACTTTGCACAAATTTCCGATTTGGAACATCTGCTGCAACGAGCACCGTCGGGCAGGTTGCTCAAATTGGGGCTGCGCGACGTCGGCTCAGCTCAGATTTTGCAAGAAAGCTGCCCGAGGTCTGGTCGATGCGAATATTCCTCCCCGCGGCAAAGGGTATGTTCCTGGGGTGTGCTAGTTTCTCCCCATTTCGGGATGGGTAAAGCTGGGGAGTGGCGACGAGCGGACGAAGGCGTCTGCTGCGACTAGCGTCGTCGGGCGGGGTCGCTCAAATAGGCGTTGTATTGCTCCAGATCTGACGGTTCGCCGCCTTTGACATGATTTGCTAGGTCCTTGGCGCGCGCGGTGCGTGAGTCGTCGCGTTGCCAGCGGAAGAGGATCAGCATCAACAGCAGCACCGTGGGTAACTCGCCGTAGAACCAAGCCAGGCCACCGGCCACTCCCTGATCCTTCATCGGATCAATTCCCCAGGACTCAGGCATGGTGCCAAAGAACTTCACCATCGGCACGGTGGCCATCATGATCACTACGCCGAAGAAGGCGTGTAGCGGCATCTCCGAAAAAACGTCGACCATTCGGCCAAGGTGGCTTTGTCTGCGCGGCAGCGGATCGGTAGAAATTAGCGGAACCGTGAAGAGGATTCCGGAAATCAGGAACAGCAGCTCCAGGCCTACGTGGCCGTACCAGGAGCGGAGCATCGCATCGGCAATCCCCGAAAAATACAAACCGTAAAAGCTCAGTAGAAACAGCGGAATCATAACGGCGGGGTGCAGCGCGAATGCACCCCAGCGGGACCTGAGGCCGCCGATTGCGAGTTTCAAAACGTAGCGGCCAAGCCCGCGGTGCGGCATTGCGTGAAGCAACAGCCTGCCAGGGGAGCCAAAGACAAGAAGTGGTGGCACTGCCATCATTAGCGTCAGCTGCTGAAACATGAAGATCGAGAACATTCGCAGGCCATAGCCTTCAATGCCGGCACCCATCACGACGACGATCGTCAGACAGCCGGTCAGGAAGGCGATCGTTGGCGCAATCGGCCAGCTGCGCCCTTGCCGCCACAGCCGAATAGCCCCAGCCAGGTAAAGGGCGCCGGCTAGGGCTGCGATGGTCGGTATCAGTGGGATGGGCTGCAGATTTGGGGCCAGATACTCCGCAATACTTGGCGGTGCAAGAGGTAGCCAGACTGGTCCGTCTATTCCCGGATCGTTCATTGGTGCAGCGGGGTCCTTTCGAAGCGTGTGGTGGCTGAGCTGCTACCTAGTCAAAAAGTCCGCCAAGAAACCCTCACCGTCGGCCATTGTTCCCGTTGTTGCCGTGACCGCCAGAATTGTTGCCGTGGCCGCCGCCTTTATTTCCGCGCCCACCGCTGTGCCCGCCGGAAAAACCGCCGTACCCACCGCCGAAGCCTTGATTTTTTTGACCTTGCTGCGCCGAGCCAAAACGGGACTCGGCATCCATGAGTTGCTCGAGTTCGCCGCGATCGAGGAAGATGCCGCGGCAACCTTCACATTGATCGATCATCACACCATTGCGTTCGTAGCTGCGCATTGTCTCGCCGCATTTGGGGCACTTCATGAGTTGCACTCCTTATATTCTTATATTTATAAATATACATATCTAAATATAAGAATAGCTATGTTTGCGCTGTGGATTCAACCTTGCGCTAGGACTGCCCGCAAACATTGCTGGCCAGCACCCAACAACCCGGCTTGCGAACCGGCCTGCGACGGCTCGATCAACAGATTCTTGGCAGCGAGCGGGTGGCAGCCTGCGTATAGTTGCGACCTGATCGCCGCTACATACGGCTCCACCTGGGATAGCCCGCCGCCTAGAACGACCAACGACGGATTGATGAAATTGACCACCGTACTGAGCGTTTGGCCTAACAACCGACCCGCCGCTCGCAACCGCGTTGTGGTTTGAGTGTCACCATTAAGAGCAAAGCGGATCACGTCGGCCAGGTCTTTGACCTCGACCCCGGCCTCAATCAGTTGGCTGACAATCGCGGTGCCGCTCGCTACCGTTTCCAAGCAACCGCGGTGGCCACAGGCGCAGGGCAATTCGCCCGCGGCGCTCACTTGGACATGGGCAATATCGCCGGACGTTCCAGAAGCGCCTCGGTACAACTGTCCTTGCAGGATGAGTCCGCAACCTATTGCGGCGCCGGCTTTCAGAAACAAAGTATCTGTGCGATTTTTGGTGTCTGGGTTTTGCCGCTGACGCAGTGAATACTCACCCAAAGCCATCATATTTGCGTCATTGTCCACGCTTGCCGCGGTGTCGAATTCTCGGCTGAGCCAATCACGCACCGGATACTGGTGCCAGCCGCGCATTCGAGAAGGCGAATCAACCATGCCGCGGGTGAAATCCACGGGGCCAGGCAGCGCTAAGCCAACCCCGCGCAGCGGTGGCGTGTCATCTTCGATCAAGGAGCGCATTGCCTCGGAAATGATCGGTAAAACTGCTTCGGGGCCGGCCGAAATATCGATGCTGATCAGCGATGAGTCCAGCAGCGCGCAAGACATATTTAGCCGGCCAACCCAGGCATGCGCGGCACCCAAATCAGCCGCCAAAATGCAACCAGCGTCGGCAACCAGGCTCAAAAGCGTTGGGCGTCGGCCGCCGGTATGCCCGCCGGCACCAGATTCAGCGATCAAACCTGCCTCAATCAATTCGTTAATCCGTTGTGTGATGGTCGACGGCGCCAAATTGAGTTTGCGCGCCAAATCGGCACGAGAGCTGGCCGGGTTGCTCGCAATCAGCGAAAGGATCGCTGATGAGAACTCGGAAAGCGCCACCATCTTTAGGTCCGGATTTACGTGTGTGTTTGGCGTACGACGGACGGTACCCCATAGTGTTAGCACCCTGCATTTTCTCTTGGAGAAGTATCAGAAGGTTAGTGTGTTTTTGCTGGTTTCCGAAGAATCGCCCGTCATAGAACCGAGAGCGGCTCGTGCTGCCAAGGCCGCACCGAAGGTGCCAGCCCACCGACCCAGCTCAGCTTTGACTAATCGGGGACGTCGATGGAAGCTGAGCAAACTATCCACAGTGCGGGCCAATGGGTCAAAGAGCGCTGGCCCAGCTTGGGCCATTCCGCCGCCAAGCACAATCACCTCGGGCCCAAGCAGAGCTACGCACTGCGCTAAGGAGAGAGCCAAGGCATCAATGCCAGCCGCGATGGTTTCTGCAGCAGCTGGATCTCCGGACGCGGCGGCTTCGAAAACCCGCTGTGCGTTCGGCAACGTTTGCCCGCTTCGCCGCGCATAACCTGCAATCAGCCCACTTGCGGATGCGAGTGTCTGTAAACAACCAGCAGCACCGCAACTACAGTCAATCGCCTCGGCGCTACCCACCGGTGGGATGCGGCCATGGCCCATTTCGCCCGCATAACCACCCGCGGCAAGGATCGCACCATCCACCACAGAGCACTGCTAATTCCGGTGCCGAGCACGGTGATGATCGCATTTTGAACCCCGCGTGCGGCACCAAGATGGTGTTCAGCGACGCCGGCCGAATACGCATCATGACTGACCACTACCGGAATATCGAGTAGCTCGGAGAGCTCATCGCCAAGGGCGAAGTTCTGCCAATCAAGATTTGCAGAATGCCGCACTACGCCGGTCGAGGCGTCCACGATGCCGGGCGCGGTCACGCCTACAGCCGCGGGTGGGCCGCCGTCGAACTGGGTGCGAATTAGTTGCGCCAATTGACTCGCAGCTAGCCGCTGTTGGTTCAGGACGAGCTCCTCAACCCCGGTTCCACCTAACTGGCCTGACTCGTCAATGAGTGCAAATTTGACTGAACTCGCGCCAATATCGAGCGCAATAACGCGCGCCCCGGCCCCAAAGGACCGGGAAGTTGCTTCATTCACCCTTTGACGGCTCCTGCCACAAGACCTTGGGCCATCCGCTTTTGGACGATCGCGAACAAGATGATGACCGGCACCGCCATTAACGTTGAATCGGCCATGACTCCGCCCCAGTTTGTGCCTGCCAGCTGGGTACTAAAGCCCTGCATCCACAGGGGCAATGTCTTCGCGTTGTCGCTGCTGAGTAGCACCAAAGACAGTGTGTATTCATTCCAGGACGCCAAAAACGCGAAGATCGAGGAAGCAACAATTCCCGAACCCAAAAGCGGGAAGTTCACGCGGAAGAAGGCACCCATTCGACTACAGCCGTCAATCATGGCGGCCTCCTCAAGTTCCACCGGAATACCGTCAACAAAACCTTTCAACATCCAGATGGTGAAGGGCAGCGAGGCGCCGACGTAGAGGATGCTCAAGCCCAAGATTGAGTTGAGTAGGTGCCAGCCGTCGATCATCTTGTACTGCGAAATAAACAGCGCTTCGGCCGGAATCATCTGGATGACCAACACCGAGACGATCAGCGCGCGCCGGCCACGGAATCGGAACCGGCTCAAAGCCAACGAGGCAAAGAAGGCGAAGACAATCGCGGCTAGGACTACCAAGAGCGCGGTGAAAAAGCTCATGCGTAACGCTGAGTAGAAGGCGCCGTCGGCAAGAATCGATTGAAAGTGTTCCAGTGTGAAGGGCACCGGAAAGAACGACGGCGTCCGAGACTGTAGCGCGGACTCGGGGGAGAAGGCGCTGCTAACTAGCCAATAGACCGGGAACACCCAGAGCAGCGCGAAGACGACGCCGAGTGTGTTCAGACTGATCCGCCGGGACAACGGCGCTTTGCGGGCCATCAGAGGTCTCCTTGTTTGATCACGAGTCGGACGTAACGCCAGGTCAGCAGGAGCGGTATCAGCAGCATGATCAGGGCCGTAGCCGAGGCAACACCGTAGTCACCGCCGGCCAGTCCAACTTGGTAGATGTAAGTGCCTAGTACGTTGGTTTGGTCGGTAATTCCGCTACTTTTTTGCAAGATATAGATCTGGGTGAAAACGCGCAGATCCCAGATCACTTGCAGAATGCCCACTAGTAGCAAAACCGGCGCAATGGTTGGCACGGTGATTTCGCGAAACTGCTTCCAGCCATTGGCGCCGTCGATTGTCGAAGCTTCGAGCATTGACTCGTCGATCTGCGTAATCGAGGCGTAGACCATGAACAGCACCAGCGGAACGCTCATCCAGATCACCAACAACCCCGCCATGATGAAGAAGGTCAAGGGGTTTGAAAACCAATTGAAATTCTCCATCCCGCTGAAGCCCAATTTGGTGAGTACCCAATCAACAACCCCCGAACGGGCGTCGAAAATACGTTGGAAGACCTGCAACGAGGACAGTACCGGCAAAGCCCAAGCCAGCAACATGACGGATTGCACCAGCACGGAAACTGGTCGGGAGAGTTTGGTGAGCAGCACAGCGCCGCCCACACCAACCAGCATGGTCACCGTGGCGCAAACTAGGCAGAACAGTAACGACCGGGCCAACACCAGCCAAAAAGCCGAGTCGGTGAGCACCGTGATGAAATTACCAAACCAGATGAACTCCGGCTCCGCGCCAAACTGTTGCGCCAACGAAAACTGTTGAAACGCCATGATGACTTGGCGGACCAAGGGGTAACCCATCGCCAAAGCGACTGTGGCAACCGCTGGCAGTAAGAGCAGCAACGGGAGCTTACTCCGCTTACGCTGGTGCAGTTGTTGCGGCACCAGCTGCCGGATTTTTCGCCGTTCTGCAGAACGCAAGCTCATCTATTTGCCATTCAGGATCGAGGTGATCTTCTCATCCGCGGTCTTCGCCAAGCTGACCGGATCCTTGCCGGAGCCCATCGCGACGAAGAAGTCGTCAATTGTCTTGGCGCTTTCCACCAAGGCCCAATTCTTTGCCGCTGGAGTGCCCACTGAGCCGCGGACGGCGTCGACCGTCAACTTGGACAGGTCGTCGTTGCCCAAGGCGCTGGCATATTTGAGATTTCCTGGTACCCAGCCGCCGTCGGTTGCGAAAGCTTCCTGGAATTCCTTGCTGAAGCTCAGCTTGAGTGCTTCTTTGGCCAAGCCGCGATTTTTGGATTTGGCGGATATAGCGACGTTTGAGCCACCGGCGAACGGGTGGCTTTCGCCGCTAACCGTAGCGGGCGGGGAGCCAAAATAGCCTACTTTGCCGGATTATACCAGCTCCGGGGTGAGCTTCTTGACGTGGAAATTGAAGCCGAAGAACATTCCAGTTTCTTCCGCGTTGAAAGCTGTGTAAGGGGCGGTAGAAATCGAAGTATCAGTCACATTTCCGGTAGTTGAACCGGTCCGCCAGATTTCCTGCAACTGGCTCAAACCCTTTTGGGATTCGGCTGAAGACAAGCCGCCTTTCCAGCTGTTACCGTCCTGGGTTGCTAGGCGACCGCCATTGGTAAAGAGCCAAGCAAAGGCAGATTGGTTCGAGATGCCGGGTAAGAACAGACCGGTGAAGTGCGAATTTTTCGGTGGGTTGGCGGCTTGCAGTTTAGTTGCTGCCTGTGTCAGCTCGTCCAAAGTTTGGGGGACGGTAATGCCGGCTTGCTCAAAGAAATCTTTGCGGTAAATGAAAATCCGGCTGCCAGCGTAGAACGGGGCAGCGAACATCTTGCCGTTGAAGCTACCCAGATCAACCAGCGACTGCGTGAGGTCTTTGCCGCCAAGCTGGTCCTTCATATCGGTCAAATCCGCCAGCGCACCCACCGCGCAAAATGTCGGTGCTTGGGTGTTGCCTAGCTCAATGAGATCTGGTGTTGATTCGGCGCTCGCTAGAGCCGTCTGCAGCTTCGGCACGATGCCGTCCCAGTCCTGCTGTTCAATGACCAGAGAGGAGCCGGGGAATTTTTTCGCAAATGCATCGGTAAGCCATTTTTGTGCCTGGTCTGAAACCGAGTCCTTCATGAACCAGACTCGCAGCTTGGCGGGTGTGGAGGTGGAGTCGTTACTCGCATCGCCCCCGCTTCCACCGCCGCAAGCACTCAACAATGCGGCAGCGCCTAGGGTGCCGCCCAATCCCAATAAACCGCGACGGGACATATTTTCCATAGTGGGCTCCTCGGCTCTCGACCTGTTGCTGACTTGATATCGAAGAGAACCACAGGGCGGAGGCCGGGCGGAATAGCAATTGGTTAGTTCGGTGCCGAAGTTTCCTCTTCGGTCGCTGCTGGCCAGCTTGCATTGGAGGCTGGTATTTGGCGTGCTGAGAGGTCCGGAAGGAAGTTGTCGTCGTAAGGGAACATCGGTCGGAGGATCCGATGATGGCCTAGGCGCTGTAAGTCTTGATCGACGCCGCCGGGGGTGAGGGCCAGCATCCAGCCGGCGGCCATGTCGAAGAGTTCAGGCTCTAGATAGCCGATTTTCACGAGAACTAGATCGGCTTCGCGTGGATTTAAACCGTTTCGGGTGAAGTCTTCTTATAAGTGGTAGGGCTTGCGCCGTTCGGTCAGCAGAATATGCAGCGGTCCAGCCTGCAAGACAATTTCGACGCCGGCCACCGGATCGGTATCGCAAACGTGTCGCACGACGCCGGTCACCGTCGCGGGGGGCTCCGGCCCGTCGTCAACCCGGGCGCCAATGGTGACGGCAACTTCAGCGCCGACGCCAGCCTGCTGACAATACTTCGCACCCTGGTCGTCTGGAATCGATGCATAGATGATGGTTTTGCCCGCGAGCTGGGTTTCTCGGCGGCCGCCTGGCTGCGTTGTATCTAGTAGGCGTGCTAGCGTCCAGGTCACATCGCCCGCGCCGCCCGCCGTCGGATTATCACCGGAATCACTGAGGAAGTATGGCCGCGCGGTGCTGCTCAACGCCGTATCCAGGCATTCTTCGAGGGATCCGGCTGGTGCCACGAACTGGAAATCAGCGCGTTGACTCCACATTTGCGCCGCGATGCCTTCGGCTTCGGTGCAGATCTGCTGCCAATCGCTGCCGGTGGTCATGACCACCGCATGATTGCGCGGCTCATCAGCCCAGGCGTAACCTATCCATAGCCCGGCGTCGAGCACGCCGTCCAACTGGGCTACCTGCGCCACTCGCTGGTACAGGCTCTTTGCTGGTGCGTCACGAGTGCTAGTTTTCTCGCCCGGCAACAAAATTGGCACCGGAACCCAGGCTTTGAGCGGACGTTTGCCGCTGGCGATGACTGGGAGCAGATTGCTCGCAGTGCGTTCTTTGGTCTCTAGCCAGTCTTTATGTGGGGCCATCCGATAGCAGTTTGGTACGTCCAGCTGCCAGGCCAGTGTTTGCGAGACATTACCGTGTAGATCCATGCCGGAGGCAAACACCGTTTCTGGGCCAGTGAGTTTGCGCAGCGCTAGGATCAGATCACCCTCGGGGTCATCGAGGTCAACAACGCTCATCGCACCGTGGATATCGAAGTAAAAGCCGTCTAGGGGGCCGTCGATCAGAACTTCTTGAACGGCGGCGCATATTGCGGCTTTCATGTTTTCGTACTCTGCTAGTGGCACCGCACCGCCCGGAATCGCCCGATAATGCAGCAGCGGAAGCCAATCGGCTGCTTCTCTGATGGGCGCGCCCGGGGCAAAGAAGTCGTAATAGTCCAGGATTTCTTGACCTCTTCGCCGAACAAATCCGCTTTCTGGCGTGCGGGCGGGCGAATAGGTGCTGGCTTCAAGAGCAATACCAGCAATGGCGATTCTGGGCCGTTCTTGCGGTGTAGCAGACAGTGAGTTCACGCCTGCCAGCATAGGCTGCGCTAGGGCTTGGGTGGTTGATCCGAGAGTTTCTTCGTTGACGAATAAAATTCCGGTGCTGACAGTCACTCATGTGCGCCAATATGCTCGTATAAAACTATTTTGAATCGCAAAGGAGCTTTATGAAGATCGGGTTCAGCTCGTACAGTTTTGCTGGCGCTATGGCCGACGGTCGGCTTGATCTGCCGGGAGTGCTCAGTTGGGCGGCCGAGCGAGATGCTGCACATATCGAAATTTCCGAAGCGGGTCTGATTGAGCCGCTAACCGTTGAGTCTGCGGCGGCAGTCCGTGCGCACGCTGAGTCATTGGGTTTGCCCATTCTCAACTACGTGGTCGCTGCCGACTTCCGGTAAGGCGATGTTGCCGCTGAGGTGCAACGGGTGTGCGGCCAGGTAGACATTGCGGCGGCGCTTGGCACAAAGTTCTTCCGGCACGACGTGGTCGAATGGGCTTGGCGTGAGTCTTCGCAAGCGGAACTCGAATCGGTTTTGACCGCGATTGTGCCAGCCTGCCAGCAAATCGCTGACTATGCAGCTGGTTTAGGCATCACCACATCAGTGGAAAATCACGGCTTCTTCATCAACCATAGTGAGCGGATTGCGCGGCTGTTGTACCTGGTGGATCGGGAGAATTTCAAGACCACGCTCGACGTCGAAAATTTTCTTTGCGTCGATGACTCACCGTATGCGGCCGTTGCGAAACTGGCCCCGCAGGCTTCGGTGGTGCATCTCAAAGATTTCTTCATTCGCGAGAATTTCCCGGGCGAAGGCTGGCTGGAAACCATCGCCGGAAACTTTATTCAGGGCTCCGTTTTGGGCTTTGGCGACTTGGATTTGTCCCGGATTCTTTGGACGGTGCAGGAGGCAGGCTTCTCGGGGGCGCTGTCGATTGAGTACGAAGGTGCGCAAGATTGTCTGAGCGCTTGCGAACAGGCTTTGACGAACGCCCGCCGGCTGCTCGCCGAGGTCTCAGATTCGGAGGTCTCAGCATGAGCGCGGCGGTACGCGTCGCCGTCGTCGGGCTGGGCACCATTGCTGACGAGCATTTGAAGGCTTACCTGGATTCGCCCGAAGCTGAGTTGGTCGCTGTCTGCGATATTTTTGCGCCGCGGGCCGCAGAACGTGCTGAGCAATACGGCGCCCGTGCGGTGACCGATCCGGCGGAGATCTTTGCCGATCCGGAGATCGATGCGGTGAGCATCTGCACGCGGAACGATACGCACGCTGAATTAGTCATTGCTGCTTTGCGAGCAGGCAAGCATGTGCTGATTGAAAAACCGATGACGGCGACGCTAGCGCAGGCTGAGGAAGTTGCTGCGGTGGCAGATGCTTCGACAGGCAAACTTCAGGTGGCTTATGTGCGGCGATTCTCGCCCAATGCAACGGTGCTCAAGCAGTTCATTGATGCCGGCGAACTCGGGCCAATTTACTACGCGAAAGCGTCCTGCTTACGTCGTGCGGGCAACCCCGGTGGGTGGTTCGCGGATAAGTCAAAGTCCGGTGGCGGGCCGCTGACCGATTTGGGCGTGCATTTCTTGGATATCTGCTGGTATTTTATGGGTTGCCCCAAGGTTTCCCGCGTTTCTGGTGCGGTGTTCCACAAGCTGGGCAACCGGGCCAATATCAAGAATTTGAGCCGGTACCTTTCGGCGGACTATGACCCAGAACAGAACTCGGTGGAAGACCTGGCCTCGGCCTTGGTGACCTTCGAAAATGGTGCCGTGATCCACTTTGACACCAGCTATTCACTGCACGGAGCGGACGAGGTGAAGGTCCAGGTTTTCGGCGAGAATGGTGGCGCAACCCTTGAGCCCGCGCTGAAGATTTTCACCGCGAAACACGACACTTTGGTGGACATTACCCCGGTGATAGATTCCTTGAGCTTCGATCCTGTGGGTTATCGGAAGGAAATTGACTACTTCCTGGCGACCGTGCGGGGTGAGGTTGCTGAGGCAGCCCCGGCCGCGCATGGGCTGGAACTGATGAAGATCATTGCGGCGATCTACGAATCCGCCGAGCTAGGCCGGGAAATCGTGTTGTAAGTCTTTGACCCGCCGGGTTTTAGTCTAGGCAGAGGCAGAATGGGTGACCTGCCGGGTCTAAGAAAACCCGAAACGAGCTACCCGGCTGATACTCATGCTTGGTAGCACCGAGCTCTAGCGTCGCGGCTTCTGCGGCGTCGAGGTCATCTACAGTGAAATCGAGGTGTATTTGCTGCGGTCTGGCCTGGCCGGGCCACTGCGGTGGCGCAAAGTCACTAACTTGCTGGAAATGTAGGGCATCGCCGTAGTCAGCGCGAACGGTATACCAATCGCCCTCGTCGGTGACTTTCCAATCTAATAGTGCGCCATAAAACTCAGCGAGAATTCGCGGGTCTGGGCAGTCAAGAACCACCTGGGGAATCCGTGCGATAGTCATACTCAAACTCTACAACTAATTGCGGACGATTAGCGTCCTGAATCACAATTCACGCAAACCGAATCCACTTGGGCGCAGTTGAGCCGGGTATTCATCATGAATACCCGGCGCAACTGCGCCCAAGTGCGTTAGAGGTGCTACTTCTTGAGGCTGTCCGAAATGAGCTGCATGATCCCAGCGTCCGCGAGGGTCGTTGCGTCTCCTGCGTCACGGCCCTCAGCGATGTCCTTGAGCAATCGACGCATAATCTTGCCCGAGCGGGTCTTGGGCAGCTCCGGAACCACTAAGATCCGCTTGGGCTTCGCAATCGGGCCGATTTCCTTACCTACGTGATTGCGCAGGGTCTGTTCGACGTCGGGATCATCCACCGCGGATCCGCGCAAGATCACGAAGGCCGCTACCGCCTGACCGGTAGTCTCATCCGCAGCACCGACGACGGCGGCCTCGGCCACCGAGGGATGGCTCACCAAAGCGGATTCGATTTCGGTGGTGGACAGGCGGCGCCCAGACACGTTCATCACATCGTCCACCCGGCCGAGCAACCAGATGTCGCTGTCGTCGTCCTTTTTGGCCCCATCGCCGGCGAAGTACATATTGTCGAAACGGCTCCAGTAGGTGTCCTTGTACCGTTCCGGATCGCCCCAGATGCCGCGGAGCATCGAGGGCCACGGCGACTTCACCACAAGGTAACCACCTTGCCCGTTGCCTACCGGCACGCCTAGATCGTCAACAACGTCCACTTCAATGCCAGGCAGTGCAACCTGAGCTGAGCCGGGTTTCGTCGCTGTTACACCTGGCAACGGCGAAATCATCATGCCGCCGGTCTCGGTCTGCCACCAAGTGTCCACGATCGGGGTCTTGCCGCCACCAATGATTTCGCGGTACCAAATCCAAGCTTCTGGGTTTATTGGCTCGCCGACCGAACCGAGCACCTTGAGTGAACTCAGATCGTACTTAGCGGGAATATCTCGGCCCCACTTCATGAAAGTGCGGATTGCCGTTGGCACGGCGTACAGGATCGTCACTTTGTATTTCTCGATGATTTCCCACCAGCGACCCTAATGCGGAGTATCCGGGGTGCCTTCGTACATCACAATCGAAGCTCCATTGATTAGCGGAGCATAAGCAATGTAGCTGCGGCCGGTAACCCAGTCAATATCAGCGGCACACCAATAGACATCTGATTCCGGGCGCAAATCAAAGACGTTCTTGTGTCAGTACGCAGTCTGCGTCAAATAGCCACCGGTGGTGTGCAGGATGCCTTTGGGCTTACCGGTAGTTCCAGAGGTGTAAAGGATAAACCGCGGGTGCTCAGAGTCGTGCAGCGCTGCTTGGTGTTCTGCGCTGGCCGTGCCGACTGAATCTGACCACCAAACATCGCGGCCTTCGGGCCATGCCACCGGTTCGCCATTGCGTTTGACCACAACGACGACGTGTTGCACCGTGTGCCCGGGCTCCTCAAGGTCAGCGTCAACGGCCGGTTTGAGCGAGCTCGGCGCGCCCCGGCGATAGGTGCCATCGGCGGTGACCACGAGCTTCGCCTCGGCGTCGTCGATGCGGTTGCGCAGCGCGTCGGCAGAGAAACCGCCGAATACCACTGAGTGAATAGCGCCAATTCGAGCGCAAGCAAGCATGGAAATGACAGCTTCTGGAACCATCGGCAAGTAGATCGCTACCCGGTCGCCTTTGGCCAGACCAAGTGTTTCAAAGGCATTCGCTGCTTTTTGACCTCTTCGGTGAGCTGCGCATAGGTGAATTCGCGGGTGTCGCCCGGCTCGCCCTCCCAATAGATTGCCACTCGCTCGCCGTTGCCGGCTTCGACGTGACGGTCCAAGGCGTTGTAGGCGACGTTGATCTCACCGCCAACAAACCATTTAGCCAGCGGCGCCTCGGACCAATCCAAAGTCTGGTCGAAGTCCTTGCCCCAGCTGAGTAGCTCGCGAGACTGTTTTGCCCAGAACCCGAGCCTGTCCGCTGCGGCCTCTTCGTAGAGTGAAGCTTTTGCTACCGCGTTGGCGGCGAATTCTGTGCTCGGCGGGAACTTACGGTTCTCATGCAACAGGTTTTCGAGAGCTTCGCCGGCTTCATTTTCGGGCATTCTTTTTCCTTTGCGGTCCCTGTTCGTGGCGAACACCACGCGATATTTCGGATTGATTCCTACCCTAGCGCGCGGTGCCCAAAATGCGTGCGCCAGCTCACAATTTGACGTCAGGCAGCGCGCTCAGCGGTCACATTTGTGCGCTCAAATGCATCAAGATACCCAACAATGCGCAGATAAAACCCGGATTTTGCGCGGATTGACTTTGGTTGTGGAGTCTCGTTCATTATTCTCAGGTGGGGATATTCACCGAGAATCGGACTCTATTGGGGGCCGGCGAGGAGAGAACGTGAGCAACATCCAGCCCACTACGGTGGTTGGCACGGTGACACAGGCAACGAATTTGGGTGCGCATGGTGGCCCGATTGGCCAGCGCGGCGGATCGGTCTTAGGGCCGTTTAACCTGCGTGAATTGGTAATTTTCGGCTCTGTGTTGCTGATGCTTATCGGCTCGGTCATCCCGGTAACCACGAATGGTGCCGGAAATTTTTGGAACACCTCAGGTATCTACTTCCTGATTATCGGCATTCTGCTGCTGTTGATCGTCGCCGGGACGTTCTTGGTTCGTCGGCTCAATAAGTTGGATGAGCTTCGGGTGGGTATGCTCACGCAGGACCAATTTGCTTCGGTTGTGGCCTCCTTTGCCGCGGGTTATTTCTTCTTGTTGGTTGTTGGCGGCTTCAAAGTTGGCTTTCTGATTTCCTTTATTGGCGCTCTGGGCTTGCTCGCCGCGACCGTTGCTGCAAAATGGCTACCATTCTTCGGTGCAGCGCCAGTTGTTGTGCCAGCAATTGCCGCGATAGGAGCTGGCAGCGCCGTTCCGGCGGAAAATTTGCACCCGGCCCCGGTCGAGCAAGTTGATGTAGTCGCGTCAACATTTGCTGAATCGGAAGCGCCGGAGACACCGGAGGCGTCGGAGGCGTCGA
This sequence comes from Renibacterium salmoninarum ATCC 33209, assembly GCF_000018885.1. Classification (NCBI taxonomy): domain Bacteria; kingdom Bacillati; phylum Actinomycetota; class Actinomycetes; order Micrococcales; family Micrococcaceae; genus Renibacterium; species Renibacterium salmoninarum. Next base: position 2,471,807 of record NC_010168.1, on the reverse strand, counting down.
ACGAAGAAGATCCTGCTGGACAAGCCGAGCAGCCAATTGTCTTCGACCAGCAAACGGAGTCGCCTGTGGCTGAGACAATTTCGGGCCAGCCCGAGCAACCAGAGCAGGTGGCCCCGGCCGTAGCGCCGCCGCCGTCCTTCGCCGCGGCACCGGAGCTGAATCGCCCCGGTGTGTCCGGAGACTTTCTTGTTTGAGAGGATCAGGACATGGCAGGGAAAACTACGACACGGTATCCGCAGGAGTTGAAGGATCGTACGGTGCGCATGGTGGCGGAGATGGAGGGTGCATCTTCGGAGTGGGCGGCGATGCAAAAAGTTGCCCAGCTTTTGGGTGTGGGTGTGCCGGAAACGGTGCGTAAATGGGTCCGGCAAGCCGAGATCGATGTTGGTACTAGAACTGGAACAACGAGCACGGAATCGGCCGAGCTGAAACGGGCGAACGCGATCCTTCGGAGTGCTTCAGCTTTTTTCGCGGTCGAACTCGACCGCCACAACACTGATCGTGAAATACATCAAGGACCATGCCGGTCACCGCGAGAATAATGGATTGCGGTGGGGTGTCGAGTCGATCTGCCAGGTGCTTACTGGGACGGGGTGAAGACCACCCCGTCCACGTACTACGAATGGGTGGATAAAACACGATCTCACCGAGAACAACGTGATGAGGTGCTCAAGCCCGTGATCCAGAAGGTGTATGCCGCTAATTACGGGGTTTACGGCACCAGGAAAGTCTGGTTGGCGATGAACCGTGAAGGTGTGCCGGTGGCCAGGTGCACGGTAGAACGGCTCATGGGGTTACTTGGCATACAGGGTGCGGTCCGTGGCAAGGTCAAACGCACCACGATCAAAGACTCGAAGGCGGCCCGAGCGAAGGACTTGGTCCGCCGTGATTTCACACCAACGGCACCGGATCGGCTATGGGTAGATGATTTCACCTATGTTTCGACCTGGTCCGGGTGGGTCTATGTTGCCTTCGTGATCGATGCTTACTCTCGGAGGATCCTGGGCTGGTCAGCGAGTGCTTCTATGAACACCGTGCTAGTGCTCAACGCAGTTAATCAGGCAATCTGGAGTCGTGAACGGGCCGGGGCTGAGATTTCCGGGGTGATTCATCATCACGATGCCGGGGCTCAATACGCCTCCTTGGCCTTCACCGAACGCCTGGCCCAGGCCGGTATCCGCCCCTCGATCGGTTCTGTGGGTGATAGTTACGACAACGCCTTGGCGGAAACCATCAACGGGCTTTATAAGACCGAGCTGATCAAACCCGGCAAGCCCTGGCGGACTCTAGAAGAAGTCGAAATCGGCACCGCTGAATGGGTCGATTGGTACAACCACCGAAGGCTCTACCAGTACTGCGGAGACATCCCACCAGTAGAGCTAGAAAACCACTACTACAATCACTACCAGAGCACGGCAGCCGCCGACAGGCTCATCGTCTGAGAAACCCTCCGGACACACCGGGGCGATTCATGCCTGGACGAGCACACCGGTGGATTCCTTTTCAACATCGAGCCAGGGGTTTGGTTCTTGGCGTTGCAGGACCGTGGGCACAATTTTATTGTGCAAAATTCGGACGGAAGAGTCGGCGTTCTGCGCGATTTGAGCAACATTGAGCGTGCTCCCGAAAATGGCTGAATCGCAGCTCGCCCTTAAACCGCGTGCGCGCAAAATTAATCGGATTCTGGCCGAATCCTATCCGTATGCTCATGCGGAGCTAGATTTTCGGAATCCGTTCGAGCTGTTGGTTGCCACGGTGCTTTCAGCGCAGACTACCGACGTCCGGGTCAATCAGATTAGTCCGATGCTGTTTCGGCGTTACCCGGACCCGGTCTCCTTGTCGCAGGCGGAATCTTTGGAGCTTGAGGAAATTATTCGGCCCACTGGATTCTTCCGGGCGAAGGCAAAGTCGCTGATCGGGTTGGCGAATAGGATTGTTGATGAGTACGACGGCGTGGTCCCTGGAACCCTCGACGAATTAATCACGTTGCCGGGTGTGGGCCGCAAAACCGCCAATGTGGTGTTGGGGAACGCCTTTGGGATTCCTGGGATTACCGTTGATACGCATTTTGGCCGCTTAGCGCGTCGATTCGGCTGGACCGACTCGGAAGATCCGGGTGTGGTGGAATCTGACGTGGGCGAGCTGATTGAGCCTGTTGATTGGACGATGCTTTCACATCGTGTGGTCTTTCATGGCAGGAGAGTGTGCCACTCGCGCAAGCCGGCTTGTGGCGCTTGCACCGTCGCTTCACTTTGCCCCTCGTATGGCATGGGTGAGACGGATCCGGAAAAGGCCAAGAAGCTGCTCAAATATGAGCTAGCTCCAGGTCAGGAGACACTTTTAGCGGCGATGTTGGCCGACGTTGGTGCCGCGGCAGAGTTGCGACAAGAATCTCAGCGGCAGCTTTTGGCCGATCGGAGCGTTACACCTACGTGAATCAGAATCAGAACGCGTATCAGCAGCTCAAAGCGCTAGCAACCAAGTCTGCAGCAGGACAAGTTTCCGCGATGCGCGACGAAATTCGAGATATGAGTATCAATCCCGAAACTGCTCGGCAAGCTGCGGTGCTGATCCTGTTTGGAAACCGCGAGGGTCACTCTGGTGAGCAGGGGCGGTTGAGCGCACCAGAAGACTGCGATGTGCTTTTGGTCGAACGAGCCACGACTTTAGAAGATCATCCGGGCCAGCTTGGTTTTCCAGGCGGCGGGGTGGAGCCGCACGACGTCGACGTCGTGGCTGCCGCCATCCGTGAGGCTGTCGAAGAAACTGGTCTTGACCCGGCCGGCGTCGAAATTCTTGGTCAGCTACCGCAGACGAGGTTGCCGGTGAGTCATTTCATGGTGACGCCGGTGCTGGCTTGGTGGGCTGCGCCGTCGCCCGTTTTTGCGGTGGATCTTGCTGAGTCTGCCCGAGTTTTCCGTGCGCCGGTTAGTGAGTTGCTTGATCCTGATCTGCGCAAGATGGCGACGGTAAGTCGTGGCAAAAGCACGTTCCGCAGCCCGGCGTTCCTAGTGCAAGATGCTGTTGTCTGGGGATTTACCGGTAGTATTTTGAACAAGCTTTTTGACGAGCTGGGTTGGACCAAAGACTGGGACCGCCGTCAAGAGATGCTCGCACCGCTCTGATGCTGGCGCGGTTTTTCGGCAGCTGCGATAGCTAGGCAACATTGCGTTAGCAAGACGACCGGTATTCTGGCTAACGTAGAGTCGTCAGGCTATCGCAAATGCTACTTAGCCTCGTCATAATGATCGACGACGGCGATAGTCACCGGAAAGTTGATGGGTGCTTGGCCATAGATGAGCTCTTTGGCGGACTGTGCCGCCGCTGAAATCAGTGCGCTCACTTGTTCAACGGCACTCTCCGGGCAGTGCACCATCACTTCGTCATGCAGGAAAAACACCATTTCGGCATTGAGGCCGGGCTGAGCCCGCAACCTTCTGCGCAGTTCGGCAAGCCAACAGGAGGCCCACTCTGCCGCAGAACCTTGCACGACAAAATTCCGGGTGAATCGGCCGCGAGACCGTGCGAGATTATCTGCCCAGTGTTGCTCTTGCTCTGTGGTGCTTCGCTGTGCGGCAAGCCAACGTTCCGAAGGCGGCGGCGAGCTCCTACCCAGAAAAGTACTCACGATTTCACCTCGCTCGCCAGCTCGAGCGGCATTTTCAACCAGTGCCACTGCGCGCGGATACGTTCTGGTCAACTAGGGCATAAGCCGGCCGGATTCGCCAGTGGTGGCACCATAAATTGCCCCGAGCAGTGCGACTTTGGCTTTTGCGCGATCGCCGCCGAATCCTTGAGCTGCAATACCGGCATATAGATCGTGATCCTGGGCAGCCTCCGCCATCTTTGCATCCTGGGCCAGCGCTGCGAGGACTCGAGGCTCCAGCTGCGCTGCATCGGCGACGATGAGTTTGTAGCCGTGATTTGCATGCACCGCGCCGCGAACCTGTTTCGGAATTTGCAATGCGCCGCCGCCCCGGGAAGCCCATCGGCCAGAAGCTACACCGCCAACTACATATTCTGGCCGGAATCGACCGTCGTGAACCCACTGATCTAGCCACGCCCAGCCATTGGCGCTGAAGAGTCTGGAGAGTTTTTTATAGGCCAACAGCGGTTCAATCGCGGGATGCTTGATGTTTTGCAGTTCCCAAGTGCGGGCACTTTTAGTTTCAATCCCGGCTCGATGTAACGCGCGCATCAGGTCTTGGGGTGAGTCGGGGTTGAGGCCAATTGCCCCCAATTTTGCCCGCAGCTCGGCAAGAAGCCGGTCCATTTTCTCCGGACGTTGCATGCCGGTTGGTCGCGGACCCAGCGCATCTTCAAGGAGCTGCTCGTGAATATCCACCCGCCAGGGCACTCCGGCATGCTGCATCTCAGCTGCCACGAGCGAAGCTGCAGATTCTGCTGCGAGCAGTAATTGCAATCGTTTCGGTTGAGATGACTTTTGGACGGCAGTGAGTTGCGCGCGTAGTTCTTCAGCGAGTTGGTCCAGACTTGCACCCTTTCGCCTGACGGGCTCATCAAAAAGGCTCTGCTGCGCAGAATCAACCAAGATTCGCGCCTCAAAAACCTCTTCGACTGCTGGAGTTTCGCGGGGGTAACCAGTGGTCAGCGTGAACTCAGAGCCCGCCAGCACCAGCGCGGACAGGCCCAGATCATGGCAACGTTCGACCGTGATGCCGGCGGCCAGCAGCTGGGGATACCAAGCCTGAGTGCGTTGCCAGACCCAGCGGGGGTGTCGCTGTGTTTCAACGGAACGGACGACGTCGGTCAGCTCAGATTTGCGGACGATCTTAGTTTCCGCCGATGGCTGGCCGGCCGCGTCCAGAGGCTGAACAGCAGCGGAATCAGGCCCGGAGTTCGGGGCATCCGCCAGCAGTATGTACATAGTTCTATTCTGCCGCCTTGGCAGAAGCTGCTGCGCCAACAGCGCCATTCAGGGCGAAGATTCAGGACAGCTTTGGTCCTGATGCTGAGTTTGTCCTCGGCATACTTTTCCTGCACAGCATTGTGCTCAACGCCTTTCCCCACAGATGACAGCGTTGGGCGGCATCTGGTCGTGGCATTGAACCACATGGCGGGAACGTGGAGTTATGAATCTTTTTACTGGGTCAACAAATCAGCCAAATTGGCTCCCTGCGGGCCCAGCGCTGGTCTGTGTCCTGGAGATTGCTGGGCAGTTATACGAGCATGTAGCCACGGCGGTGGCTGTGGCTGGTGCGCAGTTGGTACATCAGGTACCTCCTGAGACTGCGGTTGCTGCCGTTCTCATCGGCCCTGATGTCTTGATGGATCGACGTAAAGTGGCCGAGATTCTTTCTCATCAATCGTGCCCTCTGATTTTGGTGGGGCACAGCTTGGCCGAATCAGCACTCTGGGCTAACGCGGCACGCGAGCTGATTCACCATGTGGTTTCGTTGCCAGAAGGTACCGCTTGGTTGGCTGAGTTTTTGAATACACTTCAAGATCGCACCGAACGCGGTAGCGTCGTCGCGGTTATCGGTGGCTGCGGTGGCGCGGGTGCTTCCACCGCGGCGGGATTGCTTGCCTTGAAAGCATCCCGAGAAAAGATCCGAACTCTGCTCGTTGACGCTGACCCGTGGGGGTTCGGTTTAGAAGGGGCGCTCAGTTCGGATCCCGTCGAGGGCCTGCAGCGGCATGAATTATCGCAAAGTGTAGGCGTTTTGAATTCGCAGCAATTCTCGGCAGCTCTGCCGGAAATTGCGCATTGTTCGGTGCTTGGCTTTGGCCGGGCGGCACAGGCGGCTCAGCAGTTGAACCCGGCCCTTGTGATAGAGGTTCTAGAAGCTGCTCGCAGGGCATTCGAATTGATTGTGATCGACGTCGGTCGGATGGTCAAAAGTCTAGAAACATTTTGTGAATCGGCCGATCAAGTACTTTGTTTGGTGCCAGCAGCAGTCCCGGCGATGCTTTCCGTGCATCGAATGCTGCCTATGGTGCCGCGAAGTACCAAGTTAGTGGTGCGTCGTCCCGCCCCAGAAGGGCTAGACGCGGAGCTCATTGCTGAATCATTGGGGCTGCCATTGGTTGGCGAAATGCCTAAATTACGTGGCGTTTCCACAGCTGCAGCTCAAGGTCGACTTTCGGATTGCGCATCAAATCGTGAGCTGGGCAAATTGTTTAGCCAGACGCTCAGCACGCTAAAGGACGTTCGTCGATGAACCCGAAAAAGACAGATCCTTTACTCGAGCACATTCGAGATGAAGTACTTGCCGCTGGGGCGAGGTTCGAGCCGAGTCTAGTTGCCACGGCTATCCATGCTAGCGGGCAAGTCTTAGGAATATCGGGTTCGTTGGCAGCAGCGGAACGAATCAATGCCGAGTTGATTGGTCTTGGTCCACTGCAGAAATTGTTAGCTGACCCTGAGCTAACTGACATCTTCGTTAATTCTCCGAGCTCCGTCTGGGTAAAACGACGTGATGGTTTAGAACGTTGCGCCGTTGAATTCAGCGATGAGAGCCAAGTCCGTGCTTTAGCCCGCCGTCTGATAACAAGTGCGGGCTCGCGCTTAGATGATGGGCAGCCATTCGTCGACGTTAGGTTGCCTGGTGGGCTTCGGGTTCATGCTGTTTTACCGCCAGTTTCGGGCCAAGGGACGCTGCTATCGATTCGGCTGCATCGGGCTAGGCCGTTTGAGTTGAACGAACTTATTGGCTCGGGGATGATTTCCACCGCTGCGGCCCAGCTGCTGCGAGAAGCAGTGTCGGCGCGGTTGAATCTGCTGATCAGCGGTGCAACTGGCTCGGGGAAGACGACCTTGCTCAATACGGTGCTTGGGCTGTGCCCGGAGTTCGAACGGCTCGTGTTGATTTAGGACACTGCCGAGCTAAAGCCAAATCACGCGCATGTTTTAGCTTTGCAAAGTCGCGCAGTAAATCTTGAGGGTAAAGGCAAAGTTGATCTTAGCCAACTTGTGCGCGAAGCCCTCAGAATGAATCCCTCTAGGCTGTTTATTGGCGAATGTCGTGGTGCTGAGATACAAGATTTTTTTACCGCTTTGAACACCGGGCACAGTGGAGCCGGCACGATTCACGCCAACAGTGCCGTAGATGTACCGGCCCGTCTTCAAGCGCTGGGTGCGCTGGCAGGCATGAGCTCGGATGCGGTTGGAATCCAGGCGGCTAGCGCCATCGATGTGGTGCTTCACTTGGAAAACACCGGGCATGGCAGGGTGCTTCGTGAAATAGGCCTGCTTAGCCTAGACAACGGAAAACTCTGCGTTGAAATCGCAGCAGTTTGCGGTAACTCTGGGCTCGAGTCCGGGCCAGCTTGGCGGCGTTTGCAGCGAAGGTTGACGCCATGATTTATCTGATCTTGCTGCTTAGTGGTGCGGGCTGTTGGCTAGCTGTGCTGCCTATTTCGTCGGGCCTGCTGCGCCGGCCGAGTCGGAAAAGGCTAGCTTTCCGCTCGAGCGCGTTGAGCAGGGGAGAGTCCCCCTGGGCAAGTTCCTTTCGCGAGCAAAGTGCCTGGAACCAAGTCGTCTCGATATCCGAAATAGCTGTGCTCACTCGCCGAGTGATTGCCCTTCTGCGCTCTGGTTGTCATGAGCAGGCTCTTTGGCGAGCGGCACGGGACGCTGGTGAGTCTTCGAACCTTTGGCCCGCACTTGCAAAAGCAGCTGCATTGGCCGAGCTTGGACTGAGCCCTTCGGCAGCATTTCGCCCGGTTCCAAACAAATCCCTATCAAATAACCCGTCTCAGCGAGCGCTGGTTGAACTAGCTGCTTGTTTAGAAGTTGCTGAACAAAGTGGCGCTCAGCTAGTTGAAGTGCTGGATCGCGCGGCAGAACATTTTGACGATTCCATTGACATGCAGGCGCTCCGAAATACCGCCTTGGCCGGGCCCAAAGCAACGGCCAGCCTATTGAGCTGGCTGCCGCTGCTTGGCCTCGGGGCTGGATACCTGATGGGGATAAGCCCAATCTCAATACTCTTCGGCACCCCGGCGGGAAATCTGGCGCTCCTGGCGGGCGGCACCCTGACCCTCTTGGCGCGGTTGTGGATGTCCTGGTTGGCCAAGTCAGCAGCTGGCCACCGATGACTGCTGTGGTATTTGTGCTGTCTATGTTGGCGAGCTTTCTGCTTTGGGCAACGCCCAGTTCGCGAATTCTTCGGACCATTTCACCAGGGAAATCTGAAGCAGCGAGATTCGAAGGCATTGATGATGTGCCGCTGTTATTAGATTTGTTGGCGAGCCTTCTAGAAGTTGGTGCCTCGCTATCGACCGCGCTGGCCAGACAGGCCCAAGTTTGCTCGATGGAATTTTCGACTGAACTAGCCACGGTGAGCACGGCGTTAGCGATGGGGATGGATTGGTCCGCAGCATGGGCGCATGTCCCGGTAAAAGCCAGAGACGGCCCGTTACAGCAGCTAGAACTAGCGCTGAAATTTACCGCTTCGACCGGGGCGCCGTCTTCCGCTCTCTTGCGTGCTGAAGCCCGGCGGATTCGTCGAGCGGCCCATCGGGAGCTTCAGCAGCGAGCAGCAGTGTTGAGCGTAAAGCTTGTCTTACCGATGGGGCTGTGTGCGCTGCCAGCTTTTATTTGTCTCGGGGTAGTGCCAGTGCTGTTAGCGCTTTTACCTGCGCAGTAAAGCCGGCGTTTTTCCTCGGGTGAGGATCACCACGGAACGTCGCGGAGCAATTGATCAACAACACCAACGCAAAAGGAGCAAGGAATGAAAGGAAATTTTACCGGTCGTTCGGCGGCACAAGCCGATCGGGGTAATGTGATTGAACTTTTCCCAGCGAAGGACTCTGGCAAAACGGATGATTCGCGGCTAAGGCCGGAAACGGTTCATCCCTTACGTAGTACTGAGCTAGGGATGGCAACCGCCGAGTATGCGATCGCGACGCTCGCGGCCGTTGGTTTTGCAGGGTTGCTTGTGGTCATTATGCGAAGTGATGAAGTTCGTGGCTTTCTCTTAGGCATCATTCGGAGTGCCTTGAGCATCGGCTAATGATGCGTCGCGCTGGGAGGGTCGCTACAAAATATGTTGGAAAATTGTCCGGATCACGATGGCTCAGTCAAGGCTTTTTCGAGCAGCGCGGAACGGTGACTGCTGAGTTGGCAGTCGTATTTCCGGTAGTGACCCTGTTATTGGGTTTATTAGCTTTTGGTGCGCAGCTGGGCATCACTCAGCTACGCTTCGAGGCCGCCGCACATGCTTCGGCCAGGCAAGCTGCTAGAGGCGATTCAGATGCACTACTAATCGAGCAGCAGATTGCTGGTGCGGGTGCTGATGTGTCGCTTAGTTCTTCGGACGGTTTTAGCACAATATCGGTTTCTAGCTTAGTGGATGGAGCGCTGGCGAGCTGGTTGAGCTTGAGGCTAACGGCGAAAGCAATCGCAAAAACTGAAGACCTTGATCCGAGCGACGCGCCATGACAACAGATGGATTTATCAATGACCGCATGGACGAGAAAGGAACGCACCGCGAACGCGGCTCTGGGACGGTTCTGATTACGGGTCTAGGACTCGTGGCATTGCTGTTGCTGGTGTCAATAGATTTGGTTGGTTCAATCTGCCGCAGCTTGGACAGCGTGCCGCAACGGCAGCAGACATGGCGGCGTTGGCTGCCGCCGATGCGGCTAGGGGACTTAGCGCTGGCGATCCTTGTGGAATTGCTGCCGAAGTTGTTATCCGAGCTGGCGTTGATTTGGTGGCATGTGACGTAGGCGGCGATTTCCAGGACGTGGTCGAAGTACGAACGGTGCTGAAAGTTTCGGCTCTGATTGGCGCTGCCACCGGAACGGCACGGGCGGGTCCGCCCGCAGAGCGCTAGCCGCCCGCAGAGCGCTAGTCCGCCGGATTTTCACCGGATTCGGTGGGAGCGGCATTTGCCGCCGATGCCAAGATGATGCTCAGCAACTCAACGGCACCAGCCTTATCTAGCGGGTTGTTCTTATTGCCACACTTTGGCGACTGAACACAGGAGGGACAACCAAAGTCGCAATCGCAAGACTTGATAGCGTCGCGGGTCGCTTTTAGCCAGATTTCGGCTGTTTCAAATCCTCGTTCGGCAAAGCCGGCACCTCCTGGATGCCCGTCATAGGCGAAGACCGTCGGTTGGCCGGTATCAGCGTGCAATGCCGTTGACACGCCTCCAACGTCCCAACGGTCGCTGGAGGCTACCAACGGTAACAGCCCGATCGCGGCGTGTTCGGCAGCATGGAGCGCGCCAGGTAATCTGGCCGCGACTAATCCCTGAGAAGCAAGAAATGCGGCGTCAACAGTGAACCAGAATGCTTTGGTAAACAAATCACGTGCACCTAATTGGAGGGGTTCTTCACCGAGGATTTCGTTGGAAACCAAAGCCTTTCGCTGGAAAGAGACCACCTGAAGTAGTTACTTGAACTTCCCCGAAGTGCAGCTCCACCGGGCTCCACTCAACGTGGCGCAAACTGTTGAGCACCTCGATCTGAGTGACGTCCCTGGCGGTCGTATAAAAGTCAGGCCAAGCTCGTCGAACTACGGCGCAATGGTCTTCCTCGTTGAGCTCCTCAACGAGATAGCTCAGACCTTGATGCACGTAGACAGCACCAGCATGAGCTTGGTAATGCGACTGCGGAGATCCCATGGTACCCAAGACCGCCCCGGTGTCGGCTTCCACGATGTTAATGGGCACGCCGCCGTCTTCACGCAGGTTCACCAATCCAGCTGCACTCTGCGGATGCGTCCAGAACCAGCCCGCTGGCCGACGTCGTAAATAGCCCTGCGCGACTAGCTCGGCTAAAAGCGCTTCGGTACTGTCGCCGAACAGTGCCAAATCTGCTTGCCCCAGCGGGATTTCTGCGGCTGCCGCACACAATTTCGGGCCTAGCACGAAAGGATTTCCTGGGTCGAAAAAACTAGCTTCTACCGGCACATCAAAGATCGCCTCCGGATGGTTCACCAGATACGTGTCAAGCGGATCATCGCTTGCAACGAAGGCCGCGAGCGCTTCTTGGCCAGCTCGCCCAGCCCGGCCAAACTGTTGGAAAAGTGAGGCCCTGGCGCCCGGCCAACCTGCGACCAAAACGGCATCGAGGCCGGATATATCAATGCCGAGCTCTAACGCCGAGGTGCTGGCTACGCCGAGTAATTTTCCGGAGCGCAACGCCGTTTCTAGCTCCCGCCGCTCCTCCGGTAAGTAACCACTCCGATACGCGGCCACCCGATGAGGCAACCCCGCATCAATTTCTTCCAAGAGCCGTTTGGTATTACCTGAAATGGCCTCGGCCCCGCGTCTGGATTTGATGAAGGCAATCGTTCGTACTCGCGTTATCACCAAATCGGCAAGCAGATGTGAGGTCTCGGCGATGCTGGTGCGGCGTTCCGGTGCACCGTTTTCGCCACTGACTTCGCTCAGCGCTGGCTCCCAAAACGCTACCGTCGTGCTGCCGTGTGGTGAGCCGTCTTCGACCACCGCGGTTACTGGCAGGCCGATTAGCCGGCCAAAGGAAGTCTGCGGCTGTGCCGAAGTGGCAGAGGCGGCGATGAATACCGGCGACGAACCGTGGTAAGCGCAAACTCGGCGCAAACGACGCATCAAAGCAGCAACATGTGAGCCGAATACGCCTCGATAGCCATGTGCTTCGTCGATGACGACGTAACGGAGCCTGCGGAAAAATTTGGCCCACCATTCATGGTTGGGCAGTACACCAAAATGCAGCATGTCCGGATTGCACAGCACAAAATTGGCGTGCTCGCGGATCCAGCGGCGTGCGGATGGATCTGTATCGCCGTCGTACGTTTCAGCTCTCAAACCGGGTAACTTGAGTGCGCGCAGCGAGCTCAGTTGATCAGCCGCGAGCGCCTTAGTAGGTGAGAGGTAAAGCACGACGGCGTCATCACCTTCGGCTTGAAAGCGTCCAGGGCTAGCTTCTTGGCCCAGTTCGGCCCGGTAGATCGCGTCTAAGGCGGGCAGCTGATAACCCAGCGACTTTCCAGAAGCAGTGCCGGTGGCCAAGATGACGTGCTGACCTGAATGTGCCAGTTCAGCTGCCTCGACCTGATGCTGCCGGGGCTCCTGGACACCAACTTCTGAAAACGCATCAATGACGCCTGGATGCAGCCAGCTCGGCCAAGGAGCGGTGACCGCGCTTCGTGCCGGCAAAAAGCGAACGTGGCGTAGCTGTTCTGAATCTGGGCCTTGGCCCAAATACTTCAACAACGACGACGCAACATCCACCGTGCCATTCTGCCGCCGGCGGCTCAAGCGACCGTAACACCGTGAGAAATACTGGTCGGAAGAGCACGAAAGGGCGCCGACATCGATGTCGGCGCCCTTTCGAGGGGAACTGTTCTAACTAGTTGACCGCAACACCTGAGGTGCTGGTGATCCAGTCAGCGGAAGCCGGGACCGAAGCGTATTCTGCTTCGTCTGGCTTGTTGTATGAGTTGGTGCCGGAGCAAACGCCAACGAGCTTGCCGTTAGCGATCAAAGGGCCGCCGGAGTCGCCCTTATAAGCCTGGCCATCGACCCGCTTCTCCACGATGGACGGTCCTGACCAACCCTGGTCATCGGTGCCAACGATGGAAACCTTGGCGGTTTTCAGCGTCGATGATGCCGGAGCGCCTACTGCGGTTCGGCCCCATCCGTAGAGGTTAGCGGGGGTTCCTGCATCAGGGGTCGTGCCGCCCAGCGAGGCGTAGCTACCGTTGTATGAGCTGGTGAATTCAGCCAAAGTAACATCGCCGCTGTCCCAGGTCTCTACCCGGCTGACAGAAACAGTGGTGCCGCCGTTAAGGCTGGCGCTGCCCAATTTGAAGGTGATGTCGCTTGCGCTGTGGCCCTCGACGCAGTGCTTTGCCAAGATAATCCAGGTGGGCGAAATGATTGACGCTGAGCAGTTGAAGTTGCCGCTGACAAATTCCCGAGCAGCAAACGGCACGGTGGAGAAATCTGCCGTGCTGCCGTCAATGACCCGCGGCGAAACGCTGGCGCTTTTCGCCACCGGCGCGGATTCGTGCGTCGTTGCCGCGGTAGCAGCTGACATGCCAGTGAGAGACAAGACCGCTACTGTACCGATAGCGGCGACAATTGGTGCCAATTTCATGATGGACCTTTCTGCAAGGTGAAAGAAACATGTGCCCGTGCCAATCCGGAACAGGACTTGCGTTAACTGAGCCAGGTGAATCTGACAGAGCGCTTCAGGGAACCTCGTAGAGTGCTCGGAGCAATCTGGCAAAGCACTGCAGAGATTGCGAGCATTCTCCGTGTGCCGTTCAATTGAGGCATGGCGGAAAACTTGGATGATCAGCCCAACGACGAGGAAGCGGCTTACCGCGTAGCTTGGGCGCCGCTTGCCGTCTGCTCGGCCGGATTCGCCGCTTTCGAGGTCGCCCTGATCTGGGCCAACGGCCAGTTCATCTGGTTCCCGGTGATCGCAGTGGCCGCCGCCGTCGTGATGTTCATCATCCTGCGAGTTCTGGGTGCCAAATATGGCGCAGAGCGACCGTGGTTTGGCGGCAAGAAAACTGGCGGAATTGTGCTGCGTGTAGCTGGGTTTATTCTCTTCCTGCTTGCCTTTGTGCTCGGGATAATTGTGGGCACCTGGTTGCGCAATGGGCTCTTTGCGGAAGGGGTCCCCTCCGCAATAGCGATCGTCCTCAGCTGGGCAGTGGTGCTTATCCTGGCGTTGATTTACTACCGTCTTGTTGAGGCGATCATGAATCTGCTGGCCGCCGCCACGGCCAATCGCGGCTAAAATCGACTAGTGGCAATACATCGAATTGTGCTCTTCTACGCTTTCGCACCGGTCGCTGATCCTGAATCGGTCAGGCTGTGGCAACGTGCGCTGTGCGAAAAACATGGGCTGACTGGCCGGATTCTGATCTCCCGTGACGGCATCAACGCAACCGTTGGTGGTGAATTGAGCGCGGTCAAACAGTACGTTAAGGCCACCAAAGAGTATCCGGCGTTCAACGACATCGATGTGAAATGGTCGGAAGGCTCGGCAGCAGATTTTCCACGGCTCAGCGTCAAAGTTCGCGATGAAATCGTTAGTTTCGGCGCCCCCGGAGAGCTTGAAGTGGACCAAAACGGCGTCGTCGGCGGTGGAACGCATCTGCAACCCGAAGAGCTGCATGAATTAGTTGCTCAGAAGGACGTTGTCTTTTTTGATGGACGCAATGCCTTCGAAGCCCAAATTGGTAAGTTCAAAAACGCGGTGGTGCCCGACGTCGAAACCACCAGAGACTTCATCGCTGAACTCGACTCTGGTAAGTACGACGAGCTCAAAGATCAGCCCATCGTCACCTACTGCACCGGCGGAATTCGTTGCGAAGTGCTCTCCAGCTTGATGGTGAAGCGAGGGTTCAAAGAGGTCTACCAGCTCGACGGCGGCATAGTCCGGTACGGCGAGAAGTATCGGGATGCTGGGCTTTGGGAGGGATCGTTATATGTCTTTGATAAGCGAATGCACCTTGAATTTAGCGACGAAGCCAAGACCATCGGCGAATGCAGCCGTTGCGGCGCACCCACTAGCGATTTTCACAATTGCGCAAACCTGGCGTGCCGACACTTGAGCCTTTATTGTGCCGAATGTGCTGCCTCGGAGGATACGTTGCGTTGTGCCGGGGGCTGCCCCGCGGCCTGACCAGACCGAGGCGGCGACACAGGTCACCAGTTTTAGAATCTCTGCGCTAGAACTAATGGATTCCAGCCAGCTGAAAGCGGCTAAACCTGGTGGGCTGTGTTGGGATTTATTTGCTCCAAGAGGAAGTTTCGCGTGACACTCAGCTGATTTTCAGGAATTATCGTTCCAATACCTGATTTTGATGGGCTGAGGCGAAGATGAAAAAATAGTTCCGTTGGCGATTTTGTTGATGTTAGTCCTTGGAGGTTGCGCTTCGACGGCAGCGTCGAGTACGTCCTCAGCGGTTTCGAGTGAAACGGCCGAGACTCCGATCGCAGCGCAGTCGATTCCCCTTCCGGATGTCGTCGGCCTGAGCTTAGATGTAGCGCGAACGAAGCTGAGCCAGATCGATCTAAAGGTCAGCGCAAAGTCGGTCGATGGAAAATCAATCCTGGTTGAAAGCAATTGGAAAGTGCTTAGCCAATCGAAGGCGTCGGGCACCAAGGTGGCGCCGGGAACGATTATCGATCTGACGGTGGGAAAAGATTCAACCCCAACTACTTCGTCGGCTCCTGCCCCAGCGCCACTGGTTCAGGTTCCCCCGGTGCAGCCGGTAGCACCAGCTCCAGCACCTGTTCAACCTGTACCTCCGGTACAGCAGCCAGCGCCGGCTCCCCAGCCGGCGCCTGAACCGGCGGCGGGCGCGGTTACTCCCGGCGCATTTTGTGGCTCAGCTGGCGCCGTCGGCTATTCCAAGAAAGGTGTTCGAATGATCTGCACTCCCAACGGAAAGCGAAATCACTGGTCGGCCGGCTAATGTGCTCGAACGACCACTTTATGGAGATTCTGTGCGCCCTCTCCCTGAGTTATAGACGGCGCTGCGCCATAAAGTGGTCGCCTTGAGGGCGTTAGCCCGAAATGAGCTCGGTATACGGGCCTTCATGCAGCGCCAAATAAACCTGATCGCGCAACACATTCGCCTCGGTGATAGTCAACGTTCGGTCCAGCGCCTGAAGGTTTAGCCTCACTAAGAAATTTGCCTGACCGCTGCGAAGCCCAAGGCGCGTCACAACCTCAGCAGGCAGCTCCGCGAGTGGCGAGACGGCCAACACCTCAAGCGACTCCAGCACCTCCGCAGCTTGGCCCAAAGCCATCCGCGCGGCATCGCCAAGCGTCTCACGATCGACGTCGGCTGAACACACTAAAGACAGGTCGCGACGCATCGGCGGCATCATCGATACCGGTCTCCACGGTGACAAATCCAACATTTGTGCCGCAACTCGAGGGTCCTCAGAACGCAGCAACCGGATATCCGGAATTGCCTTACGCAGCATCAGCGCATGATCTAAACCCATCCCCATGGCCAAACCGCACCAGCGCCGAGGGTCCAAGCCCGCTCCGCGCAAAATATCCGAGGCGATCAGGCCGCATTCGGCCAGTTCAAGCCATTGGCTGGTGCCATCGGGCAGGACTATCTCGACGTCTAATTGGTGGCCGTGCACAGTAGTAAGGGTGGCTGGTAGGAATCGCGCGCCAACGGCAACCAGGCAGCGCCGCCTCCGCAACCGCCGCCATCATCGATTTCAGCTCGTCTAGGCCAAGCAGACCCCGAGCTTTCACCCGCCAAAGATCAAGCTGATGCGGCGTGCCAACGTGCTGCTGGTCCACCGCATCGCGTCGATAAACCAGCCCTGGAAGCACATGCAGTACGTCGTATCGATCGTCAGTCGATTGCAAAGACTCCAAAAGCGCCGGGATCCCTGCTGAAGTATGGCTCCGGAGCATCACGGTTGGTGAGACATGGCGTGAGTAACGCGAATCTCGAGTAATCGCACCAGCACTGTAACCAAGCCGGTCGTAGTTATCCCGGGTAGCAACCAGCGGATTCAGCCGATGGAGCTCTTGCGGCACCTGCCACTGGACATTGAGTTGGGCCAAGAGTTCTGCGAGCAGCTCTTGCATTGCGTGCGTGCCGGCTGCCGGATCAGCCAAATCACGGACGCTGAGCGCGGCATTGAGTTCGGTTAACGACAAATAGTGAGTTGAAAAATGTTTCACAATAAGCTCCTGAATTCGGTCTGAAAAGGGGATCAACGCCCTCGACCGTGGAGCCGGGCTAAGCGCTACGTGAGCGAACAAAAAGAGCCCTGACGACCGGACGGCCGAGGGCTAATAAATCGCTGTATGCGCTGCATACTTACAGCATACCTCCGGATCGGCATCGATAACCCGAGGGAATCATTATAGTGGGGTTGTGGAATCTGAAGCACCGCGGAGCGACTCCGAGCTGATATTGCGTCTAGCCCTGGATCTAGATGAGGCGGGATTCACCGTTGAGTCAATAGCCGAATTTCTTGGCGAACGAGCCTATTTAGCGATGGACCGGGAACAATTTATCCCAGCGTTAGCCGTCACCGAATTAGCTGAGGGACAGTTGGCCGATCTGATTCGGCTCTTCCTGCTCGCCGTTCCGGTGGCAGCGGAGCGGCTGCAGATAGCGCTGCCGCGCACCGGCGCAGCAGGCCTCGCCGCACTGGGCTTAGCCGAGTTACACGACGGTCGCTACCGCTGCAGAGTCGATTTGCGGCCATACGCTTTTGAAGACGCCGACGGCGAGGTGCGCCTTTGGGCGGCCAGCGACCTGGCAGCGCACCAACGCCCGGGCGTTTTGCGCCACGACCATGTGCTGGGCATCGGCCAAGCATCACTCACTTTGGCGCAGACCACCACACGAGCCCCGGCCGATCGGGCGCTTGATCTCGGTACCGGTTGCGGTATTCAAACCTTCCACTTGCTCCGGCATGTACGCCACGTCACCGCAACGGACATTTCGGAACGGGCCCTGGCTTTTACCCGTTTTAACTTGCTGTTAAACGCCACCGCGCTCGCCGTCGATCCAACAGATCTTGAGCATCGGGTGTCACTGCGACTAGGCAGTCTCTTAGAGCCGGTGCGCGGGCAACGGTTCGATCTGATTGTTTCGAACCCACCTTTTGTGATCACGCCCCGGTACGATGGCGAGTTGAGCGCCGATCAATTCACTTACCGTGACGGCGGATTGCCGGGCGATGAGATTGTTTCGTCGCTGGTTCGTGCGCTGCCGGACGCGCTGGTCGAAGGCGGCACAGCACAGCTTCTGGGCAATTGGGAAGTACGCGTGGACGCGCCCGATTGGCATAGCCGAATTGAACAGTGGTTTACTCTCGGACTGGACTCTTGGGTCATCCAGCGCGAGCAATTGAGCCCGGAACAATACGCTGAGACATGGTTGCAAGACGCCTCGGAAGGCCGTGATCCGGAGCTTTATGGCGCAGCGTATCGAGACTATCTGCGCGATTTCACGGCTCGAGACGTTGACTCGATTGGTTTTGGCATGGTGTGGTTGCGACGGGCTTCCTCCCCGCCAAACCTTCGCCGGTTTGAAGAACTCACCCACCCGATTGAACAGCCCATCGGCGCCCACCTGGGGGCCGCCGTCGCACGTTTTGATTGGTTAGCGCAAGGGGATCTCCCCGCGGCCAAGCTTGATGTTGCTGAGGACGTCACGGAGGAACGTCATCAACGTCCGGGTGCAGAGCACCCAGGGGTGATTCTGTTGCGGCAAGGGGGAGGACTACGCCGGACCACTTTGCTGAGTAGCGAACTTGCTGGTTTCGTTTCCGCTTGCGACGGTACCTTGACCGTTGCCCAAATTATTGCGGCCCTAGAGGCGCTTCTCGGTGAGGATCTGGACCTCCTCGGTCACGTCCGTCAGCTTGTTCTCGACGGTTTTTTGATCGTTAGCTCTCCGATCAGCTCGGAGGATGAGCACGGCCATGACCGCGCAAGCCAGAAAGGCCGATCCGCCGCCGGCGATGAAGCCAATCCGGGGGCCGAAGAGACTGCCTAATAGGCCACCCAGGCCGAGCGCCCCGATGGATGATGCCCGCATAAGGGCCTGCACAATGGAATTGACCTGGCCTCGGTGCTGCTCTTCAGTGCGCAACATCACCAAGGCGCCGAAGGTCGCATTCAGCGCGCCTATGCCCACCCCGGTAACGGCGGCCCAGAAATAGAGCCATAACATCGTAGGCGCGGCTCCGGTGGGAATTAGGGCTAGCGATGCGCCCAGTGCAGAGAACAAAAATGCCCGTAGTCTGCGCCGTTCGGTGCGAATAGTGCCAGCCCAGAGCGATCCTGCCACCAGGCCAACGCTCATGGTTGCCGACACCAAGCCGTATTGCAGTTCGCTTGCCCCCAGCGAGTCTCTGACCAGGAAGACTTCAAGAACGTTGATTGCTTCAGCGAGCAGAACTATCAGCAAGGCGCTCGCCACGACAAGTGAAAGAAGTGCGTCGCTGCGTAAGATGCGCAAGCCGTCAAGCAATTTTTGTGGTGTGGATTCTATTCCAGCGGCCAGCGATTCGGCTCGAACCGATCGACGGGTTTTAATCGATGCCGCACCGAAGGCCAGCACAAAGTAGCAGAAGCCAGCTGCCCAGAAGCTGAGCGTTAGACCGCCTTGACTGACCAGAAAGCCGCCCAAAGCAGGGCCAATCATGCCAGCTAGCATCAAGGTGGCTTGCATGGTCCCCATCGCTTTGGGCGTCTGGGCTTCACCCACAATGCGTGGCAATAAGGCTTGCCAAGTTGGCGTTGCCAGCGCTAGCCCGGCTTCAAGAACCAAGGTCAGCACAAACAACGCTGGCAGGAAATTTTGAAAGACGAAAGTGCTCAAGGCCATCAAAACGACGGCGGTCGCGCAGATGATCGAGGCGCCCACCGCTAGTTTCTTGGAGTCCATCGTGTCAGCCAGTTTCCCGGCCCAAGGAGCTAAAGCCACCGTGGGCAGAGTTGCTAGCAAGAGATAGCAGGTGACGGTCCAGGTAGCAGTTACTTGGTCACTGATAGTGCTTTGTAGGTGCAGCAAGATGGAAATGACCACCGCACCGTAACCCACGCTGGAGATAAATCGGGCGGAACTGGCGATGGCGAAATCCCGATTGCGATAGAGGCCGAACATCGAGGAAGTCTGAAGCGTTGCTTTCATACTTATGAAACTAATGCTTCATAAGTATTTTGTCAAAGAGTTGTTTCACAATTTTGTTACGATTGAAAAATGGCTAAAGCAGAACGGACGGAAGTTGTCATCACCGACCCCCAAGCGATCCGGGCGATGGCGCATCGGACTCGGCTGGATGTTATTGATGAACTTTTCGGCTCCGCGGATTCTTATACGGCAACAGAGCTAGCGAATCGTTTTGGCGGCACGCCCAGTGCGATGAGTTATCACCTTCGAGCGTTAGAAAAGTGGGGATATCTCAAACGCAGTTCAGAGTCTGAGGACGGCCGCGAACGGCGCTGGCGAGCAGCCGCCGATAGCTTGAACGTCGGTGGCAATTACGATGAAGCTGGCAGCTCGGCAGTGTTGCGAAAAACCTTGCCGGATCTTCACATTGGCCAGCTTCGTGACCGAATCGTCGCGGCGATGGAAGCTGTTACCGGCAATCCGATTTCCGAACGGCCGGTAACGCTGATCTCCACCACCAAGCTGAAACTAAGCCGAGCGCAGCAAGATGAGTTCACCACAGAATTCCATGACTTAGTCGAGCGGTACCGAGTTATTAGTGAAGGCTCTGACGAACAGATGATGTATTTGCACACTGTGCTGATTCCAGACGTATTGTGAACTGATTTCACCCGTTGCTGAGGGGGTTTTCCCTACCTTTCCGCAGGGGGAAATCCGGGAAATTTCCGCCCGATGACCCCAATGTGCGTCGCGGAGCTAACCGGCACGATTAGATATATGAATACAGCCGTTGAGCCCAACCTTGAGGAACTTCCCGTGGATCGCACTGATGCGCCCAACCCTGACCTAATTCCCAGTCCAAATTACGCCCCAATGCCAGCAGCATCTGAACACTGGGATATAGGGTTTTTTAGCCAGTTCGGTAGAGATCTGGGCTACAGTCTGGGTTCATTTTTTTGTCTCGATTCCGGCCTTTACCGCTGCAGTGTCCCTGTTCACGCTCGGGGTCAGTACTGCAGTGATCTATATTGGCCTCTTCGCCTTGATTGCTTGCTTGTTCTGCGCAAGCTTCTTCGCCGCCGGTGAGCGGTCAATGGCTGAATGGAATCGCGGTAAGTTGCCGGCGCACGTGTACAAAGCACGAGTGGCTAGCGGCCAAAAAGGCATCTTTACACCGTTGACTGACCCCTTGCGCTGGAGCGAGATGCTGCACGCAATCTTGATCTTCCCCATTCGGGTAACGGTATTTTCCGTCGCGCTGACCTGGCTGGTCACCGGCCCGGGCGAACTTACCGCCTTTTTCTGGAAGCGTTATTTGCCCAACGATAGCCAGGATGTTTGGGACCTGATTGGCCTGGAAAAGAATTCACACTTCTGGCTCGATTTTGGTGTTGGGGTGTTTTTCATCCTGACGCTGCCTTTTGTACTCAAAGGTTCCGCGTTACTGCTGCGCGTTTTGGCCAGTGGCATGCTGACCAATGAATCCTCAGTTGTGAAAGAACAAGTTCGTCGAGCCGAGGCATCCAGGGATTCCGCGGTGTCGGCGGAAGCCGGAAATCTGCGCCGTTTGGAACGGGACATCCACGATGGACCGCAACAGCGGTTGGTTCGGGTTTCGATGGATCTCAAATCTGCGCAACGCAGGTTGACTCGTGGCGAGCCCGGTGCCGAGGAATTGGTGGCCGAGGCGCTCAAACAGACGCAGGATACCCTGGGTGAGCTGCGTGCGATTTCACGCGGAATCGCGCCGCCAATTCTGGTGGACCGAGGCTTGCCGGCCGCTGTTGAGGCAGCCGCAGCTCGAACACCGCTGCCAGTCATCGTGCGCATTGAGGGTCTGGACGAAACCCGCCGATTGGCGGCCAGCGTTGAAAATACCGCGTATTTCATTGTTGCCGAGTCGCTGACCAATGTGGCCAAACACGCTAACGCGAGCCAAGTCGACGTCCAACTGCTGCTTGAAGGCGAGACGCTAAAGCTTTCGATAGCCGACGACGGCCAGGGCGGCGCGCATCTGGGTAAAGGACATGGACTGGTGGGCTTGCAAGAGCGCACCTTGGCTGGCGGCGGCGAATTCGCCTTGGATTCCAGCGAAAAGGGCACCACGATCAAGGTCTCCCTTCCGCTCCGAGCGTTCTAGGCAATCTCAGTACCAGCACACGGGCTACGCTGTGATGCGTGACTGCGATCAAAGTTCTGCTTGCCGAAGATTCTGTGCTGCTACGAGAAGGCCTAGTCCGGCTGCTGGGTGAGGCCGGGTACGACGTCGTTGGTGCAGTGGGCGACGCGGAGGAGCTTCTCCGCGCGGTTACCGAGCTGACACCCGAATTGGTTGTTACCGACGTTCGAATGCCACCGGGGCACAGTGACGAAGGCTTACGGGCCGCCTTGAAGATTAGATCGCTTGCTCCTTTGACCGGAATTTTGGTGCTTTCGCAATATTGTGGAGCTAAGTTATGCACGGGATTTGTTGGCTACTGCAGGCCAGGGCGGCGGCGTGGGCTACCTGCTCAAAGATCGGGTTACCGATGTTGATGAGCTGGCCGACGCGCTGCAAAGAATTAACTCTGGTGGCACGGTACTGGACCCAGAGGTGGTCTCGGCGCTCTTCGTTGGCAATGGAAATGGCCGGGATTCCTTGCAAGAACTAAGCAGCCGGGAACGGGAAGTAATGGGTCTGATCGCGGAAGGCCGCAGCAACGCTGGCATTGGCAAACAGCTAGTCATTTCAGCCGGTGCGGTGGAAAAACATATCTCGTCGATCTTTACCAAACTTGACCTTCCGCCGTCCTCCGAGGACCATCGCAGAGTATTGGCTGTGTTGAGTTGGCTGCCCAAATAGTCTTGGTGCAGCAGACCCGGCGTGCGCCAAGTTCGCCTAATGTATGGTGAACTAGGTTTTTGGATTGAGACTGATGAAGCCGATCCGTGAGCAGTATCGATAGCTAAATCACCAGTAATAACTGTAGGAGAAACGTGCCCACCAAGGCATCTAGCAAGCGCGCATTGACCGGCAAGAAGCTGGTAATCGTAGAATCCCCGGCTAAGGGGAAGACGATTTCCGGCTACCTTGGCGAGGGCTTCGAGGTGGAAGCTTCCTACGGGCACATCCGCGATTTGCCACAACCTTCAGACTTGCCAGCCGAGCTGAAAAAGTCCTCCGTGGGCAAATTTGCCGTTGATCTGGACAATAACTTCGAGCCCTACTACGTGGTCCCCGGCGACAAAAAGAAGCGCGTCGCTGAGCTCAAGGCTGCGCTCAAAGATGCCGATGAACTTTATTTGGCAACTGACGGTGACCGCGAAGGTGAAGCAATTGCCTGGCACTTACTTGAGGTGCTCAAACCCAAGGTCCCGGTATACCGGCTGACCTTCCCCGAAATCACCAAAGAAGCCATTCAACGTGCCATGGGTGAGCTGCGCGATGTTGACATGCCGATGGTCGATGCGCAGGAAACCCGCCGCGTTCTGGACCGGCTCTACGGTTATGAAATTTCACCGGTGCTTTGGCGCAAGGTGTCCCGAGGCTTGTCTGCCGGACGAGTTCAGTCGGTAGCAACCCGGCTGGTGGTAGAGCGTGAACGTGAGCGGATGGCTTTCCGCTCGGCTTCTTATTGGGATCTGTCCGGCGAGTTCACGCCAGAGAATTCTGCTCAGGCCTTCAAGGCCAAGCTAGTAGCGCTCGACGGCGCGCGCGTCGCCACGGGGCGAGATTTCAATGACACCGGTGTGCTGACGTCAAAGAACGTGGCACACCTGGATGAAGCCATTGCCGCAGCGCTTGCCGCAGGTTTGCAGCAAGCCAAGTTCGCTGTGCGTTCGGTGGAGAATAAGCCGTACACCCGCCGGCCCGCCGCGCCTTTTACTACTTCGACGTTGCAGCAGGAAGCCGCTCGTAAGCTGTGGTTCTCCGCGCGCGTCACCATGCGGGTTGCGCAGAGCCTGTATGAAAACGGCTACATCACTTATATGCGTACCGACTCGACGGCATTGAGCTCGCAAGCGGTCAATGCTGCCCGACGCCAGGCCGCTGAGCTTTACGATCCGTCCTTCGTACCAGATGCCCCGCGGGTATACGCCGGTAAAGCAAAAAATGCCCAAGAGGCGCACGAGGCAATCCGACCGGCTGGTGACTCGTTCCGGATTCCGGCGCAGGTGGCAAAAGCGCTCAGCTCGGATGAATTCAAGCTCTACGAATTGATCTGGAAGCGTACCGTCGCCTCGCAGATGGCGGACGCCAAGGGTTCAACGGCCTCTGTTCGGCTGGGTGCCGTAGCTACCGGTGGTCAAAACGCAGAATTTTCCGCCTCGGGCACCGTGATTACCTTCCAAGGCTTCTTGGCTGCTTACGAAGAAGGCCGAGACGAAGGCCGGAACAAGGACGACGCCGACTCCGACGGCGGTCGCTTGCCCAATCTGGCTGCTCAGGATGCCTTGACCGCGACCGAAATTGAGCCGCTGGGACACGAAACTTCGCCGCCGCCGCGTTACACCGAAGCGTCATTGGTCAAGACCTTGGAAGAACGTGGAATTGGCCGTCCATCGACCTACGCTGCGACGATTTCCACCATCATGGACCGTGGCTATGTAAGCCAACGAGGTTCTGCGTTAGTGCCCAGCTGGGTGGCGTTCTCTGTGGTGCGGTTGTTGGAACAGTATTTCCAAAACTATGTGGATTACGACTTCACCGCTGGCATGGAAGAAGACCTGGACCGAATTTCTCGCGGCGAGGAAACTGGGCCGCATTGGCTCAAGCTCTTCTACTTCGGCGACGAAGATGGCTCTGGGTTGCTGCCGATTGTGAACAACTTGGGCGAGATCGATGCCCGTGAGATCAACTCGGTGCCGATTTCTGATGGCATCACGCTGCGCGTTGGCAAATTTGGCCCCTACTTGGAAAAACCGGTCCCGGCCGATGCGCCAGAAGGTACCGAACCAGAGCGGGCGAACGTACCGGAAGACTTGGCACCGGATGAATTGACCGCCGAAAAAGCGATTGAACTCATCAACACCGCTGCACCGGAAGAACGGGTGCTGGGTGTCGATCCAATCTCCGGGCATTCAGTGGTGGCCAAAAACGGTCGCTACGGTGCCTACGTCACCGAGCTGATTCCGGAGCCTACGGCAGAAGACCTGGCTAATGCCCCGGTGGAGTACTACAAGAACGGCAAGCCCAAACCGGCCAAGAAACCGGTCAAAGCAAAGCCGCGTACTGGCTCACTCTTTGCCTCGATGAGTGTTGAAAATGTCAGCCTGGACGAGGCGTTACAGCTCATGTCCTTGCCCCGAGTTCTTGGCGCAGACGCTGAAGGCAATGAGATCACGGTGCAAAACGGTCGTTTTGGTCCGTATCTGAAAAAGGGCAGCGACTCACGGTCCATCGGCTCTGAAGAGGAGATCTTTACGATCACTCTTGAGCAGGCCTTGGAAATTTACTCGCAGCCTAAGCAACGTGGCGCTCGCGCAGCGGTGCCGCCGCTGGCAGAATTCGGTGACGATCCGACGTCGGGCAAGAAGATTGTGGTGAAGGAAGGCCGGTTCGGGCCCTACATCACCGACGGCGAAACGAACATCACGGTGCCGCGCTCGACGTCGATCGAGGAGCTTACCCGGGAACGCGCCGTCGAACTTTTGGCGGACAAGCGCGCCAAGGGTCCGGTCAAACGGCCCGCCAAGCGCCCGGCCGCCAAAGCCAAAGCCGGCAGCCGCCGCTAACCCACACTTTCTACAACGCTGCACCACTTTTCGGGCTTAAAACTATGGGTTAAGCCCGAAAAGTGGTGCAGCGTTTTCTCAGTTGAGCAGGATATGCTCTTCGTGTTGCCAGTGATGTTTCTTGTCGCTGCCGGTTTGCGGTAGCCACGGCTGTTGGCCCCCCACAACAGACCTTTTGTCATTTTGATCAAGGACTGGTTTGAATGGGCATGATTGTAGCCTTACTGTTTTTTGGCCTCATCGGCATGCATTCAATGCCGATGGCCAGCATCGATAACGTACAGATGCCGTGCTGCGAACAGAGCTCAACTAACACCATGAGCATCTGCATTCCGTTGCCTGCGCCGCAGGCGCCTGATGGCAGCGCCCCGGATTCGCCGTCTGAATTCGTTGGAGATCGCTGGGCCGAGACTAAGTTGCCGAGCAAAAACTATTATTTTGAGCCCGCGACACCTTCACTGGACGAACTCTCGATCAGTCGGACCTGAGCATTTTCTTGCGTATATCCTTTTGAAATTGCTCAATTGAAACCGAAAACGAGGAAATCGTATGAAAAAGTTTTTTTATTATCCCCGCCGCGCTTATCGCAGTGACCTTGGCTTTGGCCGGCTGTTCTACGAACCCAGATTCAATGTCTGGGATGAACCATGGCTCCGCGTCGAGTGATGCGGCAAAAGCGAATAACTCCGCGGACACGATGTTTGCGCAGATGATGGCCGTGCACCACCAGCAAGCGGTCACGATGAGCGACGCCGTGCTGGGCAAGCCCGACGTCGATCCGAAGGTTATTGATCTGGCGAAGCGAATAAAAGCTGCCCAGGGGCCGGAAATTGAAAAGATGAAGTCTTGGCTGGTTGCTTGGGGCGAACCGGAAACGATGACCGGTTCGATGTCGATGCCGGGCATGATGGATGAATCTCAGTTGAAGGCCTTGGCGGATGCCTCTGGTGCAGATGCGGGCAAGTTGTTTCTGAGCCAGATGATCGCGCATCACGAGGGCGCCGTCGAGTCGTCAAAAACCGAGCAGGCGCAAGGCAAGAGTTCCGAGGCCAAATCGCTTGCAGCCAGCATCGTTTCTGGTCAGCAAGCTGAGATTGACGAAATGAAGAGCCTGCTCGCAACTGCCTGAATCACAAACGCTGCACCACTTTTCGGGCTTAAACCATGGTTTTAAGCCCGAAAAGTGGTGCAGCGTTTGGGCTAGGGGTGGCGGGAGCGGGGGATTTAGGCCAGGGCGCCCATTGGGTCCCAGGCCGGTAAGACAATCGGTTCCTTAGCCAAGGCGGCCTGCAGTTCAGGGCTCAGTTTTGTTCGGTCCACCGCGACTTCGAACATGTACTCGTCAAACCAAGAATCGTTCATGGTGAAGAAGCCTTATGTCTCCGTTGCCTTCACCCCAGCTGTTCTCCACCCGCCAGCGCCGTGTGTCTTTCGCGCCCGCTGCGCCGTCAACCACATCAACACCAGTGAAAAGCATCGCGTGCGTCATGGCCGATTCGCCAACGTTGACGCGTTGTTCCTTGTCTAAACCTAGATCTACGCCGTAGACGCCGTCATAGTCGAAAACCTTCGCATCCCAAAGTCCCTCGGCGCGCAGCATTTGCGGTCCCACATCGCAGCCGAACCAGACCAGGGAGCCGTTCTCTAAGGCCTCGCGCGCCAAGTCTTTCATCACCTGAATATCGACGTTCAAGTAGACGGTAGGGTCGCCGCCAATGATGTTGCCCAAGTACTCGACCGTCAACGGCGTGCCTTTGGGATGCTCACGCCGCGGATCATCAACCAGGCAAATGTAATCGTCCAAGTTGAGTTCGGTGTATTTCGCCAGAAATTCTTGCGGAGTGACGCTGCCTACCCGACTAAATTTCTTATCGTCGTCGTTCCACTGCCAGTCAAGAGAACTCGGCGGCGTGCCTAAGTGAATGCTCAGCACCCGGTGAACTTGAGCCAGACCGCGCTCGACGGCGGCATCCAGCGCAGCCTCGTCGGCACCCGCGGCTACGGCTGAGCGCAATTCCAGAGCTGCCTTGCGCAAAAGTGTCTGCAGCCTGGCATTCATCTGGCCGGTGTCCGAAGAGGACTGCGTCTCCGGCATGGCTTCTTTCGGCACCGCACCGTATTTTTTGAAGATGCTCGCGGCCATGTTCCACTGACCGCCGTCGCCCATGAGCGTTTCGCTCAAGAACGCAACTACCCGGCTGCCAAGCGGCCGGTCTGCCGTCTCAATGATCGACTGCAGGTAGTAATTAGCTCGCTCCAACTTGTCGATGTACATCGGGTAGTTTTGCGAGAACTCGAAATCTTTGAGATTCAAGATTCGACGAGCATCAGCGCGCAATAGGTTGAGCGCGGCAAACAGCCAGCAACGGCCGGATTTCTTCTGATTAGTCACTTTCCAGTCGTCCAACTGCACAGAGGTGGAGCGTGAACTGGAGGCAATGACTTGGTGATTGACAGAAAAGTCGTTGATCGCAGTTCTGGTCGCGGCATTTTGCGCACGCAACGCGGTCGGATCATTGTCGAAGTCTGATGACATTCGGTTGAAATGATTCATGCTGATGTTTTTGGACGTCAATCGGCGAGCTTCAGTCAAGGTTTCGGTCATATCTTCAGTCCTATACCCGTTGGCCTCAGCAATCAATGGTTGCGAGGCGAATCAGTCCAACGGCTGCAGGCGTGCGGAGTAATTCTCCAGAGGGTTTACGACATAATGGCAACATGCGACTTGGCGTGCTCGACATTGGCTCAAACACCGTCCACCTTTTGCTGGTTGATGCGCATCCAGGTGGCCAGCCAATTCCGTTCGCCTCGCATAAACGCCCGCTCTCCTTGGTGCAATACCTGGACGACGACGGCGCAATCACCGAGGCGGGCCAGCGCGAGTTAGTCGAGTTTGTACTGGAAGCATGGGAATTCGCGGCTAAACACCGGGTTGAAGATTTGTTGGCATTTTGTACCTCGGCAATTCGCGAGGCAAGTAACGGCGCGCAGGTCTTGGCGCGCGTGCAGCAAGAAACTACCGTGCAAATGCGCGAGCTGACCGGCGCCGAAGAAGCCGCAATGACCTTTTTTGCCGTGCGGCGTTGGTATGGCTGGGGTGCTGGCACCATTTTGGACTTAGATATTGGTGGCGGCTCATTTGAACTGGCCCTGGGCGCCGACGAACTCCCGTCCAAAGCTGTTTCGGTGCCACTGGGCGCGCAGCGGCTCACTCGGGACTGGCTGCAAGAGGATCCACCCAGTGCCAAAAGCGTCAAAGATCTGCGCAAATACATTCGTTCCACGCTAAAGCCACACGTCAAAGAGTTCTCTGCCCTCGCGGCACCAACGCTGATCACTGGCACCTCGAAGACCTTCCGTTCGCTGGCTCGCGTGACCGGTGCCGCGCCGAGCGCAATGGGGCCATTTGTGCGGCGGGAGTTACATGCGATTGATCTGGGGTTGTGGACGCAGCGGCTTACCGCCATGAGCGCGGCTGATCGCCTGCATTTGCCGGGTGTCTCGGAAGCACGTGCCACGCAACTGCTTGCTGGGGCGTTGGTTGCGGAGGCAGCCTTGGAGTTATTCAAGGGTGAGACGTTACAAATTTGCCCGTGGGCGCTGCGTGAAGGACTTATTTTACGGCGGCTAGACCAACTAGTCTTCGATGGGCCGTTAGACCCGCCACGGCACGTTACAGCCCGTCCTGCTGCCGAGCTGGCCGCGATCGGTAGCCCGGCCGCGGTGGAGCCCGTGGCAAAATAGACCACAATGACAAGTCAACCGAAGCCAGCAATTGCCCCGATTCCGGTAGCACTCTCTAGCGCCTCTGTTTATCCGCTGTCAGTTCACGATGCCTTCTCTATCGCTCGCGATCTGGGTTATGACGGACTCGAAGTGATGGTGACTAACAACGCTACGAGCCAGAATCCACAGGCGCTCCAAGCGTTGAGCGAGCGTTATGGGCTTCCGGTGCTCGCGATTCATGCGCCAACATTATTACTCACCCAGCAAGTCTGGGGGAGCGCTTGGACCAAGGTGGAGCGTTCGGTGGATATGGCCGCCCAACTCGGGGCCGACGTCGTGGTGGTCCATCCGCCATTTCGCTGGCAAAGTGACTACGCAGAGAGCTTTGTCCAGGGCGTGCGCGATCTTTCTGAATCGTCCGGGATTCGGATCGCCGTGGAGAATATGTACCCCTGGCGGGTTCGTGGGCGTGAGGCAAAGGCCTACCTTCCGCATTGGGACCCGATCGACCAAGCGTACGACGACGTCACCTGGGATCTTTCACATGCCTCCACTGCTGGAGCCTCGTCCTTGGACGGCGTGCGCTCGCTTGGCTCGCGATTGCGGCACCTGCATCTGACGGATGGCAATGGCACCAATCGAGACGAGCATTTAATTCCGGGCCATGGCGACCAAGAAGCGGCGCAGGTATTGCAGTTCCTCGCGGCATCGGAATTTGACGGCGTCGTGGTGGCCGAGATTTCCACCCGGAAGACTCAAGTCCCCGGTGAGCGTGAAGAGTGGCTCCAAGAAACCTTGGCATTTGCTCGCAAGCACTTAGCGCGAGATTGACCCGTTTCGGATAGCCAGGCGGATTTCGGATAGCCAGATTTCGCGAGTTCTAGCTATCGCAATGCTGTCTTGCTGTCGCAAACGTCGGTGGGGTTAAACGAGAAAGCACCGGAGAGTCATCGTTGCCAGTGGTTGGGGGGGGACGCTGGCAGACTCTCCGGTGCTACAACTAGCTAGGAAACCTAGCCAGTCCGCAATCACTCGCACCTTTATGAGGTACTTACGAATCTAAGTCCGGATTCTGGGCGTATCCTGCTGTTAACCTGGGAATAACCTGGTAATACGGTAGCGAGAAGGTGAAGTTCGTAAAATAGCCAAAATCCTTGAAAATAAAGCAAAGTTTGACTCAGAATCATGAAAATGAAAGAACGCATTCTGCGCGTATTGACCAAGAATGACAGGATGGAATCATGATCAATCGAATTGCATTCTTGGGCTGCGGATCTATGGGCGAAGCTATCTTGGCCGGGCTGTTATCTGGCCCGCTCAGCCCCTCTTCGGTTATAGCCACCGTCCGCAGAGCAGAACGCGCGGAAGAGCTTGCCGAAAGGCATAGGATCACTGCTGTAGCGAACTCCGAGCAGGCCGATGCAAATTCGCTGGCAGTTGCGGGTGCTGATATTGTGGTTTTGGGTGTGAAGCCGGCCCAGGTAGTCCCATTGTGCCGTGAAATTGCCGCTTCGCTCAGCCCGGAGACGGTGTTGGTAAGTGTCGCGGGTGCTGTCGCCATTGAACAGATCGAAAATGCCTCACCGGCTGGGCAGCCCGTTGTGCGGACCTTGCCAAACACCCCGCTGATGGTGGGCCGCGGCGTCGTCGGACTTTCCCGCGGCGAATCTGTCACCGAGACACAGGCAGAGCTGGCCCGCGAAGTCTTTGCCGACTCTGGCGTTGTTTTAGAGGTGCCAGAGTCGCAAATGCAAGCAATCGGTGCAATTAGCGGATCCGGTCCGGCCTACGCCTTCTACCTGGCTGAGGCGATGGCCGCTGCGGCTCGCGATTTTGGCCTAGATCATGAAACTGCAAAAACGCTTGCCAACGAAACCGTTGCTGGTGCGGGAATCATGCTGAGTCAGCCAGGAGCCGACGCTGCAGCGCTGCGTAAGGCAGTGACGAGTCCCAACGGCACCACTGAGCAAGCGATCGCCACTTTTGACGCCCAGGGGCTGCCTGGCGTGGTGCTGGCAGGTGCCAGGGCCGCCGCGGCGCGCTCTGATGTGATCACAGCAGAGCTCAATCAGGCCTGAGCTGGGTTTCGCTGCGAAGTTAGGGCCTGGCAGCAAAACGTTCTAATAAGTCGACATGCCCAGAGACGATCAGCATGTCGCGGGAGGACACCTTGGTGTCTGGCTGCGCATAGGTGAAATCCTCGCCGGGCGACTTTACGCCAACAATCGTGACGCCGTACTTGGACCGAACTTTGGACTCTTCCAAAGTGAAGCCCTGCGTCTCTTTTGGTGGGTGCATCTTGACGATCGCGAAGTCGTCGTCGAACTCGATGAAGTCCAGCATCCGGCCGGAGACCAAGTGCGCGGCGCGGACTCCGGCGTCGGCCTCGGGGTAGATCACGTGGTTCGCACCAATCCGGGTCAGGATTTTGCCGTGCGACTGGGTGATCGCTTTGACCCAGAGGTGCTCAATGCCTAGATCGACCAGGTTGACCGTGATCAGCACACTGGATTCGATGGAGGTTCCCACACCAACGACGGCGGAGTTGAAGTCTTGCGCACCAAGTTGGCGCAGCGCGTCGATGTTGTTCGCATCTGCCTCGACGACGTGGGTTAGCACGCCAGCCCATTTCTGTACGAGTGCCGGATCGTGTTCGATGGCCAGCACCTCACGGCCCTGTTTAACCAGCTGCTCTGCGGTGGCGGAGCCAAATCTGCCCAGTCCGATGACTAGAACCGGTGCATTGTGCGCGGGTCGTTGCGACCCTGATTTCTCAGCCAATGATCGGCCTTTCTTCTGGGTAGTGGAACAGTTGTCGACGCTGACGTAGCGCCAATGCAGCGGCAAGCGTAATGGTGCCAACGCGACCGGCAAACATCAGCAGTGAAAGCACATAGACGCCCGCGGGTGGCAGGTTGCTACTCAAGCCGGTACTGAGGCCAACGGTTGCGAAAGCGGAAATCGACTCGAACAGTACCTTGTCCAGTGGAGCGCCGCTGATCATGATCAGGGCTCCGGTTGCCAGCAGTACAAAAGTCGCGCCCATCACGATAACGGAAATTGCCACTCGCATGGTGCCCTGCGGAATGGTCCGGTCGTAAGCTTTCACATCCGAGTCGCCGCGAGCTTCGGCGACAATGGCCAAGAACATCACCGCAAGGGTGGTCACCTTGATGCCACCGGCGGTGGACGCCGAGCCACCGCCAGCAAACATTAACGCATCGGTGAAAAGCCTGGAAACTGGCTCCATCGAGTTCATATCCACCAGATTGAAGCCGCCAGATCTGGTCATAATTGACGCAAATACCGAATGCAGCAGCTTATCGCCGAAGGATAGGCCGCCAATGGTGTTGCTCCATTCGAAGGCCGCAAATCCCAGCATGCCGACCACTACCAAGATGATTGAAACCTGCATCGTGAGCTTGGTGTGCAAATTCCAGCGCGAGATTCGAAAACCCTTGGAGAGCAGCACCATCATCACTGGGAAGCCCAACGAACCAAGGAACACGCCTACCATCAGCGGCGTCAAAATCCAGGGATCTGCTTCATAAGGCACTAAACCGTCGCTATGCGGGGTGAAGCCGGCGTTGTTGAATGCAGAAATTGAATAGAAAGCGGCATGCCAGATCGCTTGCCAAAAGGATTCACCGAGGATCATGAACCGGGGCGCAAGCACTAACGCCAGCAAAACTTCAATCGCCACTGAGGTGGTGATGACGATCCGCAACAGCGTGCCAACTTCGCCTAGTTTGCTGGCATTCATCGCTTCCTGCGCAATGAGCTTCCCGCGGACGCCCAAGCGTTTAGAAACCATGAGAGCCATCAGCGAGGCCAGAGTCAGAATGCCCAAACCGCCGACGAAGATTGCGATGAGGATCACCAACTGGCCGAAGAACGACCAGTGCAGGGCGGTAGAAACTGTGGTCAAGCCGGTGACACAGACTGCGGAGACTGCGGTGAAAAGAGCATCGTGGAGCGCGGTGACCTGGCCCTTTGCCGAAGAGATTGGCAAAGTGAGCAGCGTGGTGAAAAACATGATCACCAAGGCGAAGACGATGAGTGCCAAGCGGGCAGGGGACGAGTTCGCCACCGAGTCAATGAAGTCTCGGAGTACGCCAATGAAAGCAAAGCGCCCGCGCTCGGTTGGCGGATGCCAGCCAGGTTGACCCTTGGCCATCGTAGGTAAAACTTTCTGCCTGCGGAATTTGTTGATCTGACAAGTAGTAAATCACCTTTGCGGCATATTCATGCAAGCATGAGCCAATTGCGCGGCTGTGCGGCAGATCACGTAGCCTGTCAGAGATGGTTCCATCTCTTGCCGCAAACACTCCACTGCCCAACACTTGCGTGGTCTGGGCTCCTTCGCTGACTGCTTACAACTTTGGTCCGGGCCACCCGATGGCGCCGGCTCGATTGGCGTTGACGGCTGAGCTTTCCGAGCAGCTAGGGCTATTTGACCGCGATGCTGTGACCGTGGCTGAACCCTATGTCGCCAGCGATTTGGAGCTGCTGAGCGTGCACGACGCCGAATATATTGCGGCCGTGCGTTCAGTCAGCGCAAATCCGCATCCGGTGCCAGAACGTGGTTTGGGAACCGTTGATGACCCGGCTTTCGCCGGCATGCATGAAGCAAGTGCCCGACTAGTTGGTGGGTCGCTGCGAGCAGCGCAGGCGATTTTGGCTGGAACGGCGCAGCGTGGCGTGAATTTTTCCGGCGGTATGCACCATGCGGACCGTGGCTCCGCCAGCGGGTTCTGCATTTATAACGACGCTGCCGCAGCGGTTCAGCTGTTGCTCGACTCTGGCGTCAACAGCGTCGCCTATCTAGACATTGATGCTCACCATGGCGACGGAACTCAGAACATTTTCTATAACGATCCACGCGTTCTGACCGTATCGCTGCATGAATCAGGTCTGTCGCTTTTTCCAGGCACCGGATTTGCTAATGACACTGGTGGGCCGCGGGCGGTCGGCACGGCAGTAAATATTGCCTTGCCCGCATATACCGGCGACGGCGGTTGGTTGCGTGCCTTCCATGCGGTGGTTCCACAGGTAGTGCGGGCCTTTGGGCCAGAGGTTATTGTGTCCCAGCACGGCTGCGATTCACATCGATCTGACCCTTTGACCCATCTGAACACTACTGTGGATGCGCAGCGCGAAGCCGCCATGAGTATTGCTGCGCTCGCGGATGAACTTTGCGAAGGGCGCTGGTTGGCTACCGGCGGTGGCGGCTACAGTGTGGCAGATGTTGTGCCAAGGGTGTGGGCGCATCTGGTGGCGATTGTTTCTGGCCGGCCAATTCCGCTCCGAGAGCAGGTCCCGGAGCTTTGGCGGGAGCGAGTGAAAGCTGCTTTTGGCGAAGAAGCTCCGAATCTAATGGGCGATGATGCGGATCTTTGGTGGCGATCCTGGGAAGTTGGCTACAACCCTGCGGACGCGGTGGATCGAGCTATTATGGCGACGCGCAAGGAAATTTTTCCGCTCTACGGCTTGGATCCGTGGTTTGATTGATGCCTTTTGGCGTATATATCGCTAGGGTAGTTCCATGGTGAACGAAGATGTCTTTACCGTGCTCGCTGAACGCACGCGGCGCGAAATCCTTACGGCGCTTCAAAAGAGCGACAAGGCAGTTGGCGAACTGGTCGAAGAACTCGGCGCGAGTCAGCCAACAGTATCCAAACATTTACGCGTGCTCCGCGAGGCTGGTCTCGTTTCGATGCGCGCTGAAGGGCAACGACGTTTTTACAAACTCGTGCCGGCACCACTGGCAACTGTCGCTGACTGGCTTGAAGACTTTGGTGTTGCGACGCCGGGGTGGTCTTTGACGGCAAGCGAGGCCCAGGGCGTAAATGCCGGATTAACCGGCGCTAGGCACCCCGCCTCAGCTTCGACTGCGCCGGCCAACTTTGAATCTCCAGAGGTCGAAGATCCAGAGTCGATGCCGCAACAGATTGGCCGCAGCGTTGGTCGAGCCGCAACAAAGGCGGCCGATCTTATTGCAAACCTGCCGAAGTTCGGTCGCCGCAAAGAGACCCAAAACTAACTTTGCTGATCTAGTCTTCGCTAGAAGTCAGATCGAGTCGGCCCGTTGATTGACGTGGTCTGGATTGAGATCACTGATTTTCGTCACGCCTAGCAGCGTCATGGTGCGAACCATCTCGGTGCGCAGAATCTCCAATGAGCGCGCAACTCCGCGCTGACCGCCGGCCATCAAGCCATACAGGTATGCGCGTCCGATGAGGGTGAAATCGGCGCCGCTGGCTATCGCGGCAATAATGTCACCACCGCACATAATGCCCGTATCCATCATGATTGTCGCTTCGGTGCCAACCGTTGCACGGACCTTCGGAATCAGATGAAATGGCAGCGGCGCCCGGTCTAATTGCCTGCCACCGTGATTGGAAAGCACTACGCCATCGGCACCGTGGTCGATTGCTTTTTGGGCATCGGTGACGGATTGAACTCCCTTGACCAAAAGATTTCCGTGCCAGTTTGCGCGGAGCCAGTCTAGATCTTGGTAATTCAGTCCGGTGTTGAAGGTATTGCTAAGCAACTCTGAAACAGTGCCGTCGAAACTGCTCAACGAAGAAAATTCCAAGGGCGATCTAGTCAGAAAGTTGAACCACCAGGCGGGTCGATACGATGCGTTAACAATGGTTTTCAAGGTCAACTGCGGTGGAATGGTCATGCCATTGCGAACGTCGCGTAATCGCATGCCGCCAACCGCAGTGTCCACAGTCAGAATGATCGTGTCGTTGCCAGCGGCGGCCGCCCGTTGGATGAGCGCAAGATTGCTTTCAACATCTCGCGTCGCGTAAAGCTGGAACCAGCGCCGAGCCGTTGGCGCGTGTGCAGCAACATCGTCGATTGAAGCGGTGCCCAGAGTGGACAACGTATAGGGAATCCCAGCTGCCGCGGCGGCGGCGCTGCCAGCATATTCGCCCTCGGATTGCATCAATCGGGTGAACCCGGTGGGGCCAATACCGATCGGCATCGAAGAGGTTTTGCCAAAGATCTTGGTGTTGAGATCCACCTTGGAGACGTCGTGGAGCACTTCGGGGTTGAACTCAAGATGGTCGAACGCCTGCCGGGACCGATTCATCGTAATCTCGCGGTCTGCGGCACCGTCGGTGTAGTCGAACGGGGCAGCGGGCGTTCGGCGTTTCGCCATTGCGCGAAGGTCCCAAATGGTGCTGGCTTTGGCGAGGCGAGCGTCAGTGCCGAATTGCGGCGCTTTGAATTTCATCAGCTCGGTCAGACTGCCGACGTCGGGTACCCGGCGACGTAGGGCTGGGGGGATGCTCACGATTCTCCTCCGATTAGTGTGGTTGGACCATAGCTTTAGGAGCACTTTATCTTATGTGGTCCTACCACAGGTATGATTTGACGGTGCGGACTCATCAGATGGTGCTCGGCTGGATTGAAGAGCAGCTGGCCTCAGGCGCATTGGCGGTAGGAGATCGGCTGCCGGCAGAACGAGCTCTAGCCGAGAAATTTGGCCTTCCCCGAACATCGATTCGAGAAGCTATTCGTGTGCTTGAAGCGCTTGGCGTAGCCCTGGCCGGCGTTGGTTCCGGCCCCGAATCGGGCACGATTATTACCGCTGAACCATCGCAAGCTCTTGGCTCAATGCTGCGGTTTCACGTGGCTAGCTCGCATTTACCGGTGACTGATGTTGTTCAAACCAGAATTATGTTGGAAAGCTGGGCTTGTTCTCATGCCGATCCAGAATCGCCGGCCCTCGCCGAGGCGGCCAGGCTTTTGGCTGAGATGGCCCAAGTCCAGCCAGCAAACCCGGAGGAATTCTTGTTTCTGGACGTGCAATTCCATTACGCACTAACCGAGGCCGCCGGGAATTCTGTCGTGAGTGCTGTCATGCTTTCGCTACGAGAAGCGATTCGAGATTACACAGCGAGAAATGCGGCTCAGTTGATTAATGCCCCAGAGGTCGCCGTCCGGCTGCACCAAGAGCACAGTGAGCTGTTGACAGCGCTTTTGCGCGGCGAAAACGCTAAGGCCGCTAGCTTGGTGTCCTCGCACATCGAAGGGTTCTACGCCGAAGTGCGCGGGCCCAGAGACTCCGGGCGTTGACGTCGAACAGTTCAGCTAACGGATTCATCTCAATTCAGCCGGTTCAGGCTTAGGCGTGCAAATATTTACCAATACCGTTTGAACCACAATGGGGACTGGGTGACGGCGCATGACACGGGTTGATCGAGCAGAAGAACTAAGCAGGCTTGAACAGACCCACATCGGCCAGGCCGATCAGATTTTGATCGTGACTGGTGAAACGGGGATGGGCAAAACCTTTTTACTAGAGCTGGCTGCGCGCGAGTTTGACGGAGCAGTTCTGGTGCGGGCAAATCCGGCAGAGCTGGCTTGGGAGTACTCGGGCGTTTCAGCGATGTTAGCGGCGATCGATGACCCGCAAGCGCAATTATTGTCAAGTGATTTGGCCTGGGCTGAGTCCGACGGAGCGTTTGCGGCGGCTCGGTCGTTGCTAGCCCATTTGGTCAAAATGCGATTTCCTTCAACGACGGTGATGATCGACGACGTCGACGTTATGGACCAATCAAGCCAAGCGTTGTTGGGGTTCTTGGCGCGAATATTGCATGGAACCGGGCTCAGGTTCATTCTTGGCATGAATTTTGTGGATCCATCGGGCCCATTTGGCTCGCTGCCGCACCTTATCACTCACTGAACTCGACCCAGTTCAAAGCGTTGAACTTGCAACGCGCATTGCCAAGCCAGGAACTGATCCGGCAACCATTCAAATTGTGGCGAACATTGCGGCTGGTGTACCGGTCTATTTGCGGGAGGGCTTGGAAGCACTCACTGAGGCCGAACGGCAGGGGCGCGACCCGCTGGCGTACCCGTTACAGTTTGGTCCACGAGCGGCGACGGCTGCTCGTGCGCTCTTTGCCGGGCAGAGCTGAAGAATCAAGGGCGGCCTTGAAACTTGTTAGCACTGCGCCTGCGCATCACGAACTGGCCGTTCGAGAGCTGCTTGGCGTGCAGCGAAGCGCAATCGATGATCTATTGGCACAACGAGTCCTAGTGCGCACTGGTGAATACCTCGCCATGAGGCAGGCGGTTTTATGTTGCGCAATCTATATTGCATTAGCCGCTGTGAACCGTCAGGAGCTGCATAGCCAGTTGCACACAGTGCACCGGAAGTACGGGTCCAGCTTGGCGCAATGGCATTCAAGTTTCTTACACGACGGCGAAGCGTCGCCACGAATGCTTTTAGAAACCGGATTGCACTTAGTGAGACAGGGCAGCGGAGGGCTCGCCACGGCTTTTGCGGACAGGGCCATTTTACTACTGAGCTTTGAAGCTGAAGAGCTCGCCGACTTACTCTGCGCACTTGGTTCCGCCATGGTCGATATGGGTGAACTTGCCTATGCCGAACGTTATCTGCGCAAGGCAAATGAACTGGTTCGGGGCGATGCCGCAGTAATTGTAGCCACATTGCATCAGCAGATTCGTAGCGAATTTATGCGGAGCCATGAGCTAGACAGCCAGTACATCCCGAGCGCAATGCGGCAATTTGGTGCGCAAGAGCCTGGGCTCTGCGTTCAGTTGTTGTCGATGGTGGCGGTCTTTCACGGCGAGCGCTGGGAAGTTGACGAGGCGCAGCAGATGCTCAATTTGGCGCTGCCATTGCTACCTCAGGTCAACCCAGCGGTGGCTTTTGAGTTCGAAATAGCTTCTGCTTGGGTTGGGGCGCTGACAGGGGATTACCGCGCAGGTGATCGAGTCTCAGAAGCTAGCGCAGAGCAAGCGCTAATTTCGCCCCTGTTTGCGATCCTGTTAGCTCGATCGTGGACTTATGCCGAGCGTTACGAACAAGCTCGGATGCTCTTCGAGTCTCTGTTGAGCCGATCACCAACGTTGGATCCGCTTTGGCTCGAAACTGCGAGGTTTTCCCAGGCTGAGAATGAGATTAGATCTGGTCATTTGCGCCGAGCCGTCAAAAGCATCGAGACCTTGCACGCTTCAAGTGATGTGCAGCAGTTCCATGTCAATTACCTCACTTCGATGCGCGCTTGGTACTGGTTAGCGCAAAATGAACTAGCACGAGCCCAACCCTTTATCGACGCAGTATTTAAAGACGCCAGCGGTAGCCGTAACTCGATAAATGCCAGCCGTATTTCGGCTCTATTGGGGCGATCCGCGCTTTCCCGCGCTGATTTCAGCACTGCATTTGCGGCATTTGTTACGTGTGCGTGAATCCGAATCTTCGAAGCTCAATCCCTCATTTTTGCGGTATGAGGCGGATCTGATCGAGGTCTTGGTTGCCAGGGGGCGTTTTGCCGAGGCGAAACGATTCTTGGCAGATTTTGAACTTCTTGCCCGGAAGACCCATTCATCTTGGGCGGCCATCGCGATCAGCCGTTGCCGAGCGCTGGCAGCTAGCGGAGACTTTTCACTGGATCTGTTCCGACAAGCGATCAAGATCGGCAGAGAGCTTGCTACCGATTATGAGCAGGGACGAACAGTCTTGTGTTTCGCTGAGCGGTTGCAGGAGCTGGGCTATTTGAGTCAGAGCGATCAGCAGCGGATCAAAGCAAAGGCCCTCTTTGACGAGCTCAGTGCACCAGCTTGGCCCGAACGTCGCTGGGGTGGTGCTGAAGGCAAAAAGAACTCGCGGCTGAAACGATTTGGTAAAACAAGCCCGCTATTGAGCATCGAGGTGAGGCAATTGGCACTCCCGGTGTCTGCGGCAGCTAACTCCTTGAATCCGACGTCGGCGGTTACCCAACGGGTGCTTGAGGGTGCTGAACTGACGGCTTCGCTAACCAACGGTGAGCGGCAGGTAGTAGTTCACGTTTTGGCTGGGCTGCGAAATAAAGAGATTGCGGCGCTGCTGGAGGTGTCATTGCGAACTGTGGAAACTCGGCTGACTAATGTCTACAAGAAAACTGGAGCGTCATCGCGAGCCCACCTCGTGTCCTTGGCAAGCGAGACGCGGTAGCTGGCGGTGTGAAGGGTGCGGTGGTTGGCAACCGAATTATTAACAACCACCGCACGCCAAACAATGTGCGCATTTGAATTACTTCCTCGCCCCCAATATCCGCCAGGAAGGAATTCAGCCAGGCTAAATCGACGAGGTTCGCAGGTGGAACAGCGATTCGGATTGCGAAATGCTCGTTTTATTAGCTGACTTACAGTTATAGCCTTCAAGATTGACCAAATCGGTTGTGCTTGGTGGTTAACCACAGCTCGGGGCCAGGAAGAGGCAAACGGACCTCACGAGGTCGCTGGAATGTTACAAATGAAGCGATACTAGCGGTTAGCTGGGGCCAGCGTCTGATAGCTGGAAGTCGTGTCGCTAAGCATTTGCTGTGTAAAGTTATGGTAAAAACTTTCACTTTAGTCACTCCAGCATCTAGAGTATCTCTGAACGGTTGGTTGACTCGTTGAGGACCGCACCGTCTAGGGTTGCGGTTTTAATCTTCCAGCGAAGGATTCATGATATGGCTGAGGCGAATAGCTTCTCGAACGTGCGATTTCTGACAGTCGCCGAAGTGGCCGATGTCATGCGCGTGTCCAAAATGACTGTTTACCGGATGGCTCATTCGGGTGAGCTTCCAGCCATCCGATTCGGGCGTTCTTTTCGCGTTCCAGAGAACGCGGTAAACGAGCACTTAGGGTCATTAGGAATCCAAGGTTCGGCGGACAGTGCCTGAAGGCTGTACCCTGTTAAGGATCCAGTCGGACATTAAGTAAGACATCTGGCCTATGCAGCGTCAAGCTGTTGCCAGAATAGACGTTTGTGAGGACTTTGTGGGTTCAGTTATTAAGAAGCGCCGCAAGCGGATGGCGAAGAAGAAGCACCGTAAGCTGCTTCGTAAGACCCGTCACCAGCGCCGTAATAAGAAGTAGCTCGGCGTAAGAGCGCTTAAGGCCCGTCACCTAGTGGCGGGCCTTTTCAGCGTGCGCTGACTTTATTGCTTAAGATGGCGTCGGTTAGGTCAATGCCGGCGGATTCGGCTGAACCCTCGCCATAGTCCATAGATAGCCCCGGCTCCAGTAGCAATGCGCAAGCCCAAAGTGGCTGCACGCCGTCCGGCGCGGAAATCGTAGATCGGCCAGTTGTTGTCACGTGCATGGCGACGCAACTTAGCATCCGGGTTGATTGCCACCGGGTGCCCTACCAGCGACAACAACGGAACGTCATTGAAAGAGTCGCTGTAAGCCCAGCTTCGGGCTAGATCGAGCTGATGTTCTTTAGCTAGATTTTCAACGGCCACAGCTTTCGCTGGTCCGTGGAGAATATCGCCCACTAGCCTGCCGGTGTAAACGCCGTCTTCAACCTCGCCGACTGTCCCCAGCGCTCCGGTGAGGTGAAGCCGCGAAGCAATGACCTCGGCCACCTCCACCGGGGTAGCGGTGACTAGCCAAACTTTGCGGCCCACGCGTAAATGCTGCTCAGCAAGAGCCCTTGCGCCGGGCCAGATCTTAGATGCGATCATCTCGTCGTAAACTTCTTGGCCAACGTTGGCAATAAAGTCCGTGGTGATTCCTGCGGCAAGTGTCAGGGCCGAGTTCTGCACCGAATGGATGTCTTCCATATTCTCTCCGCGCAAAATAAATTTCAGCTGCTTCCAGGCAAAACCACTGGCCTGACGCAAGGTAAACGCTTTTTTTTGGTACATCTTGCGGGCTACATGGAAGAGGCTGGCGCCGCGCATCAGCGTGTTATCGACGTCGAAAAAGGCGGCTTCACCGGAGTGACCCACGGTAGCCGAGGGCTGCTCGGCGACTTGGGTATTCACTTCGGGCATGCTTTGAGTTTAGTCAGTCTTTGCGCTGTGCCTAAAGTTCCCGCGCTGGAGTCGGCCTGAAGTAGTGTGATGAGATGCGCCAAGACGCCGTGATTTTGCTGGTAAAACCCAATTGCCATTTGTGCGAAGATGCCCGAGCGGTAGTGCACGAGGTGACCGCAGAATTCGGCGTAGCCTTCAGCGAGCTCTCAATCGCCGAAGACGTTGACCTAGCTACGAAGTATGTCGATGAAGTACCGGTGCTCTTGATCGACGGGATACAACGTGATTTCTGGACGATCGACCCCGTTCGGCTGCGAAGGTTGCTTGCGGCTCGAAACTAGAGCCTTTTGGGATTGGGTGCGCCCAGGATCTAAAGTTGGATAAACCCTCTGCGGTCTCTGGTAGCTGCATACGCTCTGCGTTTGAACGGGTGCTAGTCATTGTCGTTATCTATATGTCTGGAGCGTTCGTGGCCGAACAGATCCCGGCGGGAGCCTCGCAGAGCGCCATCACGGGCTCTGTCAGCCCTGGACCGGATGCTGAGGTGCGAGCCCTGCCGCCGGCCACTGTGGCCCGGCTAACGCTCTATTTACGGGCATTGAATAACTTGCTGGCAGAAGGAGTGGAGCGCGTCTCCTCCGAGGAACTCGCCGAAGGCTCCGGCGTCAGCTCAACGAATGTTCGTAAGGATCTTTCGTACTTAGGCTCTTATGGGACCAGGGGAGTGGGCTACGAAGTTCCATATTTGAGTCGACGGATTTCTGGAGCGCTGGGCTTGAGCCAGGATTGGCGAGTTGCCATTGTCGGTGCCGGTAACTTGGGGCGAGCCTTGGCACGCTACGCAGGATTTGAAACCCGAGGGTTCGACGTCGTCGCACTTTTCGACGCGGACCAAATGGTTGTTGGCCAGGAAGTTGGCTGGCTGGGGGTGAGCGATGTGACCGATTTGGAGTCAGTATTTGCTCGTACCAAAGCCAATATGGTGGTGCTAGCCTTACCGGCGCAAGTCGCCCAAGAGATGTGTGATCGGGTCATAGCCGCTGGCGTGCACAGCATACTCAGCTTTGCGCCGGTGATGTTGCAAGTTCCGGACTATGTGAATTTGCGCAAGGTCGATATGGCTACCGAGCTACAGATTTTGGCGTATCACGCCCAAAGCCTCCCGGAGCCGGGCGAAAGCAGCGCGACTAGCGCTTAAAGTACTCGCTACTCGCGGCCATCCAGCAGTAACCGATGCCAATTGCGCCTAAGGCTACTTGCACAATCGACAACGGGCTTAGCGAGATCAACATGAGCAGCGACAAAACAGCCATCACGGTGCCAAGAACTCTGGCCCAGTTCCGTCCAGCCCTGATCTTGACCGCAATCCAGATGTAGAGGCCAATGCTGATCGCGTAAAAAACAAAGCTGAACGCTATAGCCATGTTGACAACAGAATCACCAAGCCCTGATTCGCCGTACTGGACCATTGTTTGTTTCGCAATGTCGCGAAGCTGCGAAATATTAAGCACGGCGAACAATGCCGCAGCGAACTGGATAACCCCGGCAAGCAAAATCATGACGAAAGCACGTTGCACCAAACGCGGAGCCACCTTTGGCTGGGCATTCGGTTGCGGGTAGTTCGGGTAGCCGGTCGGAGCCGAACTTTGGTTGAATTGGCCAGCTTGCGGGGTGTAATTCGGCTGATTGAACGGCGCGGCTTGGCTCGGCTGCTGAGCAGGCACTTGCTGTTGGCTCGATACTTGTTGTTGGTTCGGCGGCACGAAGCCTTCCGGAGCATACTGGCCGTATTTTGGCACACCAGGGGCAATTTCTGCGTAATGACCGCGAACGGATGGCGTAGCTGCTGTAGTACCCGAATCTTCGGCGGCAGGACGCTGGGATTCTGGCTCGTGTGACTCAGGTACTTGGGGC
This sequence comes from Renibacterium salmoninarum ATCC 33209, assembly GCF_000018885.1. Taxonomy (NCBI): domain Bacteria; kingdom Bacillati; phylum Actinomycetota; class Actinomycetes; order Micrococcales; family Micrococcaceae; genus Renibacterium; species Renibacterium salmoninarum. Next base: position 2,428,091 of record NC_010168.1, on the reverse strand, counting down.
TGCTGTGGAGGCGTACTCATAGCTTGTCCTTGCTTGTTCGCTTGCTGGCTGCTTTGCACCTTCCGGGCAACAAAAAGCGGGCCGAGGCAGGTTATTCAACCTTACCTCGACCCGCTCAAGTACTAGAGGTGCTGCCGTTAGGCTGCAGTTCCCTTTCGGGCGTTGAACCAGGCGGTGGATTCCGGAAGCCACATGAAGACGGTAGCGACAATGCCAATCAGGCCAAGTCCTGCGCCGAAGAACAACATGATGAAGGAGACTACGGCCAAGATGGTCAATGCCATCCGGGGCCACTGCAAGCCTTCTTTGAGCTTCATCGCGCTGACCACAATTGCCGCGATCACCACCACGGCGATGATCGAAACAATGATGCCTTTAATGCCTTCTGCGGTGTAGTTGAATGAGGCGCCAAAGATGGTGTCTGTTCCTCTACCCAATAGCGCGAAGGAAAAGATCAAGCCGAAGATCGTGGTGAGGAGCCAAATGCCCGCGCCAATGATCCAGATCAGATACGAGACCTTGAGCATCGTCGGTAGTCCATTGACATTAAAGATTCCGGAGAATCCGCCCTTTGGCATCACATCATTAATGGACTTCGGTGCATCAGCAGGCATTTCAAACTTGAACTCGCTGCCCTGGGTTGCTGGCTGGCCCTGCTGACCCGGCTGCTGATACTGGGGCTGCTGCGGAGTACCGTAAACAGGTTGCTGGTATTGCGGTGGTGGCGGAGCAGCTTGACCAGGTTGCTCGGGCGTCCCGTACCCGGGGGCTTGCGGCGCCTGCGGTTTGGGGTTGTACGCCGGAGCGCCCTCGCCTGGCTGTTGAGGAGGCTGGTAAGCCGGTTGGCCTTCGTTAGGGTTTTCTGGGGTTGTACTCATGGCAATTACTGTATTGCGCAATGTAGCTTTTGCATAGAGTCCGGGAGCCGCATTAGCGCAAAAAATTTTCGCTAATTTACGGGGTTTTCCCGAAATTATCTCCGGCCATTGCTCGAATATTGACTGGAATGGCATTCATTTACTGACGTGGCGCCCCGAAAATATGCCTCAACTGGCACGAATCTGGCAAATTCCGTTGCTTCAGGCTAGAAAACCGTGCGTCGAACCCCGGTAGGCCAGGATTCGACGCACGGTTGACAAAAAAGTCGCGAAATATTTCGAATTAGTCCGCGACGAATTCCGCTTCGATGCTAATGGTGACTTTATCGCCGACTAGTACGCCGCCAGCTTCCAGCGCAGCATTCCAAGTCAGGCCGAATTCTTTCCGGCTAATGGTGGTCTGGCCGCTGAATCCTGCCCGGCTGGTGCCGAACTGATCTACCACTGCGCCGTTGAATTCAGTTTCAAAGGTCACCGGGTGGCTTACGCCGCGAATGGTGAGGTCACCGTTGAGGGCGTAGGTTTCACCCTGGCAGGAAATTGAGGTGGAGGTAAAAGTTAGCTCAGGGAACTGCTCGGAGTCCAAGAAGTCGCCGCTGCGCACGTGCGCGTCCCGGTTTGCATCGCCGGAGGAGAAGCTCTCCGCCTTGATGCTCACGGTAACGGAGGAGTCGCCCAGGGTTTCGCCTACGGTTGCCGTTGCCGTGACCTCGCCAAATTTTCCACGAACTTTTGAAATTCCAGCGTGCCGAACGGAGAAGCCCACTTCGCTGTGTGAGTTGTCCAAGTTCCAAACGCCGGTGTTTAGGCCTGCGGGGATGCTTTCGATAGTCATGCAATAACTCCTTGACAGTGTTCAATCGCGGGCGATCGAAGCTTTCTGTGCCGACGGATTCGCCTTCATTGCTTACTAGAATCATGCAAACGCATCTTTTATTCCAGTGTCTGAGAAAGTTCTCAGTAAACTAGGTGCTGAACGGCAAGATGAGGTGCAACTGGTTTGCGATACTAGAAACATGCCCCTTGCCACCGTCCATCTGTTGCGCCACGGCGAAGTTTTCAATCCGCACGGTGTGCTCTACGGCAGACTTCCCGAATTTCATCTCTCCGATCGTGGCGTAGCCATGGCGGTGCTCGCCGCCGAATTTTTTCAAGCGCAAAGAAAAAAAGGTGCCAAGATTGTCGATCTTGCTGCCTCGCCGCTGACCAGAGCACAAGAGACGGCGCAGCCAACGGCCACGGCGCTTGGCCTAGAAATTGGTACCGACCAGAACTTGATTGAGGCCGGAAATAACTTTGAAGGCCTTAAGGTTTCGCCGTCCGAGTTGCTGAAGCCTGTTCATTGGAAGCAACTCGTCAATCCTTTCAAGCCGTCATGGGGCGAGCCCTATACAGAGCAAGCACATCGGATGCGGTTGGCGATCGACGCCGCTCGCGACCGGGCGCTGACCCTCGGTGGATCGGGGGCACAATCGATTTTGGTCAGTCATCAACTGCCGATTTTGGTCAGTAGGCTCAGCGCCGAACGTCGCAGGCTCTTTCACGATCCGCGCCGGCGTGAGTGCAATCTGGCCTCGGTCACCTCGATCGATTTCGACGGCGATCGCATTGTGACGGTGCGTTACCAGGAGCCCGCGGCCGCCTTGTACCCCGTTTCGGTTGCCGGTCTGCGCAAATGACTCAGGGTTTGGGCTCGGTCTAGCCATGCGGGACAATTGAATTTCGACGCGTTGTAGAATACTCGATAGACCGATGAACTTGGATGGGCAGGACCCGGTGGCCGAAACTTCGAAAACCACGACCTCGCGTAGGCGCGGCACCCTGAGACGCCGTGCCATTTTTGCCGCGGCGGCGGTCTCAGCGGCTCTGGTTTTGAGCGCCTGCACCGCGAACGATCCGTTGGCGCAACAAGCCAAAGCTGGCTATGACAAAAACTACATAGCCGGCGATGGCTCCGTGACCGAATACGCGCTAGGCAAGCGGACCGATCCGGTTGACTTCACCGGAAAACTTTATGACGGCACGGAAATTGCCTCGAAGAGCTTTGAGGGCAAAGTTACCGTACTCAATTTCTGGTATGCAGCATGTGCCCCCTGTCGAGTAGAAGCGCCAGATCTTGAAGCGCTAAACAAAGAACTGAGCCCTCAGGGGGCAGAGTTTTATGGCGTCAATATTCGCGATTCTGAAGGAACTGCGACGCCGTTTATGCGTACCTTCAACTTGAGCTACCCAAGCTTCAACGATAAAGACGGCGCGGTATTACTAGCTGTTGCAGCGCAAGTTCCACCAGCCGCAGTGCCCACGACGTTGGTGCTAGATAAGGACCGTCGCGTTGCGGCCAGGATCTTAGGCTTAGCTGACAAGAGCACGCTCAAAGCCCTTATCACCAGCACGCTTGCAGAGTCCGGGGCTACTGAAAGCGGCGCTGCCTCGCCAACGGAAAAAAGTGAATAACCCTTTCGCTGAAGCGATTCAAAGCGGTTCCTTGCTTTTAGCCTTGCCCGTTGCGTTACTTGCCGGCCTAGTTTCTTTCCTCTCACCCTGTGTTCTGCCGCTGGTCCCCGGTTACCTCGGATATGTCACGGGACTGACCGGCGTCGACTTGGCACAACAACGTCGTGGCCGGATGCTGCTCGGAATATCCCTATTTGTCTTGGGATTCACTGTGGTGTTTGTGGCGCTTGGCACCGCGCTTGGTGCGATCGGCGTCTGGTTTTCCACTAATGCTGGCTGGATCACTCAGGCGATGGGCGCCGTCGTCATCGTCTTGGGCATTGTGTTTATCGGTGGATTCGGCCTTTTTCAACGTGAAGCGCGAATTCATGCCAAGCCGCGCGCCGGGCTATGGGGTGCGCCCATCTTGGGTCTGACCTTTGGTCTAGGGTGGGTGCCGTGCATCGGGCCAACGTTGAGCGCCGTGCAATTGCTGTCCTACTCGGGTGGAACTACGGCGGCACAAGGTGCATTGTTGACCTTTGTCTACTGCCTGGGCCTGGGACTACCCTTTTTGCTTATTGCACTTGGCTTCCGGCGCGGCATGGGGGCGTTGGATTTCTTCCGCAAACATAAGCTGCTGCTGCAACGAATCGGTGGTGGCATGCTCATCCTCGTGGGGGCATTGATGTTGAGTGGAATTTGGAACTACCTGATCAACCAGCTGCAAGGCTGGATCATCGTAGTTAAGTTTCCGATCTGATGGGTAGGGCATTGAGTTCGAAAAAGACTGAGCCGTCAACGGAGAAAACTCAGGACAACGTCGCACTGCCAAAATTGGGCTTGTGGGGTACGCTGCGTTGGGTCTGGACCCAGCTGACGAGCATGCGAACAGCGTTGTTCTTACTGCTCCTATTGGCCGTGGCGGCTGTGCCAGGATCGCTCTTCCCGCAACGGGTTCAGGGCGCCTCGGTGGTGACGAAGTACATTAAGGACAATCCGGTCTCTGGGCCGATTATGGATTGGTTCAAACTCTTCGACGTCTTCTCTTCGCCGTGGTTCTCTGCCATCTACATCCTGCTTTTCATTTCACTTATCGGCTGCGTGGTACCGCGGGCAAGGCAACACTACAAAGCGATACGCTCCGTACCGCCGCGCACGCCAGCCAGGCTTTCTAGGCTGCCTGAATATGGCACGCTGCAGATCCCAGCCGCTACCGGCCTCAACGCGCAAGAAGCGATTGAACAAGCCGCAGCCGCGCTGAAGAAGCGTGGTTATCGGGTGGATATCCGAGCTGGTGAGCGGCCTAGTGTTGGTGCCGAGCGCGGCTTTTTGAAAGAAGTAGGAAACCTGCTTTTCCACGTTTCCCTTATCGGTGTATTGGTCGCGGTTGCTGTTGGGGGGCTTTTTGGTTTTTCCTATCAGCGGGTTCTGGCGGTGGGAGATACTTTCGTCAATAACCTGACCTCGATCGACTCATTCACTAAGGGCACCAACTTCAACCCGGATTGGCTCAAGCCGTTCTCGGTTCAGTTGGATAGTTTCAATATTCAATTTGACCGCAATGCGGCATCGAAAAAGGTGCAGCCCTTGGACTTCACCGCTGCGGTGACGGTCAAAGATTCACCCACTGCACCGGCCGAGAAGCAGGAGCTCAAGGTCAATGAGCCAATCGAGATTGGCAGCACCTCGATCTACTTGCTGGGCAATGGCTACGCACCGCACTTCACGGTCAAAGATGGCAATGGCAATGTGGCATTTTCAGACTGGGTCGTCGGAAAGCTCCAAGATCCGGATTACACCTCATCGCTCACCATCAAAGCGCCAGACGCGAAACCTGATCAGCTTGCCTTCTCAGGTTTGTTTTTGCCCACGGCTTTCAAAAACGCTGACGGTCTAGACATCTCAATGGATCCTGATCCTGGTAATCCCAAGGTGTTGCTCAACTCGTATTTCGGCGACTTGGGCTTAGATTCTGGTACACCGCAGAACGTTTTCATCTTGGACGCCTCAAAGCTCACCCCGTTGAACGACCGAAAACTCCCGACTGGTGGGATCAGCCTGACTGGTGGGCAGACGTATCAACTTCCGGATGGCAAAGGTTCAATCACTTTCGACAACTTGACTCGGTACATCGGCATCGAAGTTCGAGACAACCCCGGACAGTCGTATGCGCTGGTTTTTGCCATGACGGCGTTGCTCGGCTTGCTGGTTTCGCTGTTCTTGTCTCGGCGCCGAGTGTGGGTCCGTACCGGTACCCACAGCGACGGTCGAGTAATGGTGGAGTACGGCTTTTTGGCTCGGGGCGAGGACTATCGACTAGCTGCAGAATCGGCCAGCCTACGCACTCAACTGGTCAAGGCGTGGAATATCTCGGAGAATAGCGAACAGGGCAACGCGGCTTCGGCGGAGAAAACAGCAGCTGAAGCCCCGGGAACGAAGGAAGACTAATGCCAGAGATTAACGAATCATTGGGCCAGTACAGCGAGCTTTTTGTGCTGTTGGCCGGCGTAACCTACGCGGTGGCGTTCTGCGCCTTTGCCTGGGATCTGGTGGTTTCAAGCCGGACGACCCGGGCAATTGAGACGCGTACCGAAGACGCTCGCGCATCGGTAGTTGCGGCGCCTAGAGCGACTATGCTAGCCGCAGCCGAGTCAAGGACCGTTAACGGCACGACGACGGACCTGGCAGAGCGCCCCACCAGCCATGGCAATACCGGCTCAGCCGAAAAAGCCGGCCAACTCGCTGATGAGTCAATGCGGTACGGCGGCGAGCGTCGAGCTGCTGCTCGGGTAGCGGTTGCGCTGACGATCTTGGCAGTAGTCATTCACGGTGCTGGCGTGATCACCCGTGGTGTTGCTGCTGGTCGAGTGCCGTGGGGCAATATGTACGAGTTCTGTACTACCGGCGGGTTTTTGGTAGCCGCGGTTTTCCTCATTGCACTGCTCTGGCGTGATCTGCGCTTCTTAGGCACCTTCGTTATTGGTCTTGTGCTGGTCATGGTGGTTGCTGCCTCAGTGGCATTCTGGGTTCCGGTGGGGCACTTAGTTCCCGCACTGCAGAGTTACTGGTTGGTCATCCACGTTTCAATTGCGGTACTTTCTGCCGCACTATTTACGCTGACCTTTGCCATGAGTGTGTTGCAGCTGATTCAGTCCCGCCGCGAAATTGCGCTGGCTTCCGGTCGGCGTGATTCGCTGCCGTTCATGCGGCTTTCGCCCTCGGCTTTGAGCCTTGAGAACCTCTCCTACCGACTCAACGCCGTCGCCTTTGTGGGCTGGACCCTGACGTTGATCTTTGGCGCAATCTGGGCTGAAAAGGCCTGGGGTCGGTACTGGGGCTGGGACACCAAAGAGGTCTGGACCTTTGTGATTTGGGTCGTTTACGCCGGTTACCTGCACGCCCGGGCTACGCGTGGCTGGACGGGCACCCGTGCTGCCTGGCTTTCCATCGTCGGTTGGGCCTGCGTGGTGTTCAACTTCACCGTGGTGAATATTTTCTTCCAGGGCTTGCACTCGTATGGTGGCGTCGCGCCCAGCTAAACGTTAGGAATCTTGGTCGCGGAGTTGCCGCTCGCGTTCTTCGAGTTCGTCGCGGAGTTGCTTGAGTCGGGCTTCTTCGGCTTTTTGCTTGCGCGTGACGTCTAGGTTCCGCAGGAACTCGGCGTCGTCATCGGGTGCCACTATGGTGGGCTGGCTCCGAACGGCAGAAGCAGTACCGTATTGCAGGCGGCCCAGGAAAAACCACAGCACAAAGCCGATGATCGGCAAGATGATGATAATCAGCGCCCACGCGGGCTTGGGCAAGCTGCGAATATGGGACGCTTCGCTGCGGATGCAATCGATCAGGGCATAGAGCTGGATTCCCACGACGATCAGGAGCGGCAAGTAACGGAGCATGCTCTATTCTAGCCGAGCTGGCTGAAACTCCAGACACTTCGAGCTAACCGCTAGTCGGCAGCAAGCGGCCAAAGCCGTTACTCAGCGAAGGCGGGTAGAATAGCCAGGTGGCGTTTTGGAAATATTTTCTGATCAGGGTGGCGGTCTTCGTACCGCTCTTCATCATCTTCTATATTTTTGGCTTGGGCGCGATCTTCTCAGCGATCGCCGGGGCCTTGATTGCTTTTTGCGTGGCGTATCTTTTCTTCCGCAAACAGCGTGATGCGGCAGCAGCCTCAATCAACTACGCCTTCTCAGCAGACGCACGTAAAGAACGTGCCCTTAAGCGCAGTAAAGACGGCGCAGCTGAGGATTCGTTGATTGCCGAAAATCCCGGCCTCACGATCGATGCCGATAAGAAACCGGCAAAAAATACTGATCAAACCGGCCGAATTCCAAAGGATTTCCTCGCCTAATCGGCGCTATACCGTGTTCAGAAACCTTTGCTGAGCACCAGAGCCAAGCCGTAAAGCACGCTGAAACCCAAATTGATCAGACCGGTCTGTTTAAGAACTGGAATAAGCGCCTTGCGAGTTTTTCCAGAGAGCATAATCCAGCTGGGCAACAAGGTTGCTGGGACTAAGAGCAGCACGATGAGCAACCACGGATGCTCGCCCAGCATCACCAGTGGTAGCAAGATCGCGATGGCTAAAAAGAGCACATAAGACCTGCGCGCGTTTCGATCGCCTAGGCGGACCGCTAAGGTACGTTTGCCGGCTTCTTGGTCGGTAGGAATATCTCGGACGTTGTTGGCCATCAAAAGCGCTACCGCAATCAGACCAGTGCCCACTGCGCCGATGACCGCTTCCCAGCCAAGCCGACCCGCCTGCGTGTAGGTAGTGCCCAAGGTGGCGACCAGACCGAAGAAGACGAAAACAAATACATCGCCCAAGCCGAGGTAACCGTAAGGGTTCTTACCGCCAGTGTAGCCCCAAGCGGCGAGCGCACAGCCTGCGCCGATCAACAAAAGCCACCAAGCTTGCGAGAGCAGCACTAATCCCAGACCGGCAACCATGGCCACAGCAAAGGTGCTAAAAGCCGCATATTTGACTTGCTTTGGCGAAGCGACGCCGGAGCCAACCAGCCGGAGTGGTCCGACTCGAACGTCATCAGTACCGCGAATACCGTCGGAATAGTCATTGGCGTAGTTGACGCCAATTTGCAGGAACAGCGCTACGACGGCGGCCAAAATCGCGTTGAGGAGCAAGAACGAGCCCAAATGGTAGGCCGCTGCGGAGCCGATGATGACTGGAGCCACAGCCATTGGCAGCGTGCGCAGTCGAGCGCCCTCGATCCATTGGCCGAAAGTTGGTCGACGTTGTGCGCTGGCCACGGGAGTCCTTTCTTAGACTGCTTGAGATCTAAGCGGATTGCTTGGTGTTGCTGGAGAATATCGGCTTCTATTCTCGCTGATTTTCTGCTTCGAGTTGCGATAGCAAGCTCAGCCTGTCCACTTTGCCTTGTGGGAGCAGCGGTAGTTGCTCAAGGACGAGGAACGTTTTCGGTATTGCATGGCGTGCGAGGACGTCAGCGGCTTGAGTTTTCAAGGCGAGAATATTAAGGTGTTCTTCAAGGACGACGGCGGCTACAACCTTCTGCCCCCAGTCCCGATCGGCGACGCCGGCGACGAAAACATCGCGGACGCCGTCAATCGCCTGAAGAGCCTGCGCCACTGAACGCGCGGAAATCTTTAACCCGCCGGAAATGAGCACGTCGTCGGCCCGGCCCAGGATCCGCAGCGCGCCGTCGTCGTCAAAGGAGCCAAGGTCACCGGTGCGGTACCACCGGGCGCCTTCGATCGTCTCAAACACTTCGGCGCTGCGCTCGGGATCGCCTAGATAACCATCGGCAATGGTCGCGCCGCCGAGCCATACCGTGTTGTGGCCGTGTAGCCCCTCGCGTACCGCTACTTCGACGCCGTCCAGCGGTTCGCCGTCGTAAACGCAACCGCCGCAGGTCTCCGCGCTGCCATAGGTGGTCACTACGTTCAGCCCAAATTCCCGGGCCTGGGCTAAAAGTCGCTCACTAGCGGGTGCGCCACCGAGCAGAATCGCATTGAAACGTCGCAGTACCGGCAGCGCTTCGGGTACGTCTAACAGTCGCTGCAATTGCGTTGGTACCAAGGAGGTAATACGGAAGGGGTCAATCATTTCCTGCGCGGCGGTAATGAATGCCTTTGGGCTGAACGCACCACACATCACTTCCGGCCGGGTACCGGCGAATAACGAACGGACCAGAACCTGGACGCCAGCGACATAATGTGTTGGCAAAGCCAAAAGCCATTGTCCTTCGCCGCGCAGCGCAATTGCAGTGCCCATGCTCGAAGCCGCAAGGGCTTCGACGCTGAGCATGGTTTGTTTCGGCTGACCTGTTGAACCAGAAGTTCCGACGACTGCGGCGATGCCCTCGGGCGCGGGCACGAGTTCGGCGACTTCTGGGCTGAAGCGGACGGCAGGGCCTTCGCCAGCTAGCGCCGCTGCGAGGGCTTTGAGTATTTCGTCGGTATGCATGGTGATGCTCACTTAGAAGTCGCCCGTTTAGAAGTAATACGGGAAGTTTTGCCAGTCCGGATCTCGCTTTTCCAAGAACGCATCTCGGCCTTCTACCGCTTCATCGGTCATATAAGCCAGGCGAGTTGCTTCGCCGGCGAAGACCTGTTGACCGGCCAAGCCGTCGTCGGCCAGATTGAAAGCGAATTTGAGCATCCGAATCGCTTGCGGTGACTGCCTGGCAATATCTGCGGCATATTGCAGTGCAACGTTTTCCAGTTCAGCATGCGGAACAGCTTCATTCACTGCGCCCATGGCGACCATGTCATCCGCCGAGTACTCGCGGGCCAAAAAGAAGATTTCGCGGGCGCGTTTTTGCCCGATTTGCCGAGCCAGTAATGCCGAGCCATAGCCGGCGTCGAAACTTCCCACCGTGGCATCTGTCTGTTTGAACTTGCCATGTTCTTTCGACGCGATCGTGAGGTCCGCCACCACGTGCAGCGAATGCCCGCCACCTGCTGCCCAACCATTGACCACGGCAATAACCACTTTGGGCATGGTTCGGATGAGACGTTGGACTTCCAAAATGTGCAGCCGGCCCGCGCGGGCCGGATCAATGGTTTCCTGGGTATCCCCTTGCGCATACCGGTACCCATCGCGACCGCGGATGCGTTGATCGCCACCTGAGCAGAACGAGTGGCCACCGTCTTTGGGACTGGGCCCGTTACCGGTGATCAATACCGTTGCCACATCTGGCGTCATCCGGGCGTGGTCGAGCGCGCGATAAAGCTCGTCCACGGTGCCGGGACGGAAGGCGTTGCGCACCTCCGGACGGTCAAAAGCTATCCGCACAGTGGGCAGATCAACGCCGTTCTCGTGTTGCCGGTGGTAAGTCAGGTCTTGGAAGTCGCCGAAGCCACTGACAACCCGCCAACGGGTTGCGTCGAAGATGTCTGACATTGATTCGGTGCTTGATTCGCTCACTCGGTTAGTTTACTGACTACGAGGGGTGCTTCGTCTCAACGCAATTGACGCCGTCTCAGTGCAAATGACGCAATCAAAAGGTTTTGAGCGAACCATCTAACATCACCGTTTCACCCTTGGTCAGAGTGAGCGTCTTGCTGAGCCCGGCGTAGCGGACGGTTGTGGCCCCGCCAGCTAGCGAAGTTACTTTCAGCTGAGTCAGTTTGCCCGCGTTCCACCTGAAGTCCAAGGAGAATCCGCCTCGGGCGCGCAAACCGGTAAATGAGCCAGCTGGCCATTCGGCTGGTATCGCGGGCAGTACATCGATGGTGTTCAACGTGCTTTGCATGAGCATCTGGATGATTGCATGTGCGCCGCCAAAGTTGCCGTCAATTTGGAATGGTGGGTGTGCGTCAAAGAGATTCGGGTAGACGCAGCCACCGCCGGACATCTCGATTTTGTCCCGGCTGGAAGGGACCGGATTTAGTAGATTTTTCAGCCCCGCCATCGCCTTTTGCGAATCACCAAGAGTCGCCCAGCAATTGGCACCCCACGCTGCGGACCAGCCGGTGGGTCCGATGCCGCGGGCAGCGAGCGAAACCCTTGCCGCTGCCGCTAATTCTGGCGTGGTTCCTAGGGAAATTCGGTCGCCGGGAAACAGCCCGACTAAATGCGACAGATGGCGATGCGTGTTGGTTTTGACGTCCTTGTCGTTGTACCACTCTTGGAGCTGCCCCCAAGAGCCTATTGACGGTGTGTGGAGCTGATCGCGAAGGGCTGCTGCGGTGCTTTGATAGGCGGCGTCTCGGCCTAGGATCTGCGCGGCTTGGACGTAGTTGTTGAAGGCCATCCAAGCGAATTCTTGATCCATGCTGACGCCGTCTTCGTGATAAAACGCCACGGTCTCGAAGCCAACTTTGGTGTTCCGCCAAGCCTGCCCGATTGTCTGTTCAGGTGACCAGGAATCGGTTACCACTAGCTTGCCTTTGCCGTCATCTACCAAGATGTCTTCTAGATACTGGCAAACCTCAATCTAAAGCGGGTAGACCCGCTTTAGATATTCTTGGTCCAAGGTATAGGTGTAGTGATCCCAGAGGTGCCAGGCGTACCAGGCCGATCCGCTGGGCACCCATTCCCAGCCCATACCGCCGTCGATATTGTGCGAGACGCGCACCGTCCAGCCTCGCACCGGCGTGCTGGTGCGAGGCTTGCGCACTTTCGCCTGGGTCAAGGTCCGCCAGGAGGGAATCTGGCTTTCTAACAGGGTAAGCAGAGGTTCGAAGGTCTCGCCAAGTCCGGCTGGATCGTTGAGCCAGTAACACATCTGCACGTTGATATCGGTGTGATAGTCCCTGTTCCAGGGCGGAGTATTTGAGTTGTTCCAGATCCCTTGCAAATTGGCTGGCAAGGAGCCTGGCCGGGAACTGGAGATCATCAAATATCGACCGAACTGGTAGTACAGGCCATATAAGGCGAGGTCCGGCGTGGTCTTATTGTCGGTGACTCGTTGGAAAGTGTCTTTTGCCAATTGCACATCGGTTGAACTGCCCAAGTCAATGCTCTGTCGATTGAAGAGCCGCTGGTAGTCCTTGACGGGTGCAGCCTTGAGCGTGTCGAAGGAGCTCCAGGAAAGGCCATCGCCGCGGGCTTTGCAATCGGCGGCCGGGTTGATTCCAGTGCGAAAACTTCGTTGCGCATCAGGTAGATAGTCCGTGCCAGCCGTGATGATCAACAGGAATGAATCGACATTGTTGAAATCTAGCCAGCCGTTGGACGGGGTAACCGTGCCACCTTGCGGCTCAATGCGCACGTTGACCGCAAAAAGTCGGCCATTGGGAAGTTTGTTTGCCAAGGTAATCCAGCAAGAGCGGCCATTACTGTGCATCCCAGAGGCAATCTGCGCCGTGCCGCCGCGATTCTTGCCCGCGCCGCCATCAACAATCTACCAGCGGCCGCTATAGCTGCCTTTTGCAGAGGCGGTGTAAGCGGAGCGCACGGCTTGCGCGGGGTAACTGGCGATAGTTTGTCTGCGGTAGTTGACGCCATTGAGCGAGTAGTCGACGACGGCAACCGCAGTGTTAAGGTCGAGTGTTCTGGCGTAGCCGCTCGCTTTACTGGCATCCTGGTTGAAGTCAATAGAAAACTTGGCGAGCGAGAGGTACTCGCCCATCTGCTCGAAGACCCCGCCGGGATTGGTGCCGCCGCTCCACAACGAGTCCAGGTTGAGTTCTAAGACTTCGCGATTTACCGCGCCGCCGACCAGCGCACCCAAACGGCCATTGCCCAGTGCTAGTCCTTCCATCAGAATCTTGTCTTCAGCGGCGCCCGCTGCGACGTTCAACGCCAGCGAGTTGGAAGCTTCGCTTTGCGTGCCCGTTGCGTAGGCCGATTCGGGTAGCACGCTCGCAATGAGCGGCGCTACCGCGACCATCGAACCGAGTCGAAGGAAGGTCCGCCGATTTGGCGCGGGCTGGGAAAGACTCTGATCATGCACGGAAGATTCCAATCATCAGATGTTTAATAAAATTTCTGCTGATGTTATCCGATTAACCCGTGAATGTGGGCTAAATCACGAATTTTAATCTGATGTATTGCCTCCGGTGCTAGCTAATGCAAAACTCGTTACCCTCTGGATCGGCCATCGTGAACCAGTTGTGTGGACCTTGACTGGCTTCCCAAAGAAAAGTCGCACCGCGAGCTTCAAGCCGGGCGCGGAGCTCATCTTTTGAGTCTTCGCCCAGTCGAACGTCAAGATGGACGCGATTTTTTACCGTTTTGGCTTCCAGGGCGGCTTGGAAGAGAATTCGCTCCCGGGGGCTGGGACCGTCATCGCCTGCTTTCCGAATCGCCGCGCCATCTTTCCAGACCAGAACCCCGTTGTGGAGGCTAGTTTGCTCCTGCGTAGCGAAGCCTTTCGAAATCATGGAACGAATGAATCCCTCGTCGCTTGGCTCCACTTGCCAGCCAAGAGTCTCAGCCCACCAATCGGCCTGCTCGTGCGGAAATCGGGTATCTATCGCAATTTGAATTGAGTACGTCATGGGCATCACGGTACGCGCGCTGCGAGCGAAGCGAAATGTGATTGCGGACATTTTTGGTCCTCAATCGTTTCGGCGATCCGGCTGGCAAGCTGAGCCTGACCTGAAGATGATCATCATTGTTTGATTTGGCGTGACAGCTTAGCCAGTTGGTTTCAGCTGGAAGGCTAGATCCCCAGTAGGGTCTTACTCATGTGCGGACTTGTAGGGTGGGCGTTTATTGACGGACAAGATTCCCAAAAAACGATCATGGAAATGATTAGAAACCCTTCGTTTTCGCGGACCGGACGGCAGCGGATCCTCAATCGGGCAGAACTATGCCCTAGGCCATCGCAGACTAAGCATCGTGGACCTTCTTGACGGTAGGCAGCCGTTCAAGGTTCCAAATAGCCCCCTTGAACTCGTTTTTACTGGCGAGATAGTCAACTTCAAAGCGCTTGCAGCAGAACTAAGCCTGTCCGTCATCTCAGAAGCAGCAGTGATAGCGGCGGCTTACACGCGGTGGGGTCAAACCTTTGTTCTTCAGTAAAGTCGGCTCGGGTGCGGTATTTGGGTCCGAGCCCAAAGCCATCTTTCGGCATCCGGGAGTTAAGAAATACAGTCTCCGCTGAGAGCTTTGCCACTTCGATGGCGCTGGTCTTCAACACGGGCAGCGATATTTGGGCGAATGTTGACGAAGTGGCTGCCGCTGAAGTCGTGGTGATCTCTGAAGCCAAGATCAGCAGGCGGAAGTATTGGGAAGTCGAGGGTACTCAACAGCCTTGGAAACTTTCAACAGAACAGACGGTCAGTGAAGCAGAGCGGCTGACCATCTCAGCTCTCGAAGCGCAGTTATATGCCGACGTGCCCGTCGGATCGATGCTTTCTGGCGGGCTCGATTCATCGTTGGTCAGTGCAGTAGCCGCAAAGCATTTTCCACTGAGTACTTTCACCATCGACTACATTGATCAAGCCCACGAATTTACTGGTGATGAACTTCGGGTGGACCACGATACGCCCTTTGCCGCGGAAACAGCAGCCTTTTTGGCTACCAATCACGATGTGTTGATGATGGATCCAGAGCAACTGATGGACGGCGAATATCGCCGGGCCGTTGTTCGCTCCAGAGATTCGCCGATTGGCGTTGGTGATATGAACACTTCCCTATTTCTCCTATTCAGACACATTGCCCAACAAAATAAAGTTTTCCTTTCCGGGGAAGGGGCCGATGAGATTTTTGCCGGTTATCCTTGGTTCAATTCCACAGCCGCCCAAGAATTTTCAAGATTTCCCTGGACAATGATTCGAAAGAATCAAGCAGCGTTGCCCCTCGCTGAAGGGCTTTTGCCTCAGTTGGCGATCCAGGAAATTCAAGAATCAGCAAAAAAGCTTGATGAGTCGCAAGCACCAACGGTCTACGGCGATAACTCCGAAAACACCAAGCGCCGTCAGCTGCAATATATTTCGCTCAAGCGTTGGCTTGGCCATGCTGAATCGAACAGATCGACTCAGCATGGCCAATAGTTTAGAAGTGCGTGTGCCGTTTTGTGATCCGGACCTAGTGTCGTTTCTGTATCAGGTGCCGTGGCCACTCATTCGCTTCGATAATCGCGAGAAGAGCATTCTCCGCGCGGTGGCTGCCGATAAGGTTCCGGAGCGAGTTTTGCAGAGAAGAAAAAATTATTATCCGGCTACTCACCATCCTGGTTACACGAGCGCTCTTCAACAGGCCACGCTGATGGCGCTTGACGACAAAAATAATGAGATGGCCTCGCTCGTTGATGGCCGGATCGTTGCCGAGCTGCGTAAACGTCCAGCAGAAGCTATCGATTGGGGAACCCGATTGGAGCTGGAACGCAGTCTGGACCTCTATCTGTGGATCGAGGAAAGCCGGCCGGAATTCAGTGGGTTCTCAGCGAACTCTGCCGGTGCCTACCCAATGAATCAGTCGTGATGGTCCGGACTACAGCGGTTCAGTAAACGATGGACTAACGCGCCATCATCCTGCTACCTTAGAAACATGAATAACTGATCGCAATCCCATCGAAACGTCCTTTTTCACGTTTGATTGCGAGGTTCAGTATGACTTTTCCCTTATCTTCTGAAAATTCTTTTTCGACACATTTAGCCAGCCCAATAGTGCTCCGTGGCGTTTCGCACGGTTATGGCGACAGGCTCCTACTCGACACAATTGACTTGACGATTGCACCGAGCGAGCACGTCGTGATCATTGGTGAAAACGGTGCTGGAAAATCAACGCTGCTGCGTCTTTTCGCCGGTATCGAAACCCCGGATGCCGGGGCGGTGACCCTGGCCGCCAACTTTGGCTATCTTGGCCAAGAACAACATTGGCCCAGTGGATTCACCATCCAGGAGGCGATTGATTCCGCGCTTGCGGAGATTCGGGCCATAGCGGCTGAACTTGAGTTATTGCGGCATCAATTAGCAGACGCGAGTGAGCAGCTTGTTGATCGTTACGACGAATTGGCTACCCGTTTTGCACTGCGCGGCGGCTTTCAGGTGGACTCATTGATGGACGCTGCCTTAGATCGCTTAGGTCTGGCTGGTATTGCCAACTCTCGGCTAGTAGACACGCTTTCCGGGGGTGAAGCCGGGCGGCTTGGTTTGGCTTGTCTGCTTGCTGACCCGGCCGCAGTTCTGCTGTTGGACGAGCCGACAAATCATCTGGACGCTGCTGGCCTGGACTGGTTGGAAGCCAGATTATCAGCACACCGTGGAACGGTTGTTGTGGTCTCGCACGATCGCGTGCTGCTTTCGCGACTTGCCCAAACCGTCATTGAAGTTGACGCGGATCGCACCGAAGTGCGCCGCTACGGCAACGGGTATGACGGCTACATATCGCAGAAGCGAGCCGAGCGCGCGCGTTGGGAACAGGCGTACCACCAATGGCTCGATGCCATGGAGCACGAGCGGCAGAAGGCATTAGCGGTTGAAGGGCGGGTGGCTTATGGCCGGATGACCGACAAAAATAAGATGTCCTACGATCGGTACACCGGCTTAGTTGAAGCCGCAGTCCGCTCGCAGATTCGTAATGCCCAGGAACGACTTCGCCGGTTGCAAGCGCAACCCATTGATCGGCCACCGGTGCCGTTGCGACTTTCGGCCAATCTAGGTGTGCCGAGCGCAATTGACACGGTCATTGAAGCCACCAGGGTCACAGTTTTGGACCGGCTGGATGTGCCGGAACTAGGCGTTGCTGCCAATGACAAACTGCTGATCACCGGTCCGAATGGAGCGGGGAAGACCACGCTACTTAACCTCTTGGCCGGCGTCGGTGCGGAGCTCACCCGGGGTGAGGTTCGCCGTCGTGCTCGGATCGGTTATCTTCCGCAAGAATTACCTGCGCCGGCTCGACCGGAGCAACGTTTGTTGCCCGCTTTTGCCGCTGGACGTGTGGGAGAGATCGATGAGCAGGCGGAGGCGTTGTTGCGCTTAGGGCTGTTTCGGAGCGCCGATTTTGCCCTGCCAGTTGGCACGTTGTCCGTGGGTCAGAGCCGCAGGCTGGCCTTGGCCCGTTTGCTATTGGGCGGCTTCGAAGTGCTGATGCTTGATGAGCCAACAAACCATTTGGCACCGAAATTAGTCGATGAGTTACAAGAGCTTTTTAGCGATTACCATGGGTGTCTGATCATGGTTAGCCACGATCGAGCGCTGCGGCAATGGTTTTCTGGTCTAGCTGATTCTCGCCAACTTGAATTAGTCTCGGGGCGAATAAATGCCGTCCGCCAAACTCAAGATGCCGCATAGAGGACCAGCAAGGCGAGCAGGTTTTTGGCTAAATGCAGGGTGTAGTTCAAGAGCAGATTTTTGCCGCACAAGACATAGGCGAGAACAAGCACCAGCCCCAAACCTAAATATGGGCTCAGCGCGGCAAAGCTAATCGTTTCTTTTCCGACTAAATGCAACATGGCGAACGCCAGTACCGAGATCGCAGCGCAAACCCAGACGTTGAGGTATTTACTGAGTTTGCCGATCAGGAGGTGGCGAAAAAGAAACTCCTCAACGAATGGCCCGGCGATCACAACCAGTAGAACCATCGCCTCTGGCGGTAAAACCTGTACCAAGGCCTGTAGCTCGTTTTGATTGACTGAGGTCTGTGGGTTGACGCCGGTGACCAAAACTAGGGCGGCCGTGACAATCACCATCGCCACTAAAGCCAGCGGAATCATGCCTACAGCCAGTAATGGCTTGGTTCGGTAGAGAACAGTGTTGTTGCGCAGTGTTGGCCAAGCCGCAATCAAGGCAAGGATAAAAAATGTGCCCGAAAGTGTTGCGTTGAGCGCGAATTGTGCAACCTCTGGGTTGGGAAAGATGCTGAGTAGCCAGGACCCTACGCTTTTGTCGAGACTAAAGAGTCCGGAGCTAAATAGCAGCACGCTAGCCAGATAAAGCCCGGCAACAACCAGATCGAGCGCGGTAAAGCGCATGCTTGATCGGGGTACTGAAGCCACGCATCCAACATACGCGTTCTTCGACCGACGATTGACCGTGCTCGCGAGGCTGTGAAATATTGGAGCAGGAATTATTGAACGATTGGTCAGTAAATGGTCTTCGTCCTCAAAAGTAAGGTGTGGCAATGGCGCAAGCATTTCTTGTCGATGGAGTCCGGACGCCAGTAGGCCGCTATGGCGGCGCACTGTCTTCGGTTCGTCCAGATGACCTTGCCGCGGTGGCCTTGGCTGCCCTAATGGCGCGGACCGGAATTGATCCCGCTACGGTTGACGAGGTGATCCTGGGCAATGCGAATCAGTCCGGTGAGGACAATCGCAATGTGGCCCGGATGGCCCTGCTGTTGGCAGGACTACCCAACACGGTTCCCGGCATAACGGTTAATCGGCTCTGCGCCTCGGGTATGTCCGCGATTACTTTGGCCTCGCAAATGGTGAAGTCTGGCGCCGCCGATGTGGTGATCGCCGGCGGTGTTGAATCGATGAGCCGGGCGCCGTGGGTGATGGCGAAACCAGAAAAAGCCTTTGCGCGACCTGGTGACATCTTGGACACTTCAATCGGATGGCGCTTCACGAACCCGCGCTTCTCGGCACGGGATACCTTCTCGATGCCAGAAACAGCTGAAGAGGTCGCGGCCTTAGACGGGATTAGCCGCGAAGATGCGGACGCTTTTGCCTTGCTTTCGCATCAGCGGGCCATTGCGGCAATTGATGCAGGTAAGTTCGATGCCGAGATAGTGCCCGTTCAAGCAAAATCTGGCCGAAACATTATCGAGGTAACCGCGGATGAAGGCCCTCGCCGGGACTCTTATTTGGCGACGCTGGCTGCGTTGAAACCGGTGGTTCGCGCCGGTGGCATTGTCACGGCGGGAAATGCTTCACCGCTGAATGATGGTGCTTCGGCGGTTCTGGTGGTTTCGGAGGCGGCGCTTGAACGCTTTGGTCTGACGCCACGAGCGCGGATTATCGACGGCGTTGCAGCTGCTCTGGAGCCGGCGATTATGGGCTTGGGCCCAGTTCCGGCGACCGAAAAGATTTTGGCGCGTACCGGCGTCGAAATTTCTGCGATTGGTGCGGTGGAGCTCAATGAAGCATTTGCTACCCAGTCGCTCGCCTGTATTCGGCGGCTTGGCCTAGATCCAGAGATCGTCAATGCCGACGGCGGCGCAATCGCCCCGAAGTGCGCAATGCAATCGATCAGCAGATGGTCGACGAATTGCATTTGCTCTGCGAGCTGCTTGAAAAAACGCCACGAATTTTGATCTTGACTGGCGCACAAACGGCCAAAGGAGGAGTTTTTGCCTCGGGTGCAGATATCGCTCAGCTATGGGAGCGCCGTCGCGATGATGCTTTGGCCGGCATAAACATCAAACTTTTCATTCGAATCGCCAAGCTTCCCATGCCGGTCATCGCGGCCTTGGACGGTTATGTTTTGGGCGGCGGCGCGGAGCTGGCTTTCGCGGCAGATTTCCGGATTGGAACGCCATCGATTCGAATCGGTAATCCAGAGACTTCGCTGGGAATTCTGGCTGCCGCGGGTGCTTCCTGGCGGCTACGCGAGTTGGTGGGGGAGCCGCTGGCGAAAGAAATTTTGTTAGCGGGCAGAGTACTCAACGCTGAGGAATCACTCGCTGTGCGACTTGTATCCTCATTGCATCCAGCTGATGAGCTTTTGGCGGCGGCGGAAGCCCTGGCGAACCGAATTGCGGCACAAGATGCGTTAGCAATCCAGTACACAAAGTCCGTTTTTCATGCGTCGCCAGAAGCACACCCGCAAGCGGATATGGACGCGCAGGCGGTACTTTTCGAGTCACCAGCAAAGTTCGAACGAATGACGGCGTTCTTGGAAAGGAAGCAGAAATGACCGAGTTGCCAAAGGCCGTTGGTGTGATCGGCGGCGGCCGGATGGGTGCTGGAATTGCACACGCTTTTTTGACCAAAGGATCCGTCGTCACTATCGCGGAGGCCTCTGCGGAGTTTGTGGCCGCGGCTCGTGAGCGGGTGAGTGAGGCCGTGGAAAAATCTGCAGCTCGCGGCTCAATCACCGAATCAGTGGAGGCGTGCCTTAGCTGTCTGACCGTAGTTACGTCGGTAGAGGAACTCTCCGGTTCTGATTTGGTTGTCGAGGCGGTTCCTGAGGTATTTGAGCTCAAGGTCTCGGCCTTGCAAAGGGCAGAAGCAGTGTTAGCTGAGGGTACGGTGTTGGCAACCAACACCTCCTCGCTTTCGGTAAACGGTTTGGCCGCAGTCTTGGCTCGGCCCGAACGGTTCCTTGGCCTGCACTTCTTCAATCCGGTCCCGGCTTCCACGATGGTCGAATTGGTCCGCGGCGAGCTTAGCCCGGACGCTCTGGTTTCCGATGCCAAGGCTTGGGTGACAGCATTAGGCAAACGCGCCATCGTAGTTAAAGACGCGCCGGGATTCGCCTCTTCACGGTTAGGCGGGGCCATTGCTTTGGAAGCGATGCGAATGGTCGAGGAAGGTGTGGCGTCACCGGAGGACATTGATACCGCAATGGAGCTTGGCTACAAGCATCCGATGGGCCCCTTGCGGACGACTGATGTGGTGGTTTTGGACGTGCGGTTAGGTATAGCGGAGTACCTGGCTTCCACTCTGGGACCGCGCTTTGAACCGCCGCAGATTTTGCGGGACAAAGTTGCTCGTGGCGAACTAGGACGTAAATCCGGCCAAGGCTTCTTCAGCTGGTAAGCGTGGTTCCCGCTATGGACGAGGAAACCAGCAATCGCGAAATGGCCTGGTCCGGTGCCGTCAACGCGCGTGATTTGGGTGGATTGGTGCGGGTGCAACCTGGGCGAGTCTTTCGTAGCGCGCGACGCGAATACCTGAGCCAGGCGGGCTGGCAGCAAATGTATGACTCGGGCGTGCGGACCATCATTGATTTACGCAATGTCGACGAGCACGGCCGCCGAGAAAGCGATCCGACTGACGTTGTTGAGGACGCACGAATTCGGGTGATTTCAGTTCCGATTGAAGACCAATCGGTGCCGGAGTTTCAGGAGATTTATCCCACGCATAACTCGCCGGAGTGCTTCTGGCCAACTATGCGATTGTGGCCAGAGAAGCTGGTTGCTGTGTACCGGGCGATTGCCCAGGCGGCCACTGAACCGGGTGGAGTATTGATCCATTGTGCGGCGGGCCGAGATCGTACTGGCATGATCGTGATGGGTCTTTTACAACTGGCGGGTGTTCCGGCGGAGCAGATCGTGGCTGACTATGAGCTAGCGGTGCGAGGTATCACCAGTTATGATCCGAAATTTACTGATAGCCCGGAGGGCTATGACCTGAGCCTTGAGGCCTGGGTGATTCACACAAGACAAGCCATGTTGGCGTCCTTGGCTACCGACGACGTCGAGAGCTATCTTTTGCGAAATAAGGTCAGCAAAGGTGAAATTGGCTCTATTCGCAGGCTACTGATCGACGCCTAAAATGTGCTTATGACTTCGATTTTGCCCATTACCTTGACCGGAAAGTTCGTTCAGCTAGAGCCGCTGAGCCAGGAGCACCATGACGGGCTGGTGGCCGCGGTAGCCGATGGCGAGATGTGGAATATTTGGTACACCTCAATTCCGACGCCGCAGGGCATGGCCGCTGAAATCGACCGTCGGCTAGCGCTTCAAGAACAGGGCGCCATGCTGCCGTTCACAGCTCGACGGCTGAGCGACGGCAAGATTATTGGCATGACCACCTATATGAACATTGACGTCTCAGTGCCCAGGGTGGAAATTGGATCCACCTGGAATTCCGCAAGCGTGCACGGAACCGGAACCGGAAACAATCCTGATTCGAAACTCTTACTGCTCCAACATGCTTTCGAAACCCTGCAATGCAACTCGGTAGAGTTCCGCACGTCCTGGCACAATCATCAATCCCGCGCGGCGATTGCGCGTTTGGGCGCAAAACAAGACGGCGTGCTGCGCAACCAGTCCAAGGTCAACGGGATGTTGCGAGATACCGTGGTTTTTTCGATTCTGCCGAACGAATGGGAAAGCGTTAAATTAGGCCTGGAATACCGGATAACCAAGCAGCGCTAGGTCGGTTCAGCGTTTCTCAAGCAATAAATTGCTGATCCGCAGTGTGCAAAGCCTTTCGCCAGCCTCATTCGTGATCAAGACTTCGTGGCTGGTCATGGTGCGGCCCAGCTGCAGGGGAGTCGCCGTGATGGTGACTATGCCTTCTCGAGCGGATTTGTGGTGCGTGGCGGAGACATCCACGCCGACGGCGGTGCGACCCAAAGTCGAGGCGTAAATTACCGCAGCCCAGGAGCCAACTGCCTCGCCCACCGCCAGTGAGGCGCCACCGTGTAATAGACCGAATGATTGTCGATTTCCTTCGACCGGCATCGTCGCGACGACGCGCTGCACGGATTCTTCAACAATCTGCACGCCCATTTTTTCGTCGAGCTCACCCAACACTATTTTCCACATGTGGTTAGCCTAATAGGATCGAAGTATGGGTTATGACGATGGCAGTGCCGGGGATGCAAACTACGGTTCAATAGGTCGTGGTTACGCAGATTATCGCCAGCCCGAGCCATATATCGCTGAGCGAATTCTTGCCGCCCTTGGTAATGCGGAATCTGTTCTCAACCTTGGGGCCGGTGCCGGGTCCTACGAGCCAGTAGACCGGCTAGTCACCGCGGTGGAACCAAGCGAAACTATGCGTGCGCAGCGCCCTGATTACTTGAGTCGAGCTCTTGAAGGCAGTGCAGAAAGCCTGCCGTTTGAGGACAATTATTTTGATGCGGCAATGGCTACTTTCACCGTGCACCAATGGCAAGACCTGGAATCGGGTTTAGCGGAAATGCGCAGGGTCGCTCGAGGGCCGGTTGCGATTCTGAGCTGTGATCCGGTGCTGCTAGACCGTTTTTGGCTGGCGGAGTACGCTCCGACGGTCATTGCCACCGAAGCCCGTCGTTATCCGGATCCGGCGCGAATCGCTGCGATACTTGGCAACGCTCGGATCGAGCCGGTGTAGATTCCACCCAACTGCCGTGACGGTTTTGGCGAAGCCTATTATAGCCGGCCAGAAATGTTCCTAGATCCCGGTGCTGTCACGGCAAATTCTGCCTGGAGTTTTGTTACCGAAGCTGAACGGCATGATGCGGTAGCGAGCTTGGCCGCTGACTTGAAATCTGGCCGCTGGGACGAAAAAAATCAGGCCTTGCGAACACAGCCGTTCTTTGAGGGTTCTTTAGTGCTGATTGTCAGCGAGCGTTAGGGCTGGATCGCACTCAGCCCAGTGCGCTAAGCTGATCCTAATTACTGACCACTCGTTCAGTAATTAGCGCCAGAAAGAGCTGAAGAATGCCGTCAGTGACGGACGCAAGCTCCCAGAACCAGCTGAAGGAATGTCAACGATGACCAGCACGGCTACAGCCTTGAACATTGTTCCCAGTTACCTTGAGGGTTCTTGGTGGGCCCCGGAAACTGCGCCCGCGAATGCGCCAATCGCTCGGGATGCTAACACTGGTGAGGCCTTGGCCACCGTGAGTTCCGACGGCGTGGACTTGGCCGCCGTCGTGCGTTACGGTCGTGAAACTGGCCAGCGCAATTTGGGTGACTTCACTATATCACCAGCGCGCGCTCAAGCTCAAAGAGCTTGCCCAGTTCCTCAATGAGCGACGCGAAGAGCTGTACCGAATTTCTGCCCAAACGGGAGCCACTAAAGTCGACAATTTGGTCGATATTGATGGTGGCATCGGCGTGCTGTTCACCTTTGGCTCTAAAGGTCGTAGGGAATTGCCAAACTCGAATGTCGTGATTGACGGCCCACTTGAAGTGCTTTCCCGAGACGGTTCATTCCTGGGTGAACACATCTATACCCGAATCCCCGGCGTTGCCGTGCAGATCAACGCCTTCAATTTTCCGGTCTGGGGCATGCTGGAAAAATTTGCGCCAGCTTTTTTGGCGGGTGTACCAAGCATCGTCAAACCTGCCACGCCAACCGGCTACGTCACTGAGGCGATGGTTCGGCTGATGGTAGATTCCGGGATTCTGCCGGCAGGTTCGATTCAGCTGATTTCCGGCTCTGCCCGCGACCTCCTTGATCACCTGGACTACCGTGATTTGGCGGCCTTTACTGGCTCCGCTTCGACCTCAAAAAAGCTCAAAGGGCACCCGAACGTGGTCTTCGGTGGTGTGCGATTCACCTCGGAAACCGATTCGCTCAATGCCGCGATTTTGGGCCCTGATGCCGGGCCTGGAACCCCTGAGTTCGAGGCGTTTGTGCGCTCGGTGGCCACCGAGCGCACGGTTAAAGCGGGGCAGAAGTGCACCAGCATCCGCCGCACCATCGTGCCGAACGCGCTCAAGGGCGACGTCGTTGCCGCGATTTCCGCGCGACTTGCTGAAAAGGTAGTGCTCGGCGACCCTCGTGCTGAAGGTGTCACCATGGGTGCGCTAGCGTCACTGGACCAATTGGCCGATGTGCGTGCCGCGGTCCAAACCATGCTTGATGCCGGCGGCGAGCTGGTCTATGGCACGCTGGATTCGCCACAAGTTACCCGCCGCGACGGCTCCGTCGGCGTCGTGGAACAAGGTGCATTCATGTCGCCGATATTGCTGAGATGGGCTGATTCTCGGGCAAAAGAAGTCCATGAGCTGGAAGTTTTTGGCCCGGTGACTTCGGTTATTGGTTATGAAAGCCTTGACGAAGCGATTCAACTGGCAGCTATGGGCGCAGGCTCCTTAGTGGCGTCGGTATGTTCCAACGACCCGCTCATCGTGCAACAGCTGGTGACGGGGATTGCCGCGCACCATGGCCGAGTGCTGGTGCTCAACCGAGAAGATGCGCGTTCATCGACCGGGCATGGTTCACCCGTGCCGCATTTGGTACACGGCGGGCCGGGCCGGTGGCGGTGAAGAGCTGGGAGGTATTCGTTCAGTCCACCACCACATGCAACGCACTGCGCTTCAAGGCTCGCCCAATATGCTCACCGCAGTTACTGGTGTCTGGCATCCGGGTGCGGACCGAAATTTCGACTCTGTACACTCGTTCAGAAATTCCTTGGCGGAGTTGCGCATTGGTGACGCCTTTGGCTCCGAACTGCGTGAAGTTTCGCTCCAGGACGTTACCGATTTTGCGAACTCAACGGGAGACACGTTTTACGCGCACACCAATGAGGCTGCGGCAGCGGCAAACCCCTTCTTCCCGGGCATCGTAGCGCATGGCTACTTGTTGTTGTCCTGGGCCGCCTGGTTGTTTGTGGAGCCGGCTCCGGGTCCAGTGCTGGCAAATTACGGGCTAGAGAATCTGCGCTTCATCACCCCGCTAGCCGCGGGTGATTCCTTCCGGGTAACGCTGACCGCAAAGAAAATTACCCCGCGCGAGGACCAGGAATACGGCGAGGTTTGCTGGGATGCGATTTTGCACAATCAGCACGACGAGATCGTCGCCAGTTATGACGTATTGACTCTGGCAGCCAAGACTCAAGACGGCGTTGACGGCTCGCAGAATGCTGTTTTGAGCCAGTAACCCGCTCGCTCCTAGCTAGCGATGCACTGCGCTGATCAATTTGCTTGCGACGGCGGCATGATTAACACCGGGCATCTAGCTCGGTAGACCAACTTGTGCGCCAGTAACGGTGAGGTAGAAGTGATCTTTCTGCGCGGTGCATCGACTACTAGCAGCTCGGCATGGGCCGATTCGCTCAGGAGTACTTTGCCTGGCGTGCCTCGCACCAAGCGACATTCAACCTCAGACTTGAGGACCGCAAGAACCTGATCTCGCAATGCCTTTTCCGCTGCTTGGAAAAGGCGCTCTGGGTTGACGGTTAGCGCAGATGGTCTGCCAGCTGAAGCTGACGGAGCTCTAGGCGCAGACCAGGCTTGAACTGCGATTAGCTGCGCTTCGCGAAGCTGCGCCTCGTGTGCGGCCATTCGCAATGCACCGGGCGAGCCACTTGACGCGCTGACACCAACGACGACGAATCCCACCTTATGCTCCCTTCGAATCGCTCGGTTCGCTGACTTTAGACAGCGGATCCGCGATCATTTCCAATGATTGTCGCTCCGCGTTGACGCCGAAGATCAAAGCAATGATCCCGCCGGCAAACATAATCGCGGAGCCAAGATAGAAACCGCCGGTGATTGGGCCGCGGCTAGTGCCGTCGCCCACCAAGGCGCCGAAAATAACCGGGCCAAGCGCGCCAACTATTTGCGCGACAGCGAAGAAATACGAGATTGCTTGGCCGCGAAGTTCCAAAGGGAAGATTTCGCTGACGGTCAGGTAAGCCGAGGATGCTCCCGCCGAGGCGAAGAAAAACGCGATACACCACAAGATGACGTGGGTGGTGGCGTTCAGAACGTTCGCTTGGAAAAGTGCGGCGGACACCGCGAGCACCACGCCAGCCAAACCATAGGTAGTGAAAATCATTTTCCGTCTGCCAATGGTGTCGAAGAGCGGTCCAAGCAGCAATGGTCCGAGCAAATTGCCAATGGCGAAAGGAAAAATATAGAACCCAGTTGTGCCTTTAGGCACGGCGTAAAAGTTTTCCAGGACTAGCGCATAACTGAAAAAGATTGCGTTGTAGAGAAAGGATTGCGTAATCATCATGCTCAAGCTCAGGAAGGTGCGTTTTGGATATTGGAAGACGAATACTCGAAACACCTTTCCAAAGGGCACGCTCTTCATCGGAGCTATCAGCATCGCCTGGTCATCAGAAACTTCACTGAGCTCGCAGCCAGAAGCTCTAATGTCCGCCTCGATTTTGTCGACCGTGGCTTCGGCTTCGGCTTGATGACCATGAGTGACCAGCCAGCGCGGACTTTCCGGAATATGCCGTCGCAGATAGATGATGATAAATCCCAAGACGGGGCCAACGAAGAACCCGATGCGCCAGCCCCAACCGTTGGCAAATGAATCAGCTGCCTCAGAACCGCCAGGTAGGAGGAAGATATTGGCAGTGGCGCCCAGGGCAGCACCGGCCCAATATGTTCCGTTGATCGCAATATCAACCCGCCCCCGGTAGTGCGAAGGGATCAATTCGTCGATCGCCGAGTTGATCGCGGTATTTTCGCCGCCAATACCCATCCCTGCGATGAATCTGAAGACCCAGAGGAATTCCATATTCGGTGAAAAACCAGCAATGCCGCTGCCAACCAGGTAGATTGCCAGCGTCAGGATGAAGAGCCGCTTACGGCCTAATCGGTCAGCCATGCGGCCGAAGACTAGAGACCCCGCGACCTGCCAAATCAAGTAAATCGTGCCGGTCAAACCGATCTGAGCGCTGTCCATACCAAGTGCTTGTTGGAAGCCATTTTGAGCCACGATTTGGACTTCCAGGCCATCCAATATCCAGGAGACACCAAGGCCAATCACCACCGTCCAATGGAATTTAGTCCACGGCAGTCTGTCCATCCGGGCCGCAACCACACTCCGGATCGGCTTCGGTGTCTCGCTGAGCGCGTTGCTCACGGTACTCCTCCTTGAGTCCTGGCACGGCGTCGTCGGTCATTAGCCCCGCCTCATCAGCAACTTACTCCGGGAGTCCGTCGAAAACAATGGCTACCCAAGGCAAGCATTCATTGGTGAGGCAGCTTAGCCAAGCGGTGTCCAATTAGCCTGCTGCAAAGTTTCGTAGAGTCCCATCTTTGGGCTCTGCGCGGGGACATAACTACTTATGTCCCCGCGCAGACATTTTGTCTGGGACATAAGTTATCCACAGTCCGGATTTAACTCCTGACGGCGTGGGCTTATTACGCCAGGATGAGATGGTGGATCGAAAAATTGTCCAACTGGCATTGTTGCAAGGTGGCGCGGTGCGTCGGGTTGAGCTGTTGCGTGCCGGGGTGACGCCGAAAATGATGGCGCATGCTGTTGAATCTAGTCAGATAGCGCTGTTTCCGCGGGGCGTTTATGCCGTGACCGGAACACCAAGCTGGTG